>JAXHMJ010000005.1:982926-1310569 GCA_034521575.1 candidate division KSB1 bacterium
ATTATATTTGCGTTCCTGATCAGCCTGCTTGCGTTCAATTTCATTTTCCAGTTCCTGCTCGCGTTCCTGATCAATGGCCTGGGTGATCTTTTTCGCCAGTTCCCGCGCCTCTTCAAATTCGGGCGCATCACCGGTTTCATCATAGGCCAGCACTTTGCTGATGGCGCTGTAGGCGCGCGGATAATCACCTTCTTCATAATACTGACGGGTGCGCGATACCTGGAGTAAATCGTTTCCCGGCGCTCTTTATTGCGCTGCTGAATGGCTTCTTCCTGAATTCGCTGCATTTCGCGTTCCTGGATTTCCGCTATCCGTTCGTTGCGGGTTTTTCCAAGAGCCAACGTTGCCGAAATACGGTGGCTGGAATCAAAGGCATCCCGGCCGCCCCAGTAGGAATAATCCAGCTGGATTCCAAACTGCCGGATACCGAATCCATACGTGGTACCGTATCCCTCTGTATAGTTGCCACGCCGGTTCCATCCCAAACGCAGCAGAAACGTCTCGTTAAAGCAGTATTCCAAACCAAAATGCAGGTAATCCGGTACGTGCTGATTTTCGTGTACATCATACTCAAAGGCTGCGTGCAGATAGTTATTTTCTTCATTCATGAAAAAAGGACGGGACAATCCGAAACGGTACAAACGCGGACTGAATTCGCGTTCTTCGTCGAATTGCAGAGAGCGCTGAACAATATTATGAGCGTTCACACCGATTCTCCAATTCCTGA
This sequence comes from candidate division KSB1 bacterium, assembly GCA_034521575.1. Classification (NCBI taxonomy): domain Bacteria; kingdom Pseudomonadati; species Candidatus Zhuqueibacterota bacterium. Next base: position 983,654 of record JAXHMJ010000005.1, read on the forward strand.
AAAATCCGGACTGAGCGCCGGAGACCAGCAGTATACCGACATCACCACCGACGGAAGATTCAGAGTACATATTGACTGCGTTGGCTTCATCCTGATAACCGGGAATGCGCATATGTTCAATTTTCAAATTGGCGCCTATGGAAAACCAGCTGGCCAGTTTTTTCCCATAGCCGAACATATACAAGCTGCGTCCGTAATCTTCGCTGCCCAAATAGGAAGCGTTGGAATCACGCAGCTCCACATCTCCGGTTGCAAGGCGGAGAACACCAATTGAGAACGTACCGGTACTCAATGTGGGATAGGTAAAAGAAAGATAGCTATATTGGGTACCCATCGGCAGATTGGTATGATAAGCGCCCAGTGACATGGCAGGCACCATTTCCAGCGAAGCAGGATTCCAGTAGAGTGAAAAGGCGTCGTCAGCAACGGATACCTGCGCTCCACCCATTGCCATGGCTCTTGCACCCACGGGAAAATCAAAAACATCAGTGACTCCGCCCCACTGATCACCGGCTCCGCCTTCCTGAGCGGTGGATGCAACAAACAACAGCAACACGATACAGGCTATTGTTTTCAAATATTCAAGTGTATTTATCATCGCATAGATCATAGTTTGGTTATCTCACAACAGCAATTTTAGTCATCGCTCTTTGACCTGATTCCGTGACAAGCACGGCAAGATAGACACCGTTCAGGACCGGTTCATTCATACCATTGGTTCCATCCCAGCTCCATTCTGCCTGATGCAATCCAGCCTGGGTCAATTGCGGATGCTCGGATTGAGTAAAGCTCCAGTTCCGAACCCAATCGCCTGTCAACGTATAGATATTAATTTCAAAATTCTCGGCCTGATTCAAATAGTAGACAAAATGGGTTTCCGTTTTATTAAACCGGCCAAACGGATTCGGATATACAAAAAACGTAGTTTCGGAACTGTTTTCCATCACTACCGACAATTCGGATAAAATCCCGAGAAAATCAACTCGTTGACCGCTGGAATCCGCGATCAGCAATTCCTGATTCAGTTCATCCCGGACCCGGATATCCCGGCTCGAATCCACCGAAACGCGAAATTCCCTGACATTGGTTTCATTCAGGAGATCGGCAACGATATAAACCGTATCTCTTGCGGACCCGGCAATTGTATCGGCAAAGAAATCGGTAAAATCCAGATCAATACGGGAAGAATCGGTAAATTCCGTCACTTGACCCAACACAGTAGGTTTTGAGAGTCCTGTTTCACAGCGGCGATTCGCGAAAAAACAGCGCCCGGTGTCCGGAGTTCAGATCCTTCTTTATTCCGCAGGGTCAGGCTGACACCGTTTAAAATAGAATGAATGCCACTGCCGCCGTCTTTGTTCCAAAATGCCAATCCCAGCAGTGGAACATCGACAGCTTCTGTCAATACGCCGGATTTTCTCGGTACCGCAACATTGTCAACCTGTACCACACCCTTTTCAACCCGGGTTAACACAGTCGCACTCGAGTCTCCCACATAGGCAGCAACTTTTGACAAATCATCCCGGGGCGGTTCGACCAGCACAACCCGGAGAGTATCAACCGGATTCGTGTACTGTTCAGGGGCCTTGACCTGCCAAATCACTGAATCGCGTTCTCCGGTCTTTATCAATGAATCAGAAAGCAGCTGATAGGCTTCAGGCAGATCCAGCCGCGCCTTGAAACGACCGTGAAAACCTGCCTCGCCATAGTTTTCAAGCTTGGCGGTAATCCAGAATGAATTACCAAAGCGAACATTGGCAGTATCCAGACCGGGCCGCTGATGCAGATAAGCCTGCACTCTTATGTCCGCCCTGGAAACCGCTTGAATGGTAAATTCAACGTCTTTATCTTCCACAATTGCCTGTTCTCCGGTATTCAAATCTTTGGGAACGGTCTCTACAATAAATACAAACTTTGACAGATTGATGGGTTTCTCGGGCGGAGCTTTTATTTGCCATTCAGGATAGATTTCATTGTTGATCTCCTGTCCGGTCACCTGCTGCCTGAAATCACTCAAAAGTTCATAGTCTCCATCCTGAGGCAGGATCAGCTGTATCTTGAAAACATCTGATCTGAGATAGGAAGCTCCGTCATGAGTGATTTTCGCACTCAGTGTAAATTCCTGTTCGGTTGAGACCAGTGAAGTCAAACCTTCCGGTTTTGAAATAAACGGTTCAATCATGAACGAAGCGGCCTGATGGGTCATAATTTTTAAATGGGTTGAAGTGGCCGTAATTTCCTGTCCGGAATTTTTATCCCAAGCTGTAATTTCAACCCACATACTGTCCCATTCAGTGGTGGCATAATCCGGCGCCTGTAAGTTCCATTGAAGCGATGCGGTTTCATTAACCAGCGTCACCACTTGACTGCGGCCTGACAGAGAATACGCGGAATTTGACACATGAAACTCGGCTGTAATCTCGTTGTTTTCTACATTCTGACCCCACAGTTCAGCGCTTACCGTAAATTCCTGCTGCGTGGAAACTGTGTTATGCCCGGTATTGATTAGAAAATTTCTAACCTGCAATTGCGCCGCCCGTTCCGTATGCACGGTTAATTCGCGCTTGCGGACAGCCACATTCACAGCTTTTCCGGAATTTTCATCATTCGGCAGTCGGGTCATTTCAACACGAATCAATTCTCCGATAGGTTTTTGAATGGTGGGCGCTCTGACTTCCCATTCCACATAACCGTCATCACTGAATTGCACGGAATCCGATGTCAGAATGGTCAAACCGCTCTTTAGCACATTCAGTTTAAGAGTACCCGTACCGGTAATGCCGGCTTCGCCCGAATTGTTAACCCGGGTTCGGATTACGGCGCGTTGATCCGTAGCAAAATACGCCTCACCCTCGCGCATAGAAATCGGCGGCCACGAGACCTCAAGAGGTTCAACAGTCAGTGTGCTTCTGGAGACGACACGGTTGATGGATACGGTATTGGTTTGTTTGATCGTCCTTCCGTCCGCTGAACGTCCCTCCACCTGAACAATAATTTCATGAAACTGGCTGATCGGCACATCAGGCGCCAAAAGAGTCCATTCGACCACTTGTTCGGAAGAATGAACATTAAGCGTATCCTTGGTGCGCAATTCGTAATGGGCATCGCCGTCCAGAGACGGCAGCAGGAGAACCGCGCGACGGTCCAGAATATTATCTGTCGAATTCACCCGGACACGAACGCGGAACAACTGTTCGGTAGAAACAATGCCGTCCGTGGCGCCGTCCGGTGCGGAAATCAACAAATTATCGAGGGACAGCGCTGCGCCTTCGGTTGATAATGCCAGTGTATCTGTGATATTGACAACACGAGATGTATCCAGCGTATTCAGATCCACAGGTATTTGAGTCATTGTGGTGGTAATATAATCAGGACCTGAGGCCACTTCCGGCGCTCTAAAGGTGAATCGCACATCCGTTGAATCATGGCTATCGGCGAAAGAAAACAATTGACTGACCGGCGTGGTGACATATTCCGTGGTATCATTGGGATTCTTGACAAGATAGTCTTCCGGCGGTGATATACGGATTCGCCCTTCGCCGGCTTTGGATTTACCCTGGTTATAAATCCTTGTAATCACATCAAAATCCTGACCGATCACCACAGATTCCCATTCTCCGAGTCCGAGAAAAACATTCTGTCGGATGCCAGCCGGTGTTTGTATGAGACATTGGGTCATCCGATCCGACGGTGTATTTGAAGAACGGATTTGCGCAGGAATAGTGCTGTTTGCGGTCATTGCTGAAATAATGGATGCTTCAAATTGTTCCGTAATTTCTCCCTGTTGAACATCCCATGAGCTGTCTGCAACCATTGTAAATTCAGCCGTGGCTCTGCTGTCACGCTGAATAGAATCAATCACGACCGTGTCGGGATTGGTCAGAGACAAACCGTCGGATTCGAGTCGGACCGCCACACTGTCCACGCCCAGGAGTTGACCGGTTCTCAGGTCGATTTCCACTTTAAATTCCTGTCCCCGATTGACCAAGCCAATCCCGGAGTTGTTATGCCGATTGGCGACAACCCTCGCTTCAATGATTTGCACAAGCGCTTCACTGTTCACAAACACTGAATCGGAAGCGCTTACAGGAGGCAGCACATGTTCCGGACCGGCCTGACGATCAAACGCCGAGAGAACAACCTGATAAACAGCTTGTCCGGCAACATCACCGTTTCGGGTCACCCGATACACCAGCGTATCAGATTCACCAGCGTCCAACGTAAAATCGGGATGCACTTGCAGACTTTCAGGCGGGGTTACCCGATATTCCGGGTCCGGCTGTTCTTCGACCGTAAAAGTGATATTGTCAGATGTGATGTTGACAAATTCAAGAGGCGCCGTACCCGTATTGGATACAACCGCATAAATATTCCATGGGCTCCACTTGTCTCCCGCATTGATACTTTCCACCTGGTGAAACACATCTACAATAGCAAGCATGGCGCCGCGCTCCACAATCGCATAGGCGGAATTGGCATCGCCGGGATTCACGATATTCGGATCACCGCTTTTGTTCAAACCGGTGGCGGACAAAATGCTGGAGGTAAAATTCACCGTACCGGTCATTTCTCCGGCGGACGCGGAAAAAAGAACCCGTCCGGTATCTCCGGCTGCAATCTCGCTTTCGATCAACTGCGGGGAATTATTGACTGTCGCCAGTTCCTGGACATTGCTATTCAGTCTGACAGTCACATCACGCACTGTTTCAGTGCCTTGATTGATAACAGAAACCTGTATCGGAAATTCCTGATTATAGCTGACACGCCGTTCTTCATTCGGCGCCAGATTGAGGGTTTCCACAATTCTCAATTGTGCGGGTTCATCGACCACCGTTAGCAGCGTAGAATCCAGCGCTGTCAGCCTTCGCGGGCCTGGTATGAATCAATCCCGCGCGCAGATAATATGCGTGCGACAGCGTATTCGCCATCCGGGCTGGGGGTTTGCGGAGCCTGCACTGTAAACTCGACATCTTTTTGCGAACCGAATGAAAGGTTTGTCAAAGTTCTTTCCGCATCACCAATAATCTGCAGGTTTTGTGTACTCAAACCGACGGTTACATCTGACAAATCCTGTCCGCCTGCATTGTTGACAGTCACTTTGACATTAAAGGTCTGGCCGGTATTCACATGCACTGTATCCCCATGCACATTTAATGCTGTATCCACATAGGTTCGGGTTATTTGAACGGCGGAATTTGAATACACGACAAAAGGAACGTCGGTTGTGCTGACAAAGCTATTGCCGGGCCGGGCATTCATATCATGCCCCAAAATACTGATGCGTGCAGTTTTTTCGCCGTTGGCAAACCCGGTGCGTTTGATGGAATAGACCAGGGTGTCGGTCTCGCCAGCCATCAGATATCTGACATCCTCATTCAGTTCTTGCTGCTCGATTAAACAACCATCTTCACCCACAATATCCAGTCCCATGGAATCTGCAGGACCGATTTCAATGGTACCCTGCCCTGAGTTTAAAAGCGCCACATGGACATTCCAGGCAATCCATGAACCAGCGCCTACGCTGTCCTTGTCGGCGTAAGCATCCACAATTTGCAAATTCCCGGCTGCTTGCGAATGAATCCGAACCGTGGTATCAGAACGGGAGAACGAGGTCTGAATGTCAGCAGCTTCGCCACCGCTTTTGCCGATGACCTCCTGAATTTTGGCATGAATAACCTCATTGCTTCCGGGGAACTCGGGCGCCTGCACGAGCAGTCCGGGTTCTGTCCATTTGGATTCACCCGGCGCAATATCATAGACACTCAGCGTATCTCCCTGTATAAACCGGATGGAATTGAAAAACGAATCAAACTCCAAGGTGGCTTTTTCGATCGTATCGCCGTCAGCGCCCGTGAGATTGGAAACCAGGGCGCGCACATGGAACGTGGAATCGGCATTCACGAGTGTATCTGATTTTACATAGGCGATCAATCCATCCATACGGGCCGTTGAAGGATTCAGTACGTTGACTGTCGGCAGCGTTTCAAGACTGTCGCTGGTAGCGACAAGCTCCCGGCCAGTATTCAATTCCAGAACCATCACCTGGGCGCTGATTTGCACATCCCCGATCAAAGCAGGGTCCTGACTCACCGAATTGATTCGGAAAAAAAGGCTGTCCACGGCATTTCCGCCGAGCTGCATACTTTCGGAACCGGCAAACCCTGTTGGCTGTTCGATATCAAAAAAGGCATTGCCGCTGCTGAAATTGACAAACGTCTCGTCGACAGCATTCTGCAGGGGCCTGCATCATGCCGCCGCCGGTGTTGCGGACATATGCAATAATATACCAGTCGGATTGCTGACCGCGAATCACAGAGGGCTGGCTGACCGCCAAATCCTCCAAAACAATATTGGCAGGTTCTTCAACCGTCAATACGCCGGCATTGTTGATTTGAGTTTGATATTTATTTCCACTATCAATCGAGTCGGCCATCCAGACCTGGGCGCTTAGCAACACGTCGCCAATCGGCGCCGACGAAGAAACCTCGGTGACCTGAGCTGTCAGTGTTCCGGACTCTTGAGGCTGGAGATACGGAGTGCCGTTCTGAAACGTGCCGGGGACATTCAAGGTAAATTGGTCACTCACATCCTGAGTATTATAATTAAAAATAAGGTTCAAATCATCAAACTGCAAGGTACGAATACTATTATTCTGAATTTGCAGCTGAATATTGAACGGATTCGTCTGTCCGCGAATCACCGTTTCCAGGCTTGAACTCAAATCCAGAATCGCAAATTCACCGCTCACACCGACGTTGACCTGATCCCCCTGAAGAGATACTTGCTCATTGACGGTCTGCCCGTTCTCAGTACCTCGAATAGTGAGCACCGGCTCAAAAGAACCGACGTCTAATGCGCCGGAGACATATTCTCTCTTGAAACGCAGGGTTGAGGTCGCGCCTCCTTCCAGGACAGTGTCAAACGAGCCATCCACTGAGGCGGTAAACTGATCCGCGCCATCACTGATCCGCAGAACGGTTTGATTCTCCGACAAGAGGACATCCGCCTCACCGGAGTTGGCAATGTTGAGACGAAATTCTACAAAGTTCCCGGGCACGATATTCGCAGGTGATAATGATCCCTGCTGATAGGAAAGGACGGAAGGCGCCTCGATCTTAAACAGAAAGGCTTCCGGATCAGGGGTTTCAAAAGTCATGGGCAAATCACGATTCAACTCGACAGCGCGCATACGGGCTTTGATTGAAAACTCACCGGTCACGGATGGCATGTCAGTTATGGGAACAATCACACTGTCAACCTCACCCCCGTCAAGACGCGTTCCGCCGCCCGCAAGACTTGACGGCATATCCGTCTGAAATCCTGACGTTTGGGAACCGTTTTGATAAAACCGGACCCAGGTTTCAGCGGCTGAATTCAAATCAACGTCCACGGCAGCCTGGCCGGTGTTTTCAACCACGACGGTCACCCACCAATTCACCGTACTATTCCGGGTCACGGTTTGCTGAGAAGCATACAACTCACGAATACTGAACTCGGCCGGGGTTTCTAATACAGCCTGACTGGTTTTTCCAACAGATTCCGAGTCGATTGCTTTGTTCTGTCCGGTGTTATTGACAGAATAATCCAGATTCACATCGATCATAGCAATGCCGGGATCCGCATTGTTAAACCCAATTGGAAACACAAGGGTATCGGTTTCCAAGGCGCTGAGGGTAGAATCACCATTGGTCAAATAGCCTGAACCAATAGTCAACCCGGGATATAATCCGCCGCCCTGGGTTGTGAGCAGGCACTCGGTTTGACTAAAATCAATATCCACAGAACTGCCGCCATAATTGGCGAGTACGGCATATACATTCCAATTCTGCACCGAACCGGTAACCGTCATCGGTGACCGCGAGGGCTGCAGAGAAACCAGTCGCAGATCGTCGGATTTTTGCACGAGAATTTCACCAAACACATCCGACAGATTTGACGTTGTATAATACCCTTGTCCTGTGGTCAGTCTGGCTGTGATGCTATAGTGCCCGTCCGGGACCCCCGCATCCACTTGATCAACTACAAAATCGACATAACGTGTTGTCTGAGGAGGCAGATTGGTGCCGCCTCCGACAAATGCACTGGGGAAAATAATATCATTGGGAGAAATATATTCCATACCGCGATGTTTCAGGGTGACATAGGTTTCAGCAGGATCAAACGAAAGTGAAAGCGGAGCATTACCCTGATTGCGGATCCCCACCCGGATTGTAAAATCCTGGGTTTGACCAATGGTCACAGCCGGCTGATTGACCGGCGTAACCTCGGTCAGGATAAGCGAAGTGGATTCCACGCACTGAAATGATTCCAGCACACCTGATGTGAATGACGTGTTCTCTAGGGAATTTCTGTCATCGTAATCCAGAGACACGCGCACTGAAATATGGGCCAGAGGAGCATCGTCCCGGGCAGCGATATAATAATTAAAAATCCGGCTGCTATTGCCGGCAAGTGTATCCGGATTGCCGGGTTCGGGTGTGACATCAAAAAACTGACTGACATCGGCAGGCGCATCGCTGTAAAAGGAAAAATTTATAGCATTAAATACCGCAGCGGCTGAAAACGGCTGACCGTTGTTATTTTCTAATGTCAGACGCATCGGTACGCCGGAAGACTCTCGGGCAATGGTATCAGCTTCTATAACCAGATTTGATATCTGCACATCCGCCGGTTCCTGGACAATCCAGGAGTCTATGATTTCTGATCCCACTTTATCCAGCGGCGCCCCGTCAAACGTTCCGCTTACAGCGCCATCAATCGTAATTTCACCCAAAGTGGCGCCGGCGCCCACATTCACCGTAAACGGAATAGAGGTGGTTTGTCCGGCAGCCAGAGAGGTCCGGGATACAGACGGCGCCACATAATCGCCGTCCACGTTCATTTGATCCGTGCGGAAACGTAAATTACTTTGATAGTTCAACAAAGATTCAGTTCCGGTATTCTGGATTTCCATTACCACGGTAATATTATCCTGGCCGCGGGTTACAAACTGCTTGTCTGCGGTCACACGCGTAATACGAATAGGATTGGAAAGCTCCACCCGAATGGGATCGGTGGTATGCTGAACCGCTCCGCTGGCCACCGTAATGGTCTGTTCACCGGCAGTGTTCAGATTAAACTGAACACCGGCAAAGTCATGGGATGCCTGATTGTTATACGAATAATCGCCGGGCAAGGATGTCGCCGGTTCTGTATCTGTACTGGTGAAAGATACGGTACCGTTAAAGTCAATTTTTTCATTATCATAAATATCGTATGCAGTCACCGTTACCGGGTCGGGGAACGGATTGCCGGCCTGAGTTATCTGCGCAGAACCGGAGACCTCGGAAAGCTGGTGCAGATCTGCAGGAAAGACATTAAAACTGTTTGTATTCACCGTCGTATTGGTCTGCACAGACGTGCCGGTGAGTCGCACACTCTCTGTTTTGAACAGAATCTGCTGAGCGACGCCGCTTCCGTTTATGACCACGATATTATTCAGCGCAGGTGTCTGACCACTGGGCGAGGCATGATTACTTCCCTCGACGCCAATATTGATTTGTCCGGAAGCTTGATTCCCATAGGCATCGTTTGCATTTTGTACAGTAACTGCAAACGAGGCGCCTGCCCGTTGAGTGGGGATACTTTCAAACTGATAAGAGACAATTTCATCCGGCGTTACTAGAATTTTATCGCTTTGCTCAAATAATGTATCATTGGTCACGGTAATGGTTTGGTTGCCTGCTCTGCGCAAATCAAACAGGCTGCCGTTGAAATCGTCTTCACCGCCATGAGGCGGAAACATCATATAGGGGTTTGATGAATTGTAGGCGAGTTGAGCAGCCGGATCACTGCTTGTAAAAAAGATTTGGCCCTCATAATCTGTTTTGGGATTGTCCCAATGATCGAGGAGTTTGACATTGATCGAACTCGGCGAAAAAGACTCGCCGGCGCCGACAGAATCGGGAACGCCGGTCATATTGAAATCAGACAATTCGCCGGGCGTTACGGTGAACGTACTGGTCAATTGGGTAACGGATGTCCCTTCGACCGTTCCCTGCAGCCGGATATTATTTTCCGCTTTGTACAAGGTCTGCCATGCATATCCCGCGCCGTTACTGACATAAACAGGCACCAGGTTGGGAAGTTGACCGTTGGGCGCAGCATGATCATTCAGAGTGCCGGATTCAAAAGCCAGATCACGACGCCGCTCACCAGATTCAAGTTGCTGTCCCGCGCATCAGCCACAACGACTTTGACCGGTTCACCAGCTTTGGGATTCTGCGGGGTCATATAAAGATTGAATGAAGCGATATCTGCCGGTTCCTGAATGGCAAATGCAGCGCTGGTCCCTTGATCAAGCACTGTAACGCTATCCCAATTCAGTGTTTCAATATCTATTTGATAGGAACCGGCGATTGGATTTCCAACCATTGCAAGCGAAAACTTTATGGTATCCCCGCTTGCCGGGGAGGTCGTGGCGCCGTTTCTGTCCAGGACAACCGTCTCATCATCCACCGTTCTGACCGTCAAACCGCCGTCCAGTGTCGCCTGATCCGTGGAAGAGGCGATTACGATCTGATCCAGATCAAAGTCCTGGCCAAACAGAATGCGGAAAGATGCTTCCTGAGGGATTGTGGTTCGCGCGGTAAATTTAAAGTTATAGACTGTATACTCACCCGCCAGACTGGATTGCGGTGTGACTGTCAAATCATTGAGAGTGTCCGAAAACCCTGCTGTGGTTCCCAACAGGACAATTGCCGTTATGATAATAGTTACAAATGTTTTCAATGTGGGGACCTATTGTAATTTCTGATTTGTAAACAATTCAATATTGACACTATTTGTCATAGAATCTGCTATGGTATTGCCATTCAAAAGGGATATCTGAAATTCATAGGGCTGCTCCATATCAACAGGATTGACAACACTGGCTGTGCGGATTTCCAGGGCCTCGCCCGCTTCGACTGATCCGGCTGGTTTGACACGGGTTATAATCAATTTCTGCTTTTCCACAACGGCTTGCAGGCCACCGGCCAAATCATCAGAGGAAACGATAATATTCTGTAACAAAGTGAACTGTTCAGCGAATCTTATCTCAATCTGAGACGTTGCAGTGACAGGTGCGTCGAATTGAATATTGAATATATAAGCGGCAGGTCGAACCGGCCTGATCTGGGTTGCGAAAACAGACTGCAGTTCTCCCGCCCGCAATTGAACTACATATACCAATATTATTAATACACTTAAGTAAATTTTTTTCAATACATGTGGAGCATTCATAATACCATATACCTCATCTACACAAAAACTGATTCCAATGCGAAAACAAATATCACAAATTAAATCCAGTTAATTTTCAACTATTTATGCAATTTTAATGCCAGAGAAAAAAGATATAATATAGGACGTATGAAATGAATGCTATTTAAGTACGGCGCGCAGTAAAATCAACAAACCCCGGCCGTCATTCTGCAGCAGTTTGACTTTATTTGCCGCTTTTTCAAAATCCGGATTGATCTCGATTGCATTTTTGAACTGATCTGTGGCTTTGCTGAAACAATACCAGGCACGTATCAGATAAGCGCTACCCAATGCGTGTCGAAGATCAGGATATTTTGGATTTTGTTCAACCAATCGTTCCAATTGATGTAAAATCCTTGTGATATCTTTTGCGTTTTTGTACATAAAACGCAGAAATAGCTCACTATCCCAGGGTCGGTTTGTTTCTGATCGGCCTTTGGGGATCGCCTGCTCCAGAATTTCGAGTCCTTTTTCAAAATTGCTGTCCCGGGCTTTTTCCACACCCTTTTCAACCGTTTCACCATCAATACTCTCTGAATTGGAAACAGCATTTTCGAAATAGCGTTCCGACTGTTTCAAACGTTCTATCGGTGAAGGCAACTCCGGCATGGCTGGTTTCTGTATGCAGCTGTCAACAAGTATATAGCCGTAATAAAAATGCGCCTCGGCATATTTTTCATCGACACCGATGGCTTTTTTAAGAGCATCCAGAGCGTTGGAAAACTGTCCCGTTTTCCAATACGACAACGCTTTGTAAAAATGAACATCCGCATAGGACTGCGGGCTCTTTTCCAGTTGATCCAGAGCGTCTTGAAATCTTCCAATTTCCATAAGCCTTGCCCAGATCAAAGTTCACATCAGCCTGACGATCCAGGCGCAGAGCATATTGGAAGGTCTCGATTGCCTGTTCATTGATTCCGACATCCCTGAACATCCGTGCGAGATGAACAAGGGCGGTGACATTTTTACGTTGCCGGACATCATCCTTGATTTTAAATAAAAATTCAATCAGATCAATAATCTGATTGTGGATATCCTGTAAACCGGATTCCGAGATATCGGCATCCACTGCTCGATATTGGCGATTTATCAATTCTCCACCTTCAAACAATTCAAGACTGAGTGTATTGGTGTCCAACCGACTCGTTTGCAGATGCAGTCGCTTCTTGGCGACCTTGATATCACTGTTTAATCCGACGTTACTCATAATCTACTCGGTTTTATTAGTGGTTGCTTTTTCGTTTTTTGCTTCTTTATTCTTTTGTGTATTCGATTCGGAGTTTTGGGATTTTTTATAATCCGTTATATAAAACCCGGACCCTTTAAAAATCAATCCACTTCCACCGTTCAGCAGACGTTCCACTTTAATTTGTTTGCATTTGGGACATTCCCGAACCGGCTCATCATTAATAGATTGAAATTTCTCGAACCGATATCCGCAATTTTTACATAGATATTCATAGGTTGGCATTTTAATACTCCTTTATGCTAACGCCTTTAATCCCGTTTCAATTCGTTCCAGTGCTTTTTCCAGATTTTGCATAGACGTTGCAACTGACAGTCGTGCATGTGCATCCATGCCAAACGCGACGCCGGGGACGATGGCCGCACGATGCTCTTCCAGCAAATAAGCGCAAAATTCCAGTGATGAGGTTATGCTGCCGCCGTAATACGCGGAAAAATCCGGGAATGCATAAAATGCACCTTTTGGCAACATGCAGGATACGTTCGGCATAGCATTCAGACGATCATGTACAAAATCACGTCTCTCTTGAAAGGCTTTTCGCATTTCTTTAACGAACTGTTTATCCTCCACATATCCGGCATAGGCCGCTTTCTGAGAAATGGAAGAGGGATTTGATGTGCTGTGTCCCTGGTACTTTTTGATAGCCGTAGCAATATCAGCATGAGCTGCCAGAAAGCCGATACGCCAGCCCGTCATTGCAAAACTTTTGGATACACCATTTATATAGATCAGCTGATCTCCCAGTTGTTGATGAAAATCCGCCATGGAAGCGTATTCCATATCATCAAAAACAATTTGATCATAAATTTCATCAGACAGCACATAGACACCGCTTTCGGCAATGACATCAGCAATATCTGCCAGTTCCTCTTTGGTGTAAACAGCACCGGATGGATTGCCGGGGCTGTTGAGAATAAGCAATCTTGTCTTTGATGAAATAGTTTTCTCTAGTTGTTTTGCTGTTATTTTCAAACCGTTATCCGGCCCGGTTTTGACAGCTTTTATCTCGGCTTGCGCCAACTTGATCTGTTCCGGATAACTGACCCAATACGGCGCCGGCAGAATCACTTCATCGCCCGGATCACATACAGCAGCAATACTTTCATACACAGCATGTTTTGCTCCACATGTTACCACAATTTGCTTTGGTTCGTACTGTATCGAACGTTCCGCCAATAGCCAGTCTGCGATGGCTGTTTTCAAATCAAACATTCCATCAGCCGGTGTATATTTTGTAAAACCTTGTTCTATGGCGTTAATAGCGGCTTTTTTTATGTGATCAGGCGTATCAAAATCAGGTTCACCCGCTCCCAGACCAACGACATCTTTACCCTCGCGTTTCATTTTGGCCATCACGCTATTCAATGCAACGGTCTTTGACTCACTGATCTGTGAAAATCTTTTTGAAATGTGGGGCATAACCAGTCCTATATTTTTGATTTAACGTAAAATGCAAACACCTTCAACTCAGCTTTTCAACCAACTGTTCCCTGACATTTTCAGGTACAAAACACTCGATATTTCCCCCGTAACCTGCGATTTCTTTGACCACACTGGAATTCAGGTAAGAGTAGCGTTCATGCGGCATCATAAACACAGTAATTAAATTATTATTCAGCTTTCGATTCACCTGGGCCATCTGAAGTTCATATTCAAAATCAGTGATGGCGCGCAAACCGCGAATGACAACCTGCACCTCTTTTTGAGCCACATAATCGACCAAAAGGCCTTCGATGCAGTCGACAGACGCATTGGGGATATAAGACACCGCATTCCGGATCATATCCATTCGCTCTTGTACAGTAAAAAGCGGTGTTTTCGATGGGTTCACCGCAACGGCCATAATGACTTTATCGAATATTGTCGCGGCTCGTTCAATGACATCAATATGTCCATTCGTGATCGGATCAAAGGTTCCGGGATAAATTGCAACTTTAGAGTTCATTTTGATAAAACACCACCCTTGTTCGACTTTGTGTTTGTTCTCGTGTTTTGCGAAAATGCGTCAGGTTCAATCGGACGCTCATGGCGATCCGTTTCATAAATCAAAACACCGTCTTTTGCAAGCAAATGACGTTCATCAATAACAGCAGTCAGCTTTTCGAGTTGATCAAATTGATACGGAGGATCAAGAAAAATAATATCAAAACATTTATCGGTCCGGGACAGAAATGAAACCGCATCATCTCTGAAAATATCAGCCGAAACTCCGGCTTTATCAATATTTTCCCGAGTCAGATCAACCGCCTGTGTCGCCTGATCTACAAAGGTCACTGACCGGGCACCCCGACTCTGAGCTTCAAGTCCGAATGCACCCGTTCCGGAAAACAGGTCCAGAACCCTTGCATTTTTAATTTGTCTGATCAGACAAGAAAAAATCCATTCACGTACGCGGTCAGAGGTCGGCCTGATACTCTGACCGTGGGGTGAAATAAGACGAAAGTTTTTTAAAGTGCCGGCTATAATACGCATGTTATATGAACGCCCCTTGACATGTGTTATGCATTCAAGGGGCGGATTAAAGTAGTATTCTGTCAAATCTCTGAAACATCAATATACCAGACGCAGAACAAAGGTCCGCTTGCTACTGCCGTCGGGCAGTATGATTAATTTGGATACATCAGGATTCCACTGATGTTCAGCGATCCTGTCAATAAAATCCACACACTCTGTAAAACTTCCCTGCGTTTTCAGAAACACTCGATAGCGTCCCGAAGAACCGGTTTGGGTTGTCATTATAAGTTTGGTTAGATTTGCATCCGACATCAGTGCGTTCAAAGTAGAATTGATTGCATTGGAAGTAATATTCGTTCCGCTGCCGGCGCCTGAATTCTGAATCTGCAATCTCCCGGACAACAGCACGGTATTTCCAACATCAGAAGACAATGGATTTAACGTGAGATAATCGGGGCTATTTGCAGACAACCCGCTGTAAAATGCACGGATACTTTCGGCCGATCCGGTTACCTCGGCCGAAATGGAATAAGGATCAAGAATAAACGTACCCAGCGAGATATCCTGCGTCATGGAATGGTTAAACGCAGTAACAACGCGTGATAATGAGCGGACCACATCTGTAGTTGATGTCGGCTGCTCTTGATCGGCGGCTTGTGTCTGTGTCTGTTGCTCGGTTGCGGCCTGTTGCGTTTCCTGTTGAATTTGCTGTTCAGTCTGCTCCGGCTGTTCCACAGGAGATTGATTCTGCGGTTCAGCCGTCTGTTGAGCCTGCCGCTCCTGCTGCCGGGCGCTCTCTTGTTCAGATGTTTGGCCAAACTGATCCAATGAAAGCGATTTGCTCTTGTCGTAAAACTGGGTAAAGTAGATCACCGCAAACCCGACCAAAAGCAAAAACAAGGTTACCCAGAAAAGCAGGGGGGTCTTTTTTCTAGGAATGTTAGGTGATTTTTGGGGAGCAACATCAGCTTGATACTCTTCGTCCAATTCCGACGAATCATAAGGCTCTTCTTCAAAGCTCTCATTCTGAACATCAAATTGCTCTTCTTCGCGCTTGTCCCGTAATAAATTCATCTAATTCCCTCCCGTATCTTCAAACACCATACCCACAGCGGCCAAAAATTTCTCGGGTGTGTTTTTAGCATACTCTTCGGCCTCAAGATTAAGTTGCCGATTCAGCGCTTCAAACGAGTCGGCCTTTTTCACGCTTTGGTCCACTGTTTGCTGAATTGTGCTAAAGCTGCCTTTATCAAGCGGATGGCCGGACAGAAACAGCGCCTTAACATCTGATTGATCCAATCCGTTATGTTCGCAAAGATTTTGCACCGCATTCACAATAACTGAACCTGCAGTCTCTTCATTATCAGCCAGGGCATCTGCGCTCAACTGAGTGTCCACAAAAAACGAGGAAACAAAGGTTCCGTTTTTGAGCAGAGCAAGCTGGAAATACAAGCCGTCATAATGTACCAGCACGTTAATGCCATTCATCGCAGAGCCGCCAAGCCTGTTCAGCGCTCTCAATTCCGCAGTCAGGTCAATATCAATGGATTTGAGAGACACCAGAGATTTTTTAAAAATATCCTGCACATAGTGAATGACCGACTTGCGAAGGGCAGCAACAATTACAGCGCTTTTACTATTGTTCTGCGAATAGATCTCAAAACCTACATTATAGTGATCGCGCGGTGAAATCAAAGATTGTTCAAGTTCCCATTCAATATGGTGTCTGATATCCTGGTCCTGCAAGGCGGTTTCCATTGGAAATGACTTGATCAACGCCAGATTCTGATACAGAGACAAACGGACATCGCGCGCATGCAGACTGGAACTGTCCACAGTGTTATCTATCAGAGTTGCAAAGTGGGGAATCAGCTCAGAATTTTTAAATGCATTGGCATCAAGAGGCACATCCAATTTAGTCTCTGCTATATTGGTGATGCTGGGAGCATCCTCCCACATTTCGGCCTCTACAAATTGTATTGCATCACGCGAAAAACTCACACCCAGTATAGAGTTTTCATTCATCACAGATTCTCCCCACTTTAATTTGTTTCACTGGTCCCAAGTCTTTTCTCCGGTTTCCAGGCCGCCATGATTTTCGATATTCAGTCCGCCCAGCACATGCAACTTGAAATTACCGCGAATAGAATCCACATCAGAAGAATCAATCGGACAGTAGATATTCACAAATTTCGGAGTGGTGTCATTAAAAGCCTTGATTTCGTACAGTTCAGATGTTGTGGGACACCTGCTCATATTTTTTAGTGTAACCAGGGCAAAGGAATCAATTTTTTGTGAAAATTCGGGCACAGATCTCAGAGAATCAAGGATAAATGTTTCTGTGGTATCAAGATCGAATTTTTTCGCATATTTCCAAAGGGAGTCGATGAGGGTTTTCACTTGAACTTCCTTTTGCACCGTCATCACAGAATCGGCGTTTTCTTCAACCAGTGAATCCGGAACCAACGAGTCGGTATTAATGGTCATCCTATAATCGGATTCGTGGAAAAAATTGATCACATCATTTCCAAGCGTGGTATCCAGTTTGGTAAACAGGCGGAGATTCTGATGGGTCGTATCGTCCAGGATATGATTGACAACATGTGACAACGTATCGGCGTATACCAAAGAATCATCCAGATAGGTTATCTCGGCCCAGTATATGTGCCACATGTTTTCACGACACAGATTTGTGTTGTGTTTTTCTGTATCCCACACTTTGGCGGGGTAAGAAATAGTAAAATAAAGGGCAACAACAAGCAAGACAACCAGAATTTCATAGACGATTGATCCTTTGGGCCGCAATACTTTTTTCTTTTTCGATTTCGTATCGTCAGACATCGTTCCTCCTACAAAGTAAAAGTTATTTTATGCAAATTTGTGATTTTATATTATCAAACGTTACAGGACCTATACCTTTTATTTTTTTCAGATCTTCCGGACGTTTAAAAGGACCGTTTTCATTTCGGTAATCTATTATCTTTTGCGCCGTCATCGGACCGATTCTATTCAGCAGCTGAAGTTCACGGCTGTCAGCTGCATTGATATTAATCTGACCGGTTAATGCTCTCTTATGGTTCTCCGTATCAATATCGGACTGCGGTTCAACTGTTGCTTCAGAACGGGATTTCTCTTGAAACTCCCGCACAATCTGCTTTTTTTGAAGCTGCCAGTTTACATCCGGCTTTGACATAACACGATTTCTGGCACTATTGACCACCAATCCGGCAGCCAGGGCTACCAACAACATTAAAATAAACTGCTGTTCTCGCCTTGTAAATCCAAACATGAGATCAGGCAAACGCCTCTTTTACACGTTCAAAAAAAGATTTATCATTTTTGGGAGGGTACATGTTCTCAGATTTGGCAATTTCTTTTAGCGCCTCTTTGTCTTCCTGGCTCAGTTTTGTGGGAGTCCAGACATGCACCTTTATCAGCTGATCTCCGTGATGATGAGAGTTTAAATCCGGAAGTCCTTTTCCTCTCATCCGCAGAATTTTACCACTTTGTGTACCGGCAGGTACAGAAATGGTAGCTTCGCTGGAAATCGTCGGCACCTTGATATCAGTGCCCAAAGCAACGTGGGGAAACCCGAGTTGCAGATGGTAAACAATATCATTGGCGTGCCGTTCAAAATAGTCGTGTTTCTTTTCTTCGATCACCACCAGAATATCACCATTGGGACCGCCATGCGGACCTTTGTTGCCTCGATTGCGCAATCTGATATACTGGCCCTCTGCAATTCCTGCCGGAACATCGATTTCTATCGCTTCTTCACCGCGGATGCGGCCATCACCATGGCAATCCGGACAAGGTTTATCAATAATTTGTCCCTCTCCCCCACAACGTTGACAGGTTTGAGACACACTGAAAAATCCCTGACGATACGCCATTTCACCGCGCCCATTGCAGGCTGGACAAGTGACCTTGGATGTTCCTGGACTTGCCCCGCTGCCGTCACATGTATGACAGTTTATGTGTTTTTTAATTTTGACTTTTTTAGTCACACCGGTGGCAATTTCTTCAAGTGAAAGCTTTAGTTTAATCTGCAGATCAGCCCCGCGTTTTTGCGCAGAACGGCGACCTCCGGAATCCGCCCATCCCAAAGATATCTCCGAACCCTCCGCCGAACACTTCGCGAAACAGGTCGAACGGATCGGAAAAATCCTGTCCAAATCCACCAAAACCGCCGCCCGGTCGCTGACCGGCGCCGGCTTTGCCGAAACGGTCATACTGAGCGCGTTTCTGAGGATCGGATAAAACTGAATAGGCCTCACCCACTTTTTTAAAGTTCTCTTCAGCTTCTTTATTACCCGGATTTTTATCCGGATGATATTTCATCGCCAGCGATCTATATGCTTTTTTTATTTCATTCGCAGACGCGTCTCGTTGAACACCTAATATTTCATAATAATTTTCACTCATATATCAAATATAAATCCTGTTCATACTCGTAAATAATTCATTGGTTCGATTGATTAATGACAAAGGTCATGGTCTCCGCCATAAACTTTACAAGAGAAATAATCTTGGCATATTGCATCCGTGTGGGGCCCAAAATACCAAGTTTTCCCTGTATCCCGTCGATTTCATATGTTGTTGTGATCAGACTGCAATTGCGCATCAATTCTTCTGCATTTTCATCACCAATCACAATGGAAACACCGTCTTCCTGATGAACAGAGCGTGTATTCAGCACCCGAACCAAAACATCTTTGCGGTCCAGCAATTCAAGCATTTTTTCCATCTTTTCGGGTGTCCCAAACTCGGGATAACTGAACATATGACGCGCACCGGAAAGGTGGAATCCCGCTTCTGTATCCAAATCCACCAGTTTCCGAGTTCGTCCTTTAATTGCCTCAAGGATCACTCTTTGTTTTTCATCAAAATCCGAAAAAATATCATTAAATGAATTAATAAATTCGGATACAGTCAATCCGTGTATCCGCTCATTGATCACCTGAGTCAACTCGGTTAAAAAGCTCGAGGAAATATTGTTTTCAATTTCCACCATCACGGTTTTTATCAAACCGGATTGAATATTCAAAATAAGCAGCACCTTTTGATGCGAAATCGGCACCAGCTCAATGCGATTCAGGACACCTTTGTGGAACCGGGGAGCGAGTACAATTCCCAGCTGCCAGGACACATCGCTCAACACATCAGCTGCCCTGGCAGTAATGTGATCCATATCCTGGGCAAAGCGCTGCAAACGTTCAAATATAGCCTGCTTCTTTTCTTCGCTCAACAATAACGTTTGCTCAATACTCTCTACATATTTTCGATAACCAAAAGTCGTTGGCACCCGTCCCGCCGAGGTGTGCGGCTGAGAAATTAGACCTTTCATTTCAAGATCAGCCATAACATTGCGCACCGTAGCTGCGCTGATCTTTAAACCGTAATGTTTGGATAAATAACGAGACCCTACCGGTTCGGCTGACGAGATGAAACCGTCCATCAACGACATAAAAACCTGATTTTCTCTCGCTGTAAGTTCAATTTTATCCATAACTCAATGACATACAATCCTAGTTTAGATAATAGAAAATAATATTCAAAATAACGATTTTTCAAAGCCTTGTCAAGTGAAATTTACTTTTCAGAACTTGCAATTTCATGATTATAAAAACCGCTTTACAGCCATCAAACTGCCCAAATAACCAAGGAGAATCCCCGCGCCCGCCACCGCCAGCAGGTATTCAAGGGGAAAAAATAATGTGTTCCGCCATTGATGCTGAATAAATGCTACAATCAAATAGATCAAACCGGCAGAAATAGCTCCACCGCACAAGCCTTGTATCATACCTTCGATCAAATACGGACGCCGGATAAATCGCCGCGTGGCTCCAACCAACTCCATTGTCTCTATGATTGTTCTCCGGGCCATGATAATTAAGCGAATCGTATTTGAAATCACAAATAGAGACCCAAAGAAAACAACAATACCCAGGAGTAAAAGCACAGTTCTGGAAACTCTTGAGACCTTGAGCAATACATCAATACCGGAAACACTATGCAGCGCTTCATCAATTCCGGCAAGTGCATCAAGATTTGCTGCAACCTCTTTAACCGTTTCTACATTTTTATGTTCCTTTTTTAATTTTACAACAAAGGAACGCGGCAACGGATTTTCATCCAGCAAATCCAGAAAATCATCACCGAATTCTTTCTGGAATTCTGCGGCCGCTTGCTGTTTGGAGATATACTGAACAGACTCGACAGTTTGAAAGCTCTCAACGTTTGACTTTAGATCCTGAACTTCATCCTGAGACAATGTGTTTGAGATAAAGGCCTGGATATCATACTCGGCATGCAGCAGGTTCACCAAACGCTCGGTATTGAAAAACACTATGACAAACACAGAGATTACAAAAAGCAAAAAGGCAATAGTAAAAATGGTTATTGCATTGGACAAGCGGGCGCGTTTGAAACCATCGAACGCTTCCCGCACGCTGTAAAGAAAGCCGGTCATCAAAGCAATCTTCCCTGTTCGATTCGTTCTACCCGCCCGGTATAAGGTTCAACCATCCTATAGTCATGCGTTGCCAGTAAAACAGAGGTGCCGCGCGCATTAATACGGCTTATCACATCAAGGATTTCTTGGGCCGTGACGGAATCCAGATTACCGGTCGGTTCATCCGCCAGCAGTATGTAAGGTTCATTGACAATGGCGCGGGCAATGGAAACTCGCTGCTGCTCTCCACCCGACAGTTCCTGGGGATATTTATGAGACTTGTGACTCAAACCGACATCAGCGAGCGCGCGAAGAACCAACCGTTTGATATTTTTACGTTTACGACCTAACACCTGAAGGACAAATGCTATATTATCAAATACATCCCGATCATGAAGCAATTTAAAATCCTGAAACACAATTCCAAGATGACGTCTCAGAAATGGAATCTCCCGGGGACGGATAAATAACGAGTTATAATCTCCGACAATGACATGCCCTTCCTCGGGCCATTCTTCGAGGTATATGGTTTTGAGAACAGTTGATTTTCCAGCGCCGCTGGGTCCAACCAAAAAAACCATCTCACCCGATGACACCGTGATTGAAATACGTTCGATCCCGTCACCAGTCGGATAGGTCACTTTAACATTCTGAAGTTCAATCATAGTTGTTTTTGCAGTACAGAAGTGCACACGCTCACAATCTTCTATCATGGGCTGGAAGGTAAAATCACGATAAGAGCCCAACAATTTAAAGGGTGAATCAAATACCATATTCCGCACAGTGTTCAGAGCCCGGATACGCTGCCGGTGGCGCTCTGTAAAAACATGCTCCGGATCATTTTTAAATTTGATTTCGAAATAATTTTCCTGAATCCCTTCATCAAGAATATACCGGCCTTTTCTCACATAAGATGCATCAGAGAACTGATCCCGCTTGTAGAAATCAGCAAAATCGCTGATCGAATTATAAACCGTACTGACATCAAAGATAAACAATCCGCCGTCACACAACGCTTCATAAACATGATTCAAACAAACTTGCCAATCCTTTTTCAAAATCAAATAGTTCATACTGTCATAGAGCGAAACAATCACAGCACAAGCGCGGTTCACCGGAGGATAGCGAATATCCGTGCAGAAGAAAGAATGACCAAAAGGTTGATCATAATACTTTTGTCTTGCTTTCTTGAGCATAGGCATCGACGTATCGCATCCCATAACCCCCCATCCGCGCTCTGCCAATTTGCTGCATAACGTACCGGTGCCACAGGAAAAATCCACAATCTGTTCTCCATGAACACTATGACGGTCTATAATCTGCTCCACATATTCGGCCCATTTCTCATAATCCACATGACTCATCACCCGGTCATAAATCTCTGAGAGCTTTGAATACGGAGGCACTGCGATCTTTTTTCGCCGTTTGGGTACCATAAACATCTGATACAATCACGAATCGTTGCTTATCGTCTTGACGTGCACTTTACGAGTGCGCGGACCGTCGAACTCACAAAAATACACAGACTGCCAGGTACCCAGGACCGGACGCCCGTTTTCAATGATCAAGGTCAGAGACGGCGAAACCAATGAAGATTTAATATGCGCCGCCGAATTTCCTTCCATATGATGATAGCCATCATTGAACGGTACAATCTTGTTAATTTCCATCGTCATATCTCTGACCACATCGGGATCAGCGTTTTCATTGATAGTGACGCCAGCCGTTGTATGCGGGACAAATACAACACATATACCATTCTCAAGTCCCTCCGCCTTTATCGACTGCCTCACCTCCCGGTCCATATTGATAAATTGCACTTTATCGCGTGATTTAACCTGAAATGTTTGCATATATGCCTCGCTCCTTTGCTAATAACAGTCAGCATTCAGACAAGATAAGAGTTTTATTTTCCAATCCCAAACAGATACAACAAAGAAATGACGGCATTTGTTGCTATTTAAAGAGATTGAAGCGTAAGACGCACCAAATCGCATTCAACCCATCTCGCCATCCAATTTTTTTGCCTTCGGAATAATCGCGACCGTAATATTGGATAGGCACCTCGTATATACGCCATTTTTGTTTTGCCACTTTTGCCGTAAATTCAGGTTCAAATCCAAATCGATTCGATTTAATCTCAATACCATCAATCACCGATTTCCTAAAAACCTTGTAGCAGGTTTCCATGTCGGTCAAGTTTAAATCTGTAAACATATTTGACATGAGTGTTAACAATTTATTTGCGACAGAATGCCAAAAAAATAAAACTCTGTGTGTTTCACCAATAAAACGAGACCCGTAAACCACATCAGCATGGCCTGTAATAATGGGATAAACAAGTTTATAATATTCATTGGGGTTGTATTCAAGATCAGCATCCTGAATAACAACAATATCTCCAGAAACATGCTTAAAGCCGGTGCGCAGGGCGGCTCCCTTGCCTCTGTTTATAGTGTGATAAAAAACTTTTACGTTTACAAAAGCCTTTTCTATCTCTATTAACTTTTCCCGTGTACCATCCCTGGAAAAGTCATCCACCAATATCAACTCTTTATTGATATCAACAGCTTGAATCGCGTCAACAATTGTGTTTATTGTTTCAAATTCGTTGTAAACTGGTACAACAACAGATAATAAAAAATCTTTGACTTTATCATTTTTAGCAAAGGATACGGCTGGAAATAAGCTCATATCAATTGTTTCTCCGCAGTGAGGACACTTTCGTAAAGATTGCATATTGAATCAATCCTCGTTTATCTCATCGATCCAGAGCAAACCGCAAACAAGTCTTTCTTTGTAAAGATACAAAGCCTGTTTCTTTATTCAAAGACCAAAGTTGTCTTCAAGATCTGAATTTTCCATTTCCGGGATGGACCCGTAAAATTCACAATCCGAACAGGACGAACCCGTCATTTTGCAAACAATATAAAAGCCTGTTCAGCTTTATTTTACTGTTTCTGTTGAATTATTAAAGCAAAGGTAAGATGAAAATTATGATCACAACAAAAGAATAACTTGTTGTTTCCAGACTGTGCCTGGAGCCGGGAGCAACAGGTTCTGGATAAAATATTCTGGAAACACATCATTCATCTGTTGCCACTTCAATTCCAGCTTTTGCAGGACCCAAATCTCTTTGAGCCCGGAAATACTTTACGGCGTCATTTCTGTCGTATTTCCTTTTGATTTTTGCACCTGTTCTTTGTCAGTCAATGCTTAAATGCAGCGCTTGCGTTTATCCAGCATGCGCAGGATAGGACGTTCTGTTTTGAACAATACAAACAAAACAATCAACAATGATATGGCTGTCCATACCCCGGTTTCAACATGAAAAGTTAATCATTCCATGCTTTCATCTTTATTTCATACTCAAAAGGAAGCAAATGGCAGCGGCAAGCAGAGCAACACTTTCGATCATCGTTACAGTGATGATTATAGCGCCGCAAATATGCCAAGCGAACGGACGGTATCCTCTATGGCCATACCCGCCAGCTTGCCAATACCGCAGGGCGCCTGATTGTAACTAAATCGACTCTGAGACCGCCAGCTATTGCAAATTGCAACCCCGAATCAAGACATGAACCCAGTCTATCTTTTTGTTTCCGCTCCACACAAGATATCTACTCTAAGAGGTTATATTTTCCTGCGAGTCGTCTGGTTGCGTGTTATACGTATTCGACATTGAACACTCACCGTCAAACTGTGCACCTTCATCAATGACTAAAAGTTTTGTGCTCAGATCACCGTTAAACACAGCGCTGCTTTCCAAAACGGTATGCCCATCAATATTTACAGTGCCGTTCAGATAACCACCGAGCACCAGTTTCTTAGCGGTCACATTACCGGTAACCCGGCCTTCTTTACCAATAATGACCGAGGCCTGTGTGTGGATATCACCTTTCAACTCTCCGTCAACACGGACAGTTTGATTAACTTTGAGATTCCCTTCGCAATAGGAATCTTTACCTAGAATTGTGTTTAAATTTCCGTCACGTTCATTAGAGTTTTTCATTGTGTCATCCAAATTTTATAAATCCGAAAATGCCAGTAAAAATTGTTTGGGATCCAATAACTTGCCGTCTTTCCAGACTTCGAAATGCAAGTGGGGAGCAGAACTGATACCGGTAGAGCCGACGAGTGCGATCGGTTCT
The DNA here is from genome assembly GCA_034521575.1 of candidate division KSB1 bacterium. Taxonomy (NCBI): domain Bacteria; kingdom Pseudomonadati; species Candidatus Zhuqueibacterota bacterium. The sequence goes on from JAXHMJ010000005.1 coordinate 1,009,242, forward strand.
CCCTTTTTAACAAATTCTCCGCGTCGTTTTAACGAAAGCTGATTATGGCCATAATAGGTGTAGAATCCGTTGCCGTGATAAACAATGACCATATTACCCAAATCATATGTCCAGCCCGAAAATAAAATCACACCGTCGGCGGCGGTTTTCACCAGAGTACCGCGCTCAGTGGCAATATCTACTCCTTGATGCTGACGTTCATCCTTATAAATTGTATTGGAAAAATCCCGGGTAAACACCCCGTCAACAGGAAGCATGGTGGGGATGCTCTTTTCAAGATCATGAACCACGCTTTTGCTTTGCTTCAAAAAATACAGCTTATTGCGGGCAACTGACTGCAGCTCATCTTCCGACATAGAGCCGGACTGATTGTATGAAGATAAATTAGCGGGAATCACCGAATCTTCGCGGTCCACCAATTCGGAGGACAAGGCTTCTTCAGCCTGAGACTGCAATCCGAGGGCAACACCGACTTTGCTTTGAAACTGTTCAAGACTTTCAAACTCGGACATGAGTTCATTGATGCGATTATTATTTTCTTCAAGCTGTCGATTTATCACCAAAAGTTCATCCCGACGCCTGTCAAGACGATAATAAAGGCCATAAAAAACGATCCCGGCCAGTATATGGACAACCAACACCACAGCCATAATTTTAGCAATTTGCAGCTGAAAATTGGTTATACTGTAGGACCGGGGTTCATCCTTGTCATCAGGTACAATGAGCAGTTTAATGCTTTTTCTATGTTTTCTTTTTGATATTGCCATAACACCTTATTCATGCATTATTGATAAAAGCCGCTCCAGATCATCATCTCCATAGTACTCAATCTCGATCACGCCGCCCTTGGTCTTGGGTTTGAGTTTAACTTTGGTAGCCAGTTGCATCTGAAGCCGGTTCTCCGCGTCCTCAATATAGGGAGAGCGCGGTTTTTCCAGCTTTGCTTTTCGGTCATCCGGTTTTTGGGCGCTGCGCACAGCCTTTTCAACCTGACGCACCGACAAATTTTGTTTAATGATTTTATTCCAGATATCAAGCTGAGTTTCAGCGTTATCCGTACCGAGCAACGCGCGGGCATGTCCCATGGAAATATCGCCGTTCTGCGCGCTTTTTTGTATTCGCTTGGGAAGTTTTAACAAGCGCAAAAAGTTCGTGACTGTCGCCCGATCCTTACCCACTTTACGGGCCACCTGCTCCTGAGTCAAATCGCACTCATCAATCAGACGTTTATAGCCGTTGGCAATATCTATGGGATTTAGATTTTCCCGGTGAATATTTTCAATGATGGATAGCTCCATCATATCTTCATCATTATCAATATTCAGAACATAGGCGGGAAGCTCCTCAAGGCCCAGCAACTGCACTGCCCGGAGTCGCCGTTCACCAGCGACAAGCTGATACTTTCCTTCATAAGGACGCACGGTAACCGGCTGCACCATTCCTTTTTCAGCTATTGAATTGGCGAGCTCGTCAATTTTTTCAGAATCGAATATTTCCCTGGGTTGAAAAGGATTGGCAGATACATCACGGACATTGATGAAATGAACAGCTTCCGCTTGTTTCGGGGAAGATTGATTCTCCTCAGGTTCCTCCAGGCAAGAGTGCAGAAAGCCCTCTACCTAGCGCTTTTCTGCTTTTCGTCATTTTTTATAATTTCCTCCGCCAAATTCATATAAGTCTGAGTTCCCTTGGATACGGCATCGTACAAGATGATCGGTTTACCAAAACTGGGAGCTTCGCTCAGTCTGACATTCCGGGTAATCACAGATTCAAAAACCCGGCCGTCAAAATATTTTCGAACGTCCTCCATCACCTGTCTTGACAGGTTAAGACGCGAATCGTACATGGTTAAAAGCACACCTTCAATAATCAGCTTTTTATTCAAATTCTTCTGAACCAACCTAATCGTATTCAACAACTGTCCCAAACCTTCCAGGGCATAGTACTCACACTGAATCGGCATCAGCACAGAATCCGATGCAGTAAGAGCGTTCAACGTCAAAAGTCCGAGAGAAGGCGGACAATCAATCAGTATATACCGATACTGATCACGCACCTTTTTTAGTGCTCTGGAAAGTTTATATTCACGCGAAATCGCAGATACCAATTCGAGTTCCGCACCAACCAGATTAATCGAAGAGGGCAGTAATTTTAGATATTCCAAATCAGTATCAATCACGATTTCTGAAGGATCAACTTCATTGATCAAGCTGTCATACACTGTCTTTTCAAGATTCTTTGAATCAATACCCAGACCGCTGCAACTGTTTGCCTGCGGGTCAATATCCACAAGTAACGTAGGATATTCAGCGACAGCAAAACAAGACGCCAAGTTGACGGACGTGGTGGTTTTCCCGACTCCACCTTTTTGATTGGCTATGGATATTATTTTGCCCATTTGGGCACGGTCCTCCGTTTTAAGAGTTATTTTATAATATAATTTTTTATAAAACCAAAATCAATAAAAACTTTTACGCTCAGCCCACTTTTTATTAACACAATTAACTAATTTATTTATATTTACATTATTTCTTTTTGATACAGTTTTTTACAAATATGCACTGATAAAATCGATCGGTTTCTCTATCTTGAATCCTTTTATTTGCACAAAGGTTCCATAAATAATACATTTAAAAAGCAAACGTTCAATGCAATCCGGACAGATTACATTTCCTAAATCAATTCCGTTATGCAAACGCTAAACATAAAAAGCGGAATAAATTTCTTAACGGGACTGTTAATTTCACCTAAAGGATAGATAGGTTTTAATTATTAAAGTACGAAGGATTTTATGAATGTGCTTATAATTTACAGCAGCGCCTTCGGCACTACAAAAAAATAGCCTCTCACATTGCGTCAAATTTGCAGGAGGAATCAGAATTTTCTGTAAAACTGCAGTCCGTTGATGAAACCGGCTCGCTTGATGAATTTGATACAATTATCATCGGAAGCAGTATTCGCGCCCATCGTATCCTGGCTAATGTCCGCGATTTTATGGCCAGACATAAAAATGATCTGAACGCGAAAAAAATCTTTTTTTTCGTCGTTTGTCTGACAGCAAAATGTGATGAGGGCCGTTCCAAAGCCAAACGAAAATACATTGATCCTGTATTTCAGAAATATCCAACCATCAAGCCGATTTCAACCGAAGCATTTGGCGGCAAAATTGAAACAGACAAATTCAACCCTGTCATGAAAAATTTAATGCGGCATGTTGTCGATCAGGCCGGACTTGCTCAGGACAGCAGCATTGACCTGACAGACAGAGAACATGTAGATAACTGGACTGAAACCATTAAACAGAAACTCCATAAAGTCAGCGAATCATGACGGGAACATACATCTGCGCTTGCGGGAAATAGTACCCTGTTTCGGGGTTGGCTTTTTTTAAATATGTTTTTAGCATTTCGCAATTTTTACACGCTACCATTCCGGTTTTTCGGACAAGCTCCGGATCAAGTTCGGATAAGAGCACAATTTGCACAGCTTCAGTCTTTTCTTTCAGGGCCAGAGCCGTATGTCCGTTAATCTGATAATTCTCAAGCAAGGCAGCGGCCATATTTTTTGACGAGCCATGGTCAAAATACGGCATAAAAGTACGCGACCCGACACCTTGCCTGCACTGCGCTGCTATCACTAAAACTCCGCCGTCTTTAACCGCTTGAAATGCGTGATGAATGCTCTTATGGGTTTGAATTAAATTGATATCCGTCGGCTCTCCACCGGCAGAGGCCACCACGATATCAGCTTTCTCTTTAATCGGAATAGAGTAAAACCGCTCAACCTGATCACATATTTTTCTGTGTTCTTCCAGCACCGGACCGCAAAGGCTTTTTATAATAGCCCCATTGGGGGCAACGAGCCACTGCAACGAAATCCAGTTGGGAACAAACTTTACAATTTGCCGCAAATCCTGAAAAACAGGATTCGTATTTAAATTCCCCTCCCGGCATCCCGGATGAAAACGTCCTTTTCGGGCATCAATTGTTCGCTGATGGTTACGCCGAATGGTTTCGTGCCCCGATGTACCCGGCAATATCATTTTGGCCCCCCCGCCGAATCCCGCAAAATAATGATACAACACCCCTCCCAACGTAATCACCAGATCAGCATTGACCACACGTTTATTTAACATGATTGGTGTATGACCGTCCGTTTCTCCAACTTTGACAAGCTGGTCATCATCCCGGCAGTCATGCTGAAATACCGGATATCTTTGCCATATATTCTCGGACAGCAATTCCCGAATGACGGATTCATCCTGCAAAACATGACTTCCGTTGGCCACAAGTATTTCGACACGAGTCCGGACCTTTTCTTGCAGCCGTTGAAGTAAAGCCGGCAACACCTGATCAAGACTGCACCTGCGTGTATGATCCGGCACAACAAGCAATAACTTGTTCACCTTTTGTTCGTAGACCTGTTGCACGCATTTTTCAATACACGCATCGATCTCACTGTCCCGAGATTCGAAAGCCATGGTTTCCGGTTCCAGTATCTTCCAGGTCACATCATTTAGCTTGCAAGTCAGCCTCCCCCTTCCATAAGGCAATGAGAATGTCATATATATTCTTTTCTCAGTGTCTCCAATCTCTGGATATGTTCTTTCTTGTCACCAATTATCCCTTCAATCACATGAAAATATTGTTCATCCAATTCCGGTTTCAACTTTTCACACAAGTTTATTGAATTTTTTTCTGTCTTGATTGCATAAGTAAGCGCTTCGCGATCCGAGACGCTTGAAGCGATAGAAAGGGCAGAATCTTCATTGGGGAAAAGCGTATTCAAATGATTTTCATCAAAAGTTGCCTCTTCCTCAGGTATAAAGCCGTCTTCAACCTGTTCCTCCAGAGCATCCCGGAGTCTTGCCAATTCTATTTCATGCTCTTTATCCTGCTCGCCAATCTCTGCGGCCAGTTTCTGCAGTTTTGAATTTCCGGTCGAATCAGCCAGTTCGCTGAAAAAAACAGTACTATTTCTCTCCTCATGGAGGGATATATCCAAATATTCAATAGCCTTTAATAGCGTTTTCAACGTTAACCTCTACTTGTGTTCACTTGATTGTAATATTTGCCGACCATGCCCTTCCGCTTTAACTTTGTGAAACGCATGATCGATAATACCTTGTTTGTTAATGATAAAAGTCTTACGAATCATCCCCATACAAGTCTTGCCGCCCCGCTTTTTCTCACCCCACGCTCCAAAAGCCTGAGCCACCTTATGATCCGCATCGGTGAGCAATGGAAAGTTTAATCCGTATTTCTCTATAAATGATCTGTGTGATTTTGCGCTGTCACCACTCACACCCAGCACAACAGTATCAATTTCTTGAAAATCCGAATGTGTATCTCGGAACGAACAGGCTTCTTTGGTACATCCGGGAGTGTTATCCCGGGGATAAAAATACAAAACAATCCGTTTTTTTCCTAAAAAATCATTCAAGGAGACAATATTACCATCCTGATCAGGTAATTTGAAATCAGGTACTTTATCTCCTTGTTTTAATTGTTTTTCACTCATATCACCTCCTTTTGTATTAAAAAACATTGTGAGGGGGGTAAAAATTCCGTACCTGCATTTGAAAGCTGCATCCAAGCTCAAAAGATGTACAATCTTCAGAAATCCGGATTTGATCTCATTTGAAGGAGATTTTGCGAATTCGGTATGTCATCGAATGATTAATAAATAAATCCAAGACCGATTTTTCCACAGCTGATTCCCAGCAGCATTCCCGCCAAAACATCGCTGGTATAATGTACACCATTATAGATACGCGAAAACCCCACAAGTCCGGCGAAAAGATAAGCCGGGAGCCAAACCATCGAATAGAATCCGCTGATTAATGTAGCCATGATAAACGCACCTGCTGTATGTCCCGAAGGAAAACTAAAACGATCCGGTGGCCGAATCAGTGATTTTATATTTGCCAGTGCTTCGAAGGGTCGCAATCGATGTGTAAAACGTTTGACAATAATGTAGACAATCGTTTCCAGGGAAAAGGCAATGAACGCGGCTTGCAAAAAGTCAAGCCCCAATTCCCGATTGATCCAAAACAAAATAACAGCTATGCCCGCATAGATATATCCATCTGCGGCTCGGGAGACAAGATGCATAAGATTATCAATTTTCGGTTTACCGGTCCAGCGATTCACTTTGATACTCATCCAGCGGTCCAGAACCGAGATCTTGTGTATTGTTCTTTTGAACACGTTAAAATATACGAATAGAAATACCAAATTCAAAACAAAAGCTCCCGAGCAAATTCATCGGGAGCTCGATTTTAAAGGTATACGCGGAACCTACATTTCGGTTTCCGTAATTCTTTCAAATCCCTGAGGCGTTTCGAATGTGGAAGGGGGTAAAATAGCGGATTCGATCAGGGTGACCGTATCTACGGTCTTGAACAGCAGATTAGACTTTTTCTCTCCCGCGCCTGTCACTTTTTCTGCTAACTTTTTCGACAAACCTCCGAATAATTTGTTCACAGATGGCGCAGATGTGCCGGAGGATTCCTGAGATTCCGTTTTTTGGTCTACATTCTCAGTCATGTACTCTGTTTCAGAAAGCAAACTCAGTCCTTCAAGTTTTTCCTTTTCGTCCTGCAGTTTTTTCATCGCTGTACCCAGCTGAGGATGTGAAGCCGACAAGCTCTCATAAACATCTTTCATTGCCTGCTCATCGCTCATCCCACCAACTTGCCGTACAAACTTTTCCTGAAACTGTTGAACCTGTTTATATCCGGGTACGCTCTTGCTCATCCATTGAATCGAATTAACTTTCAGGTCACCGGACATCTCGGCGGTTTCATGCTCCCGAGTTTCGGTAGCTTTCACACTCAACTTCATTTCAAGAACAGTTTTTGATGCTTTATAGCCCGAGATTTCTTTGGTTTCTCCAGGCTGCTTGACATCGAGATCAAATGTGTATTCAACCTCTGTATCCTGTTTTTCCTTCGCCTGCTGTTGTTCTGTTTTCATGTCTTCAATACTCTGCTCCATCATATCCTTGTAATCCTGGAACGAAAATTCAGTAAACGTTTCAGCCTGATAGTCTACATGGATCACTTTTTCATTCTTCAGATCAATAATTGTCGAAAAAGTCAACTGCCCCTTTTCGTCATAATTATCAGATCGGTGATGGGTGTCGTCGTAATATTCTGCAGTCCGGGTGGGTTTGTTCGCTCCTGCCATTTTCATGACCAATCCCAACGCTCCGCTGAATTCGAACCGGGTTTCACGTTCTATTTTCAGATCCGCGTAAACCGAATTCGCCCCGGCGAGCACTGCAAGGGCACAGACAGCAAACAACAATTTTTTCATATTCACTCCTCCTTGTTATTATCTTGATTATAACGCAATATATGAAAAATAATTCCCGGTTGATATATTTTTTTTATATTTTCGAGGGCTTTTGGGAATAATACTCGTATACAAAGTATCCCCCCAACACGAGGACCCCCAAACCGGTATGAAAATAGAATGTAAAGAACCTCCACCCTGCTGTCATCAGGCCAATGACATCATGAGGGATAAAATGCATATAAACAAAATAAAATGAGGCTTCAGCCCCGGCAGCGGCCCCCGGTGTGGGGATAAAAGTCATCAACGAAAAAGTTACCCATTGAAACAAAAACAGCAGAACCGGGTCGACTTGAATACCGACTGAAATCAACAAAGCCGTTATAACAGAATAGCGGCAGATCCATTGCACAGCAGTTAACAGCATGCTCAAAGCAAACAGTAGCTTACCCGTCTTTCCAATCAACGTGTAAACATGCAAGAAATCTTTTACAGCGTTTGACAGCATAGTATACAATCGGGACAGCCATGAATCAGATGGTTTTTGTTTTTGTTTCCATTGCTGCCATACTATATAGATCAGCAAAACCAGCAAAAGAACCGCCACACCCGCTACAACAGCAATATTATTCTTAAAACGGTGTAAAATCTGCAAGATCGCCGGCATATCCCAACAGGATGTATAAATAATCGAAGCCGGGATTGCAAACATAAAGAACAATCCATCCTCAACGGATCCCAGTGTCATTAATGATGTCGAGGCCCCTACTGACAGTCCATTGCGTATAAGCATACCGGCCTTGACATAACCTCCACCGATTGCTGTGGGACTTATTGCTGAACCTAAATCCGTACTGATGATAATTTTTAAAATATTGGTAAAAGAAAAATGTTTCCCAAGGAAACGGGTCCATATCATAACCCGCAATGTATTGGTAAGCCAGGGTACCAGGGCCAGTAATGCGGCAAGCAGGACATACTTGAATTGAATTTCATTCAACGAATCCCAGACTGTCATTTCCGTAGTCATCAGGGAAAAAACAATATTCCCGAACACGCCGACAAGTAAAACCACAGCTAATATCCGAAAAAGCCGACTGAACTCAAAATCGTCGCTCTTTAATTCAGATATTTTTGTTCTGATATACTTTATCATAAATTGAAAATAATCGTTCAAAGGAAAAATTCCATGAATAATTCTCTTGGACCAAAAGTCGGGCATTTTCACCACGTCTTCGAAATCCGTCATTAGATAATTCCCAGAGTTTTTCAGCAAACGAACACGCACTATCCGGTTCAGATAGAATCCCGACTGGCTCGGTGATGCGCTCGCGAAGCGCTCCGGCGTTTACTCCGCATACCGGCAAACCGCTGGCTTGCGCCTCAAGAACAGACAATCCAAATGTCTCATGCGGGCCGGCCGTACAATAAATATCTGAAGAGGCAAGCAGCGCAGCAAGCCGTTCACGGTCAGTTTCGTAAGGTAATAAAAAAACACGCCCGTTTGTCGCAGCGGCATTGCATAAATCAAACAAGGGCCCGTTGCCGATCAATAGCAGTTTAATCGGACTATTCCGAGCCACTTTATTAAATGATTCCAAAAGCATAGGAATACGTTTCTCAACATCCAACCGCCCATGATAAACACACAACAGATCATCATCTCTGACACCCAATTCACGTCTGATTTTGAAATTTCGTTTTATCGGTGAAAACAGATCTGTATCAACCCCGAGATAAACACGTTCAACCCGATGAATGCCATCGCGTTTCAGTGTAGAATAGAGTTCATTCGAAGAGGTGATGGTGACGTTGCACTGGTTGTAAATGAAACGAGAATAAGCCGTACTTGCGTCCTTGAACCGTTCTCCGATTCGATTCCCGAATCGCTTTGTAACAACCGGTTTCACATAAGCTGTCGGAAAATCCGTATGATAAAACCCAATCAAACCGCACTGATGCTGTTTACGATGCCGGAACACCGGAATCGGCAACACATACGGACTGCCCAACTCAATAATGTCCGGTTTTTCCATCTGGAGAATCCGCCGAACACGATTCAAGTGCCAGATAAACCGATAAGGCTCACACCCCGGAATGAGTGGCGCGGAAATATAATAGGTCACTCCATCCGCTGTTTTAACAACCTGATTGTTCTCACCCGGGACAATAAGCACATGCGAATGGGAGGTTTGACGTTTTATATACTCACGTTTTGCATGCAAATATGTACGTATGCCACCGCTGCTCGATGTGTAATTCTGTGTTAAATCACATATTTTCATTCTGTATCTTGATAAAATTTCGGATTATTCCGGATCATTACCGGTATGATTGTCTTTATTAAGCAGCATTCAAACGAAATGACTGATGCTCGCTTATCACCTGTCTGTAGCTTTCAACAAGCCGGTTATTAATCGCTTTCCAGCTGTATGTTTTGGCGGTTTTTTCAGCCTGCTGGATCAACTGCTGCGCCAGTTGCGGACGAGTCAACAACCTGTCTAATTGATCAGCAAAATCAACGGGGTCTTTGGGATTGGCAAGCAGACCATCTTTGCCATGTGTGATAATATCCGCAACGCCTCCGGCATTCACTCCCACAGCGGGAATGCCTGAAGCAAAGGCCTCTAAAATCACATTCCCGAACGTCTCTGTTGTAGAGGGAAATGCAAAAATATCAGAGCTGGCATACCAGCTGGCAAGCTTCGGACCGTGCACAAAGCCTGTAAAATGGGCATCAGGCAAGCTCTTTTCAAGCTCCGGGCGCATGGGACCGTCGCCGATGATCACCAGCTTAAAATCGCGGCCACGTTGTTTTAAAACAAGGTTTGCAGCTGCCAAGTCATCCAGGTCTTTATGATTAATCAAACGGCCGACAAACAGCAGGATCGGTTTCTGGTGATCCAGTACTGAATCTCGCAATTCACTGCTTCTGAATTTGGGTGAAAAACGGTCAAATTCGATACCACGCTGCCACAGTTCAACATTATTAATATCACGATTTTCCAACTCGTTGACAGAACTCGGTGATGGTGCATAGGTTCGCATACACTGGTTATGAAACCACTGCAGATAATTCCAGCCGATTTTCTCGAGCTTTTCTAATCCAAAATAGCGGAAATAATCGACAAAATGTGTGTGATAGCTGGTCACGACAGGAATATCATTTTTCTGTGCATAACGCAAGCCATAAACACCCAGAGGCGTCGGAGAAGCAATATGAATCAAATCCGGAGTATATTTTGCACATTTTTTATCGATTCCGTCGAAATAGGGCAAACCCATCTTGTAATAACTGTACAGAGCAAACGGAACAGAGCTTACCTTGGTCACTTTATCATGCCAGGAATAAGACTCGTCCGGCTTGATTGGACTGAAAAAATGAAAATCTATTTGTTTCTCCAAAAGAGAATCTGTAAGATGACATAGCGTTTTAACCACACCATCCGTATTGGGAGGAAGACTTTCCGTGAAATATGCAATTCTCATAATTCCCTCATCCAATAATTGATAAACTCATTTTTGCGCAAACAACTCCCAATGCCATACCGGCAATCACATCACTTGGGAAATGCAGGCCGTTATAAATTCTTGAAAATCCAATCAAGGCTGCGATCAAAATAAATGGCAAGGTCAGCGCGGGCATAAATGTGGAAAATATCGTCGCCATAACAAATGCCGCGCTGGTATGACCGGATGGAAAACTGAATTTATCCGGCGGATGCATCAGAAAGCGAATATTCGGAAGTATTTCAAACGGCCGGTTGCGCCTGGTTTTGTTTTTCAATATTTTATAGAGGGTTAGCTCCAATGCGAAAGCAAACAGTAAAACAGGCACAATCTGAATCGCCAGCGCGGTATTAACAATAAAAAGAACAATCCCGACCAGAGCATAGAAATATCCGTCTCCCAAACGCGATAATCCGTACATCACAGCATCCAGCAAAGTACGCCCGTTCAGTCTGAATATTCTCAGACAAAGGGCGCAGTCCCACTGAACCATGGTTGTTAGAAATACTTTCATATTCACTCCCTGTTTAATTGGGAAAAAATAGGAAATAAATATTAGTATAAAATAAAGGAGGTGTTAAAAGATGGGAAATTAAATGTAAAGCGGCCAAAGGCAGGAATTGGCAAACAACCTAGTCAAACGCAGTCGCCCGATCGGGATTTTTCAGGTGTTTGCGAATTTCATCAAGGTGCCGTTCATGGGTCCGGTTTTCGGACAGATCCGGAAGTTGATCAAACTCAAAAAATCCGACATCCGGTGTTTCATGACTGGGTGTTGCTTCACCACTGATAATCTCGCAAAGGAAAATAACCTTAAAAGCATGATAAAGCGACAAAGGGCGGCCGGAACGGTTTGCATCATACACGGCAATGACTTTACGGGTTTGCACGTTAAAGCCGCTTTCTTCCCACACTTCGCGCTCCACCGCTGAAGCAGGAGAATCGCCCACGTCGGCCCAACCGCCCGGCATACACCAGCGTCCGTCGGTCTGCTCCTTGACAAGAAGAATCTTACCGTCACGCAAAACAGCGCCGCGTACATCAATCTTGGGTGTGGCATAACCGATTTGATTGACGAAACTCGCCTTGCTCTCTGCCCCGACATCTGCATACTCTTCAAGGATTTCTGTCGCCAATTCAGCCAGTCGTGTGTTGCGTTCGCGGTCATACTCGTTATGCGCAAACGCCAGACCAATTTGACTGATCGCCTGAATTTCTCTGGCCCATTTTAACCATTTTGGAATTTTATTTCCAGTCATTGCAAATTTACCCTTGTTTTTCTCATTTTAAAATACAAATTTAATCACAAACATCACAGTACTAAATAAAACCTAAATTGAGCGATTTTAAAACAGAACAAAATAAACTGGCTCAAAAGGGAGCCAGTCATGTCTATTTGTGTAAATTCTATTCTGTTTTCATGTTACAAAAGTCTTTTTACCTGTTTTTAAAATGAACTATGCCTAAAAACATGAAAAAACTAACATTAGGGCGTATCAATCCTGTGAAATAAAATTTTCTGGAAACATTTTGCTCTATGTCATGAAAGCTGGTTTTTGTTCGCGAATCGCCTGCCATAAAAGTGGAATTTTTAATGCATCATAAGTAGCTTGGGTGACTTTCAAGATTACCTGTTGACTCGTCGATATTATCTTGACAGCAAAATCAATTACAGTCCGGCGAAAAGTGCTGGGATAGCTCGTAACCGGTAACACATCCTGGGTCATATCACGCTTGAAAGCTTCGTATAGAAAATGACTCATCAAAAAAATGTAATAAAAGGCTCTGTTCATTCCAAAGCCTTTAAAGGGAAGCTGCTCGCATACGACAAAATCCTTTTGTGAACGATGAACAAGTTCACCCTTGCCGCGACTATGATCCAATTCAATGATCTTTTCCGCCTTTAAATAGTCATCGCCAACTGCCTGCACCAGCTTTTCATCACATTCTTTATTCTGGCCAATGTTTGTATAAATCACATTGTCCGGTCGAGCAAAATCAAAGGTCATCTGGCCATTATCTTCGGTTTCTTGTGATGTGAAAATGCATCGCCGAAATGTAGACCACGTGTCAAGCCGGTTACCAAATTCAACAAACGACCACGACATTTGATACAAGTGAAATCGATCAACAGGAACTTCTTTAACATATTGTTTAATACCCTTATAGAGCTTTCCGCTGCACGCATAATGAATGCCGAGGCGTTCTTCAAAAAATCTGAAATTCTTATCATCTAAAAAACCGCTGTCTTTAAGCAGTATGATTGGCACATCAGCATAATGGGTTCGAATCGCTTTGACCAAACGTCCAACAGCTTTTCTCAAATCTGTCCCATGATTGCAGTGCACATTGCCAGGACGGAACAATGCATCCACCACATAAGGCCCCCAGCTGATTTGCAGCGGCTGAAAGCCCTTTTTCTTCTTATAAGTTGGCTTAACGCCTTGACGTTTTTGGGCATCGTCATTGTCAAAGACCACCGTATCAGCGAATAATATGATCACTTTGGGCTTTTCAACATGAAGGCGCCAGATAAAAAGCTTGAGCAAAATAGAACGAAAGAGCCATTGTCCGACAAAACCAAGTCGGCGAAACATTCTCTTTATCTGATGCGATGTCGCCATGTGCCAAGGCTCATTCTCTAGGAGCGCGGCATAAGCGTCGTCGTTTTTACGTCGATCAAAGCCTAACATGGAACGGTCGGTGCCATCAATGAACCAGCCCACAACTTGTTTAATAAACTGAAAGCAACTAATGCCCTTGGCCGAACCTTTTAGAGAACCAAGACATTGTTCGAAAAGCTTGAAAAAACCAATGTTTTCGACATATTTGATAAAGAAAAACAGGCCGCCGCGCCCGCTCATTTTTTCAGTTGTGACCTCGATTTTTGAAATTTTTACTTGCTTTGAATTGGTTTTTTTCTTCATATTATTGTCACCTTTTGGGTGCGTGGATTGATTTTAGTTGATTTTGTCTTAATTAAAATAATAACAATCCATTATAATCCCAAAAGGTTTTTTATTTTTCGAAGAATCGCTCAGTTTAGGTAAAAATCGTTTTTGACACAGAAAGGACACGTATGCGTAAAATCGGATTTATAGGTCTTGGTATTATGGGAACCCTATGAGCCTGAACCTGATCAAAGCCGGTTACAATCTGGTGGTATGGAACCGGACAGCGGAAAAGATGAACCCTTTGACAGATGCAGGAGCACAGGCAGCTTCATCGCCCCGGGAGGTTGCAGAACAATCAGACATTATCATCACCATCGTTTCGGATACTCCCGATGTCGAACAGGTTATCCTGGGAAAAGCGGGTGTGATTCACGGCATCAGGCCGAAACATATTGTCGTCGATATGAGCACTATTTCTCCCATTGTCACCCGCCGCATTTCCGATGAACTTGAAAAGCATGATGCAGCCATGCTTGACGCACCCGTAAGCGGCGGCGACACCGGAGCCAGAGCGGCTACCCTGGCTATTATGGCCGGCGGCCCAAAAGAAGCCTTCCAAAAGTGCCTGCCTGTCTTTAAGGCGATGGGGAAAACCATCACGCATGTCGGTGAAAGCAGTATGGGACAGACTGTCAAACTCTGCAACCAGATCCTGGTATCGGTCACCAATATGGCGGTTTGCGAGGCGGTCAGTCTGGCTCGCAAAGCCGGACTTGATCCACAGACCATGATTTCCGCAACAGAACACGGCGCCGCCGGCTCCTGGCAGCTAAGCAACCTGGGTCCCCAAATGACAAAACGTGATTATCGTCCGGGATTTATGATTGATCTGCAGCAAAAGGATTTACGGCTGGCACTGGAACTGTGCCGGGAACTCAAACAGCCGACACCGGCCCTCGGTCTGGTGCATCAGCTGTTTACCGGATGCCAGAGCAATGGTGAGGGCCGGGAAGGAACTCAGGCCCTGATTAAATCTCTGGAGCGACTGGCCGGGGATGAACCCGGAACCTGATCTGACTTTTTCAAAAACGACAAGGTGTGCGGCTAATTCTTGATCGCGTCCCAGTTGACATTGATGTCCAGACCGGTGATCGTTTGCCCGGAATCCGGCACGACCCGGCCGTACTGCTCTGGATTATCCGGATCCATGTATTCACCCACCACCTCAAATTCACTCAAACCGGCGCGCTGCGGCAGCCAGTAGACGGCTATATATCCGACACTACCGCTTCCAATTGGAAGTAAATAATCATAATGAGAGACACCAGTCTTTATGCCAAAATCTATACTTTTCATAAACAATAAATAATCGATTGGCCGTTGAGGCTTTTCAATAAAGGCAGCTACAGCAGTGATATCAGTGTTATCCGGGAATTCACCATTGAAACGAACTGTTCCCGCAAGGCTTGATTCTCTCTTTACTTTATTCCAATCTGCCAGCATGGAATATTCGAAAACCGGATCCTGGGGGGTAATGTCAAACTGCATAGGTTCAAATGTATACAAATCAATGGGTATTGACAGCACATCAGCCAGATTGGCTTCTGCGTTTTTGCTGTACCACCACAAAGCCACTGCTTCATAATGTCCGTACGGCAGCGCAAGCTCGGTATACGCAGTATCCTGATCAATCGGCAGACTATTGGGACTCAAAAACATCTCGTTAATGGCGTGCGGCGGGAAATCCGGCGCCACCATAAAATAAATCCCTTCGGTATCCACCGGAGGTTCATTGTAAAAGTTAATGGTTACCGCAATTTTACCCGGCAAGGGCTCGAGCCCTTGATCCACCTGACAGGAATTTAGCAAGAACAGACTCGACAAAAGCAGCGGTAGTGCTCTGACCGGGTGTCGATAGTTAAAAGGTGACTGCATGGCTTTCCTAAAAATCGATTATTTGATCAATGTTAATTTTTGTTGCAGGATATCATCTCCGGCTTTTAGTACGACCCAGTAAATGCCCGATCCCACTGTATTCCCGGCTGCATCTCGCCCGCTCCACATGACACGATAATGTCCGGCCGACTGTTCACGGTTCACCAACCGTGTAACAAGACGCCCTTGTATATCAATGATATCAACCCGGATCGTTTTGCGGCGGTTCAGTTCATAGCGGATAACAGCAGAGCGGTTGAACGGATTGGGATAGACCGGCAGCAAACGCCAACTTTCCGGGCGCTGCTCTTCTGCCTGTTCCACTGCAGCCGTAAAGTCACTGCGCTTGTTGGAAAATTCAAGTGACTGTTTGAGATTCTTCGCCAACTGCTCACCCAGCGACTGGTCCTGATTGGACGGTAAAAAATAAGCGTTAAAATTCAACTCAAAACTTTGACCATTTACAACTTTAAATCCATGATCACCATAGGATTTACCATCACCAGTATCGCCACCGGTAACAGTACTATTATCATCATTGCCACCCGATTTATCGTCATAGTAATACAAATACGACTCTTTCAAGCTCGAAGTATCATTAAGTGATAAATAGGTAAATACGGTTCCCTGGTCGCCTGATGACAGGGTCCATACTCGTATAGTATCCTCATTGGTAATAGTATGATCGACATCATCGGGATTTCCATCAATAAGCACACCCGAGTTGCGTGAATTCATAAATTTCATCCCTATCGCATTCTCATTAAAATCAAAGGAATGACGAACCTGATCAAATTCCATCGTAACTCCGCCTGAAGTGGGAAAAGCATTATCTAAAACCTCTTGGTTTAAAACCAACCCTCCTTCAAGCTGTCCACTATAGGGATAGAATTTTGTGGTTATGGGAGTTGCCAAATCATCAAGCGTAAGGAAACCACCCAGAATAATCGTTAACCTTACTTCACGAATTAACCTTACTACTGGCTGTTCAGTAATTTTCAAATAAGCATTTTCCCCATCAAATGGATAAATATAAAGAAAATCCCTTTCATTCAAATCCGGTTGTCCGCCTCTCCCAGGTTGAAATTGAAGGTTTGGTCCAAGCAAAAGGGCTCCAGCCACTCGAATTTTTTGAGTGTCTAAAACATCTATACCATTTCCGTATGGAGCTTTTATCATAATATCATCAAGGATTCCACTTGATTCATTAAATCCAACTTTATAAATATGAGAGGACACAGCATCTACGTCCTGATCATAGCTTAAATCATAGGGTCGAGGGACTGTATCGGGAATCGTGGATGAACAAAACGCATAGGCATAGGCGGCCTGGTCTTCCCGATCCTTTTCGTACAATTTAAGCTCCACCCGCTGGTAGTGCCGGGATTCTGCATTATCAATCCAGGCTGCTTCCGGCGCCTTGTCGCCCATATCCCGCACCATCCATACCACTTCATCGTCATTATCCATTAACCCATCATCCGGTTTGAAATAGGTGCGGCGGTAAGTTGAACCCTCTTTCAAATCATCAAGAGCATAAATTCTTTCATCAATCTGAAACGGCATCATTTTAAACTCGCCGATTTGCGAATCATAAGCAAATAGAAAAATATGATCCACGGATTCCCCTTCAAACGCTCGAAACGACCAGCCGCTTCTCACATAAGGTTCATAGGGGTGTGTATTTAGCAGCGGATTCGCCATAATCGGTAGAATAAAGCACATTGTTAAAACAAAAACATTTTTCATCGTATTGATCCTTATCATTAACGATTGCGGCCGTCGACCATGCTGATTTCTTGGATGATCGTTCCGGAACCGTCGACCACCGTATAAAACTCCCAGAGGTTCACCGTCGAGCATATATGCCTGGGCACCAAAAGTACATAATCACCGATCTCATAGTCTTCAGCATTATCGCCTTCCAGAACCGTATGTTCTTCATTCCAGATCACGGCTCGAACATCCGGAACACTGAATACGTCCACCGGCCCGCGATCAGCAGACCATTCCTTATGCCCGACATTCAGGGTCAGTGTGTTGGGTGTGGGTTTGTCAATAATCCGGCTGAGAATCAAGGCAGCCGGTTCAAACTGATCCGGCAAAATTTCCATGGTTTCGGAATCGGAAAGAACCCAGGTTCCGGGTGAGTATTTGACCTGAACATTCGCCATAGACGAATTATTTACATAGCGTGCGGCATGCAAGAACGACGGCGTACCACCGGTAATGAATTCCGGGACATGGACATTGTTTTGTGAAAAAAACTGCAGAGTCTGCTCCACAATTTTCATACTGGTCCGGCACATTTGTTCGCGCTCCTCCGGGTCTTTGCTGTGAATATGTCCGTCATAAGCATGAAATCCCATAAACTTCATGGAAGACCAGTTGGAGGTATAAACATAAAGATCCCACACATCCCAGGGCGCGACGCCGGTGCGGTGCATACCTACATCCATATCAATATAATAATTCCACTGTACTTTGCCCTCTCCGGCCATTCTCAAAATATCTACGTGCTTTCGACATCCAACCTGAACCCGAAAATCAATATTTGGATACGATCGTATGAGTTTTGTGAGCTCATGTGCTGTGTCCGGTAAACAAGGATAAGAAAGAAAAATACTCGATATTTCCGCATCAATCAGCAATGGCAGTTCGTGAGGAGTCGCTTTAAAAGAGGTCACACCTCGCCGAACCAATTGACGCACGATCCGGACTGATTTATGTGTTTTAACATGCGGACACAGGTGTTTTAATCCCAAAAAAGGATGTACGTCAACCAGTGAATGTTGCATCCGATCAATATTCGTCTGTACACGATCGGAAAACAAAATCAGCCGCGGCGTCTTTATCTTTTCAGGCGCCTCAATCGAATAAGTTTTATTATAAAGCTGAAAATCCATCTTTCACGAATCCATGGCTGCGGGACGAATCAAAAGCAGCACAGCAGCATGAGGAACAATCAAATATTTATCACTATCAATATCAATTTCGACCGCAGCTTTTCTCAGAAAAATTGCCAGATCACCAATTTGAGCCTGTATCAAATCTTTACTGAGTGATGCGTCCTGTTTCCAGGGTTCGTCTTCAATATCGTGCGGATTGGCCATGGGTGTGCCCGTACCCAGTTCCACGATCCGGCCGGTCTGGATTGACTCTTTTTCAACAGCCCATTTGGGTAAATATAAACCGGCATTGCTCCTGTCTTCACCGGCATCAGGAATAATCAACAGCCGGTCTCCCACAACGATTAATTCTTTATTTCCACGTTTCATAATATTTTGTACATTTTATTGAAAAGACTTTAATAAACATAGTATTTTTTATCGAAACTTGCAAACAAAACCATTTAAAACGTCCGTGTTTATCTTTTAATTTGGATTTTGACTTTATTTTTTGTAATCTATTTATCAACCACTTAAACAGGAGAACAAGCAATGAAAAAATTATGTCTGCTGGTCCTGCTCTTATCTTTATTATCCTGCGGACCCAATTCTGAGGAAAAACAATTGAAAACATTTGTAGAGTCCTATACTGAACAGGTCAAGCCTCTTCACAAAAAGGCCAATCTGGCCTATTGGCGCGCTGCGACCACGGGAAACGAACAAGCATTTCAAGAATCCGGCAACGCCGAGCTGGAAATACGCAAAACTCACAGTGACTCGCAAAAATTTGCGTTACTGAATTCTTTGAAAGAATCCGCTCAAATCAATGATCCCTTACTGCAGCGTCAGCTAACCGTACTCTACAACCGCTTTCTGAAAAATCAGATCGACCCGGATCTTTTAAAATCCATAGTTGACAAACAAACTGAAATTGAACAAAAATTCAGCACATTCCGTCCGGTGGTCAATGGTGATACTTTGAACAACAATCGCATCGAAAAAGTTCTAAAAAATGAAATAAATTCCAAAGTCCGGCAACAAATCTGGAGCGCCAGTAAAAAAGTCGGTGCACATGTGGCTCCGGATATCATTGAACTGGTAAAATACCGCAACAAAGCCGCCCAATCCATCGGATTTCCCGATTATCACAGTATGTCACTGATTGTCAGTGAACAATCTCCCGCAGAGATCGATGAAATATTCCGGGATTTGGAAGAAAGAACCAATGAACCGTTTATGAATATCAAGGCTGAACTTGACTCTGTTTTAGCGGACATGTACGGCGTCGGCATCACCGGCTTGATGCCCTGGCATTATCACGATCCATTTTTCCAGGAAACCCCGTTGGTCTATGAAATCGATCTGGACCCCTTTTATGCAGATCATGACGTTGTAGACCTGGCACAGACATTTTACGAGGGGATTGGTCTTCCCGTTGATTCCATCCTGGCTCACAGTGACCTCTACGAGCGCAAGGGTAAAAATCCACATGCCTTTTGCATTGATATTGACCGGCAGGGAGATGTCCGGATTTTATGCAATGTGAAAAACAATGAGCGCTGGATGGAGACGATGCTGCACGAACTGGGGCATGCCGTCTATGACCGATATATGAGCCTGGACACTCCCTATATATTGCGCGAACCCGCACATGCCTTTACAACCGAAGGAATCGCCATGTTGTTCGGACGTCAAAGCCGCGACGCAGAATGGATGCGTCACATGCTGGACTTGTCTCAGGAAGAATATAATGAAATAAAGACGATAACCGAAAAATATGCTCAGCTGAAACAATTGATTTTTGCCCGCTGGGCCATGGTGATGTACCAGTTTGAAAAAGCACTCTACAGCGATCCAAATCAGGATCTCAATCAGCTCTGGTGGTCTTTGGTTCAGCATTATCAACTAATTTCCAAACCGACTGATCGTGACAAACCGGACTGGGCTGCAAAAATTCACATCGCCCTTTATCCCTGTTACTATCACAATTATTTGCTCGGTGAATTGTTCGCGTCTCAATTGCATCATCACATCATAGAGTCGGATAACAACAAGACCGTGTTTGCAGGCAACCGGAAAATCGGCAGCTATCTGAAAAAAAATGTATTCATACCGGCAAACACAATGCCCTGGGATGAGATGATCAGACAGGCAACCGGTGAACCGCTGTCCGCTCTTTACTTTGTTCATCAATTTGTAAACTAAAGATCCCGGCAATGGATTATTCTAAACTTGTCACGCATTACAAAGACGGATCTATAAAGCATCGAAATCCGTTCAGCGGGACTGAGTCCTGGTACTCTCCGGACCGGAAAAACCGGCCTATTCTGACGCAGCAGGATACAGATGCGGCAGAGCTGAAAACGAGTACGCCGGAGGACTATTGTCCATTCTGCGAATCTCGGTATTCAGAAACCACACCGGAAAAATCCCGGCTGATTTTCCGGGAAGACAGTTGGCAGTGCCTGGATCGGTTGCCACCGGATGACGTATTTTCCGGCACTGCCGATTTTCGCAGAATCGGAAATCTTTATGAAATCATCTCGACGCCCTACTGGAAAGAACAATACGGATATACGCTATCTGATAAAAACCGCGATCGTAAAAATGAATATCTTGAATCCGATCTGGGAATGGAACATGTTTGTGATGTTTTGCAGTACAAATTACAAAATGAGGGTGTCCCGCAAAGCAAAATTGACTCTTTTCTAAATGATCCCGAGATGGCCGCTGCAGATGCATTTTTCGGCGGCAGTCACGAATTGATCATCCCGCGCCGGCATTATAAACCTGGCGCTCAAACCACAGCTGATCTCTGCTCCACAGGATGCCTGAGCGCCAAATCGCATAGCATCTATTACAGATTTTCCTGTTTTGCCGCTCAGGATATTTATGATAATAATCCCCATGTGAAATACGTATGCATCTATACCAATTGGGGCGGAACAGGCGGCGCATCTCTGCCGCATCTGCATCGTCAATTGCTGGGAATGGACAAACACGGGCATATTCTGGAACGCATCAGCAAGCTGAAACAAAAATATGACCGCATTTATTATGATTTACTGTTGTTTGCCAAACACCAGCATCTGATTATTTGTGAAAATGACGGAGCCATTGCATATGCTGATATGGGATTGCCGTTCCCGACGATCAGTGTGGTTTCAAAAACATTGTCCACCCCCTTAAAAGCAGACTCGAGCCAACTCAGACCCATGAGTGAAATCGTCCATGCCTTGCACTCGGCCATGGGAGAATCACTGCCCTGTAACGAAGAATGGTTTTACACACCGGAAAATGGGAAAATTAAAATTCCCTGGACCGTGCAAATCAAATGGCGGGTGAATACACATGCCGGATTCGAAGGGGCAACCGGTTTGTATGTGGTGCCATACGCTCCGGCTGACCTTAGGACCAAGATGGTCGAGGTATTATCCGAGATGGACATCGGAATTTATCAACAAGCGCTTCAGGTTGGAGATAATGCACCCGGTAGAGTAGATATCTTAAAATATTTCTCTTGAAACTCGCAGCTTTTTAAAATATATTTTCATATAGCGGTTTTTATCGGAAAACCCGGATAATAATCACCGGTTTTGTTGTTAATGACAAAAAAAAGAACATTTTTGGCAAATAAAACTCACAAACAACTCGGCAATACAGCCTGGATTCGCCATCTCCTCATGGTCAGCGGACTGCTCCTGGCTTGCACCAATCCGTTTGCAACACGCAATCCGGAACCGCCGCAAGGCAATCAGTCGAACTGGATCCAGCCCTCATCACCGGAGTATGTATTGGTGAACCTGCGTGCGGCATTAAAAGAAAAAAATATCACAAACTATATGCGATGTCTGGCGGATACATCAAATTCTTTCAAAACGTTTCGCTATGAACCCGTGCCATCGGTAGCCAATAACAATCCGCCGTCATTGTTTGCGAACTGGGACAAAACAGCAGAATTTAATTTTATCAACCAATGGATGGCTTTTATACCTCAGGATTCAAGTTTGGAATTGTCTTTGACCACATTGAAAGAAAATATGTTTCAGGATTCTGTTGTTCTTTTGCAGGAATACCAACTGAACACTTATTATCAATGCAATGACGATAGTTGTTTTTATCATATGCAGGGTCAGGCTGAGTTTTATTTGTTGCGTACATCTGAAGACTTGTGGTATATCTATAAATGGCGAGACATGGCAACCGGCTCCAATCCGACATGGAGTCATTTGCGCGCCAAATTCGGAATATAATTTATGAAACGACAAACACGAAATATTTCCGGCACGCAGAGTAAAAAACAACAATCGTCCTGGGTAAATTTGTGCAAACACATCAGCCAATTTCACAAAAACACCAATTGGCCTCCGCTGTTCAAATGGCTTTTAATCGTTACACTATTGAATATCGTGTTTGCCTTTTTCATTGCACCACGCATTCATATTAAACAAACATCAGAGTTGTCTTCCAAAGAAGTTGAATCCATTCGCAAGCAAGCGCGTGAATCACTGTTAAATCAGGACCTGCTTGCAATGCCGGACACAGCGGAAGACACCTTGGTCCATTTAGAGGCCCCGCTCTCAACTTCAATCTATAATATTTATCAGACTCTGAATCAGGATCTGCGCTCGGTTAATGCGACTATTCTCAAGGGCAAAAAACTCGGACCGACACTGTATCAATTAAAAATTGGGAAACAAGGCCGAGCGGTACAGACTTGTCAACTGCATTTAACAGGCGGGCCCTCTAAAGATAACCCGCGCATTGCACTAATAATAGATGATTTTGGTTATACCATGTCCAACGCCGCTCTCGCATTTTTAAAACTGGATGCTGCTATTACAGTTTCCGTCATACCCGGACTCAACAGTTCCTCAAAGGCGGCGGATGTTGCCAATCTATACGAAAAGGAAGTGCTCGTACATATGCCGATGGAACCGAAAAACGCTGAATTTGATTTGACGCCTTTTACCCTCACCACAGACATGCAAGCAGGCGAAATATCAATGCGGATCAAAACAGCTCTGGCTGAACTGCCGACAGCTGTCGGTATGAACAATCATATGGGATCCAAAGCCACCGAAAATGAAAAAGTTATGCAAACCATACTGCTGACTCTAAAAAGTAGAAACAAGTTTTGGATCGACAGCCGGACCAGCCAGAAAAGCATCGCTTACGCACTCGCCCGGGAATTGGGCGTCCCTTCAGCTCAAAACAATATCTTTCTCGATGCCAGGGAAACAGATGAATTTATACGGAATCAGTTATTGCTCGCGGGACGCATGGCCAGAAAGAACGGCTCTGCAATCGCGATCGGTCATGTGAAAATGCAGACTTTTGACGCCATAAAAGACATAATTCCCAAACTACAGGAAACAGGCATCCAGTTTGTATCAGTATCCAAACTGGTTCATTAACAAGAAAAGGAGTACGTCATGGCCCGACTCTGCTTATGTATCAACCAGGTAGCAAAAAGCAGAAACATGCGAAAAACCAAAGTTCCGGACCCGGCGGCTCTCGCTATTGCCGCGGAAATGGCCGGTATTGACGGCATTGTTGCTCACTTGAAAGAAGACCGTTCGGATGTGACAGACCGGGATATCAATGTATTGAAAGAAGTTGTGACCAGCCACTTTAATCTGGCCATCGGGCTTCGCGAAGAAATGATCAAAAAAGCCGTAAATTGGCTCCCCGACATGGTAACCCTGCTTCCCTCCACTCAGGAGCACAAAGCGGACGAGTCTCTGGATGTAATCGGCAACATGGATTACGTGGAATCCTCCGTCCGCACCCTCCGGGCGCACAATATTGTGGTCACACTTTTGATTGACCCGGTGGCTCAACAGATCAAAGCTGCTGCCCGCAGTCAAGCGGATTATATTCAATTCAATACAGCGCCCCTGCAGCGCGTCGACGATTATGGAACGATGAATGATTTTATCGAAGATCTGCGTTCGGCCGCCATTGCGGCAAATAAAATCGGTATGGGTGTCATGGCCGGTCGCGGTCTAGGCACACAAACATTGCGTGAAATCAATGATATTTCTTATATAGAAGAATTCAATGTGGGCTGGGGAATGATTGCCCGGGCCATGCTGGTTGGAATTGAACAGGCTGTAAAAGATTTTCAAAAAATTTTATCATGAGGAAAAGTTATGTTAAAAAATACGATAATTATTTTGGCAATACTTTGTAGTATGGCTCTGTCAACTGAAAAACGCGCTATGACCGTGGAAGACCTCTGGGCGATGCATCGTATCACGGATGCCCGGTTGTCGCCGGACGGCCAATGGCTCGTATATTCTTTGTCAGAGTATGATATGAAGGCTAATGACAGCCAGACCAATCTCTGGTTGATTTCCACAAAAGGCGGAAAACCTCGTCAATTAACCACACATTCAGCCTATGACGGACACCCGCGCTGGACACCGGACGGCAAAGCTGTCAGCTTTTTATCATATCGGAACGGTTCCACTCAAATCCATACCATTCCGATGCAGGGCGGTGAGGCCCGGCAGCTGACCGAGTCCCCGGTGGATATCCATTCTTTTATCTGGTCACCCACCGGCGACAAACTTGCGTTTACAGCCTATGTTTATCCCGATACTGAAACACTCAAGGCCACAGCTGAGCGGGATAAGAAAAAACAAGAATCAAACGTAAAAGCCCGGATTATTGACGATCTTTTATTTCGATCCTGGAACCGGTGGACCAACGGTAAACGCACACACGTGTTTGTTTACGATCTGAATGAAAAAAGCTACACAGATGCAACACCGGGCGATTTTGACACACCGCCGCTCGACTTGGGAAGCGATCAGGACTTTTGTTTTTCACCGGACGGACAAGAGCTTGCTGTGGTTAGCAACCACACGAATATGCCGGCGGCCAACACCAATAATGATATCTTTCTCATTTCATTGAATGATCTCAAAACCAAAAATCTAACTGCTGACAATCAAGCTGTAGACAATGCTCCACGATACTCACCCGATGGCCGCCATATCGCCTATAAATCCATGAATCGACCCGGATTTGAAGCAGATCAATATGAAATCATCCTGTACAATCGCGAGACAGGAAAAAAACAGACTCTTACTGAATCACTGGATTTATCACCGGGCGAACTGGTATGGGGTCCGGACAGCCGGACGCTGTACTTTAACACCCGTGAACGCGGCAGACGCACCCTTTACAAAACAGAAATCAATCAAAAACCGGTTAAACGGGTCGACAAACATGTCAATTCAGACATTCAGGTGGATAAACAGAATAATTTATATTTTCGCCGCCAGTCCAATACGCTGCCGTCTGAACTGTTTGTTTTAGCTCCCAAAGGCGCTGTAAAACAATTAACCCAGGTGAATGCTGAAAGACTGGCACAATTGGAACTGAATCCGGTTTCAGATTTTGAATTCACCTCTTTTGACGGAAAATCTGTACATGGTTTGATGGTAAAACCGCCGTTCTTCGATCCTGACAAAACATATCCGTTGATATACCTGATTCACGGCGGGCCCCAGGGCATGTGGAGCGATGATTTTCATTACCGCTGGAACTCGTCTATGTTTGCCGCTCGCGGTTATGTCGTCGCGATGGTGAACTTTCGAGGTTCAAAGGGATACGGCCAGGACTGGTGCGACGCGGTGAGCAAAAACTGGGGCGGCGGACCTTATCAAGATCTGATGGCCGGCCTGGATTATCTACTCGAGAGCTATGATTTTATCGATGAAAACCGCATAGCAGCGGCAGGAGCCAGCTATGGTGGATTTATGATCAACTGGATCGCCGGCCACACCGACCGATTTGATGCTCTTGTCAGTCATGCCGGTGTATTTGATCAGGTCAGTATGTACGGCGCTACAGAAGAATTATGGTTTCCCGAATGGGAATTTGGCGGTACTCCGTATGAAAATCCCGAGTTATATGAGAAATGGTCTCCTTCAACACACGCTGAACACTTTGCCAAGTATAAAACCCCGACTCTTGTTATACACGGGCAGCACGATTACCGGGTACCGGTGACCCAGGGCTTTCAGATGTTTACCGCTCTTCAGCGTATGGGTGTTCCGTCACGTCTGATCTATTACCCGGACGAGACGCATTTTATCTCCAAACCACAAAACGCCAGATTGTGGTGGAATGAGATTTTTAACTGGATTGAAACCTGGATGAACCAATAAAAGATACCGCTGCTCTTCGGAGCGGCGGGTTTTGCTTATGACAACACATCGGTTTTTAATTATTCTTGTTTTCCTGACGGTCGGTCTCCTCGCAAATCGGTGCGAAAACCCGCTCAAAGATGAACAGAAAAAAGAACAGGTCATTGAGCTGATTGATGAATATTTTGTCGAACCCGGTCAGTATATTTTTTTCTGGGATGGCCGCGACAAAACAGGCAATTATATCGAACCCGGGAAATATATTGTCCTGTTGGAAATTAAAAACTGGCAGGATCAGGAAACACTCACCGCTGAAAAAGGCGGAAAACACGGTAAAAATGACAATGCACACTATGAACCCGGATACTGGTTGTATGATGACCTGCTCGAGCCGGAACCGAACCCGTTTCAAATCATGTCCGGTGTCAATATACCGGTCAGATTAAGCGAGCCGACCCGTATCATTTTGCGCATCTATAAAGATTAGCGTCATAAAAAGGTGACCGGTATTCGTCATTCCAAAAGCATACTGGTCAGTCGACCGTTTAGTATACAGTCATTTTTTCAAAAATTAACAGAAAAATAGTCCAAACCCTTTATCCTATACACCTGGGGGAATAAAACCATTCACAGCAAAATATGCTTGACATTTTGCAATATTAAAAGTATTTTAAAATTCTTGAAACGATACTAACATAAAGGGACCATTTGAATCTCATTGCACAACTGGACCATATTGTCAACCGAAGTCCGGAACAGACAGCGATCATCTTTGGTGACATTCAGATAAATTATCAAACATTTCATGAATCAGTAGGCCGATTGGCGCAGGCTTTTAAAGAGCTGGGGATCACCAAAGGCGACCGTATTGCCATTTTACTCCCCAATGTCCCGCATTTTTGCATATCCTATTATGCGGCACTCACAGCGGGAGGCGTTATCGTCCCTATAAACTTTATGAACAATGTCAACGAAATCATGCACCAATTGAGCGACAGTGAAGCCCGAACGGTCATCAGTTGGCATGGTTTTCACAAGCAAGTGGCGGCAGCAGCAGCGGCGGCGCCTTTTTGCGAAAATTTGATTTTTTTGGGCGAAACCATTCCACAAAACAGCCTGTCCCTGACCCAACTTTTGGCAGATCACAATCCGATTCAGGAAAAAACAGAGATTTATCCTGAGGATTTGGCGGCCATCAATTATACATCCGGGATCGCAGATGTGCCGCTGGGCGCAGAGCTGACACATTATGCGCTTTTGGACAGCGCCGCCACTTGTCGAGAAATGTTTTTAATCACAGACGACAAGCACACCATTTCCGCGCTTCCTCTGTTTCATCCTTTGGGACAAACTCTGATTATGAACGCAACATTTATAGCAGGCGGCACTATTGTTTTACAGGCGCATTATTCACCGGAAAAATTGATTCAAACCATTCAAAACAGCAACACGCATTTTATGGCCGCAGTTCCCGGTGTGTTCCGAGCTATGAACAATGTTACAAAAGAAGAAACTGAACTGCCGTCACTCAAATATTGCCTAAGCTACGGCGGTAAGCTCGATGCCGATACCACCGATCGCTTTGAAAAAAAATATAATGCTCATATTCTCAATTCTTACGGTCTGACTGAAGCAGGCCCTTTGGTCACATGTACACGCATCAACCGCGAACGCAAATATGATTCATGCGGTCTGCCTCTTGTCGGTACTGAAATCCAGATCCGGGATGATGACGGCAATATCCTTCCCCCGAACAGTCCGGGCGAAATTTGCGTGCGCAACAGTTCTCTGATGCGCGGCTACCACAATTATCCCAATGAAACCGCTCAACGCCTAATAGATGGCTGGCTTTTAACGGGTGATATCGGCTATATTGACATGGACCATTACTTGTATGTAACCGAGCGCAAGGAAGACATCATACTTAAAGGGGGTTTTTATATTTATCCGACGGAAGTGGAAAAACGTCTTCTGGAGCATCCCAAGATTCAGGAAGCTGCCGTTGTCGCAGTTCCGGACCCGGTACAGGGTTCAGAAGTGAAAGCATTTGTCATCTTGAAAAAGAGTGAAGAGATGCAGAAACAAAAAGTTGTCCAACATTGCCGTGAAACACTGGCGGTTTATAAATGCCCAAAATATGTGGAATTCTTACCCGAACTGCCCAAAAGCGCGACCGGCCGAGTACTCAAACGCCATTTGCGCCAGGCATCTGTTCTGGATACCAGTGAAAATAAATAGTATTAATAAAGAACCTTAAACTCACGCCTCATGCGTTAACAAAGGAGGTTGAAAGTGAAAGACTACGCCCCCCAAGACATCAGGAACATCGGACTGGTTTCGCACCAGTCCATAGGTAAAACCACTGCTGCAGAAGCCATGCTCTATTCTGCGGGAGTAACGAACAGATTTGGATCGATTGACGAGGGGAACACCACATCAGATTATCGTGCTGATGAAATCGAACGCAAAATCTCACTCGGCGCCTCACTGATTCAGTTTGAATGGGATAAACACAAAATAAATCTCATTGATATGCCGGGATACGCGGATTTTATCGGTGAAGCCCGATGCGGTCTGCGCGTTACAGATCTCGCCGTTCTCCTGCTCAATGGCGTCAATGGAGTTGAAGTGGGAACAGACATTGTTTGGGAAATCCTTCAAGAGTACAATCTGCCGCGCATATTTTTTACAAATCTGCTGGACCGTGAACACGCCGATTTTGACAAAGTTCTGAACCAGGTTCGAGAAGCGTACGGCAACGAGGTCATTGCTTTTCAATTCCCCGTCAATCAGGGCGAAAGTTTCAATTCAGTGATTGATGTGCTGAGCATGAAACAATTAACATTCCAGGAAGACAACAGCGGCAATTATAAAGAAGAGGATATCCCTTCTGATCTCAGCGGCCGAGCCGAAGAATTGCATACTGAACTGGTGGAAAAAATTGCCGAATCCGATGATGCGCTACTGGAAACATATTTCGAAAATGGTGAACTGACCACAGAACAGCTGATCACGGGCTTGAAAACCGGCCTGAAAAACCGCACTATCTTTCCATTGTTGTGCGGCGCTGCCTCCAAAAACATGGGTATTAACCCCCTTCTCGATTTTATTAAATCATATGCTCCGTCTCCTGTGGATATGCCGCCTGTTCAGGCGTTGGATGATTCCGACAATGCCATAGAGGTTGAATGCGATGAAAATAAAGATTTTTCCGCTCTGGTCTTTAAGACAATTGCTGAAAAACACGTGGGTGAGCTTTCGCTTGTTCGTGCCTTCTCCGGCAGCATCAGCCAGGGAAATGAAGTGGATAACAAATCCAGAGGTATCACTGAACGTATTGGACAGATGTATGCTCTTTGCGGTAAAAACCGCAGCGAAGTAGGAGCAGTCAAAGCCGGTGATATCGGCGCGCTTGTCAAATTGAAAGATACGCACACCGGCAACAGTCTCGTATCCAAAGGCGCATCGATGAAATTCCCGCCAATCACTTTTGCCGATCCCGTGGTTCAGGTCGCTGTATCCCCAAAAATCAAAGGCGAGGAAGAAAAAATATCCAACGGTCTTCACACTCTGCATGAAATTGATCCGAGTTTTACGGTAAATATCGACGCGGAATTGCACCAGACGGTCGTTTCGGGACAGGGTGAACTGCATCTCAACATCATCCTGGAGCGTCTGAAAGAACGCTACGGGGTAGAGGTGGAAACCAAAAAGCCGAAAATCCCCTATCGCGAAACCATCACAACCCCGGCCGATGAAAAATATCGTCATAAAAAACAGTCGGGGGGTGCCGGGCAGTTTGCCGAGGTTTGGATGAAAATCGAACCTCAACCGCGCGGTGAAGGCTTTGAATTTGAAAGCACCGTTGTCGGCGGCGCTATCTCTAACGTATTTATTCCCTCCATTGAAAAGGGCATCAAACAGGTGCTGATAGAGGGAATTGTCGCCGGATATCAGGTTGTAGATGTGAAAGCCAATGTCTACGACGGCAAAGAACACCCTGTCGATTCCAAGGATATTGCGTTCCAGATTGCGGGTCGCGAGGTTTTTAAACAGGCGTTTAAAAAAGCCAAACCTATTCTCCTTGAACCCATTTACAACATTGTTGTCAAATGTCCGGAAGAAAGCATGGGTGATGTGATGGGAGACCTCTCAAGTCGCAGAGGCAAAATCGGCGGAATGGAAACACAGGGGCACTTTCAGTTGATTAACGCCAAAGTCCCCCTGGCGGAACTGCACAATTATGCCACCACCTTACGCTTATCACCGGCGGACGTGCAACCCATACACGCACGTTTTCACACTATGATCCGGTTCCCAAGGAAGTGGAAGCCAAGGTCATCGAGGAATCTCAAAAGCAAGATGAACACGAATAATATTTTTCCCCGGAGCCAAGGCTCCGGGGTTTTTATCCCTGTTCGTATCAACCGCCGATTGATACCAATTTGTTACACATCTCTGATTGCGCCATCCTGATTATTTTCCTCTATGAGTGATTGATCTTGTTACTTTAATTAGAATATGGAGCTATTATGAAGCGAACAATGCCTCTGTTGCTGGTTTTATGTGTATTTACTCTGTCATATGGAGATTCTGATATGACGTTTGATTTTGAACCCCCCGTATCGCTCGAGAAGGCTGATGCCCGCGCTCAGGATTTACTGGATAGAATGACGCTGGAAGAAAAAATCCAGTTTGTAGGTGGGCATAATACTTTTTTTATAAAAGGTTACGATCATCTCAACATTAAAGAATTATACCTGGCAGATGCCACCCAGGGTGTTCATATCCGGAGAAATCTGGACAATCGCCTAAAAAAATCCACAGCATTTCCGTGTCCCTTGGCTCTGACAGCCACCTGGAACACGGATCTGACACGTGAATACGCCAAAAGCATTGGTGAAGAGTGCCGTGCCGGAGGCATCGCAGTGCTGCTGGGGCCCGGAATGAACATGTACCGAATGTCACAGAACGGCAGAAACTTTGAGTATTTCGGCGAAGACCCCTATTTGGCTGCACGCTTGATTGAGAATTATGTGATTGCTTTGCAGAATACCGGTACTCTCGCAACGCTGAAGCATTTTGTGGCCAACAACACGGATCACTACCGACGACGTTCAAACTCTGTTGTTGACGACCGCACTCTGCACGAAATATACCTTCCGGCCTTTAAAGCCGGCATTGACGCAGGCGCTATGGCTGTGATGACGGCATACAATCAGGTGAACGGAGAATGGGCGGCACAAAGCCGTGAACTGGTTACCGGACTGCTTCGCAGACAACTCGGATTCAAATGGCTGGTCATGTCGGACTGGTGGTCTACGTTTGATGCCGAAAAAACCATCAAATCCGGACTTGATCTTGAAATGCCCGGCGAACACGGTGAATGGTTCACTGAATTTGAACGGGAATATTGCCAATATGTCAAAGAATCGGCTGACAGCCTGATAGAAAGTGGAATTGTTTCTGAAAAAGATATTGACCGCATGGCGTTCCATATACTGCGCACCGTCATTGCCATGGGATTGTACGACCGCCCCATCAAAGATGCCTCTTATCTGGATACGTTTCCACAACATGAAGAAATCGCGCTGCAGACCGCACGTGAATCTATAGTTTTGCTAAAGAACTCGAACCATATCCTGCCTGTTTCACCAAAGGACAATAAAACCATCCTGCTGACTGGTGATTTTGTCACAACCATCGCCCGCGGACAAGGCGCCGCTTCGGTGGAAGGTTATAATCATGTGCAAATGCTGGACGCACTGAAAAAGGTTTATGGCGAGCAGCTGAACTACATAGAGACCCCGACAGAAACTGAAATCAAGGCACATGACATTGTGCTTCTCAGTATCGGCACCATTGACAGCGAAGGCTGGGATCAGCCGTTCGCCTTTCCCGATAGCGTCAATGAACGCGTACTGCACACCGCCGCTTTGAATCCCAACACAGTTGCGCTGATCAATACCGGAAGCGGCCGCAAAATGACGGACTGGCACGATAAAGTAGCGGCGATTCTGTACTGCTGGTATCCGGGACAAAACGGCAACACAGCGCTGGCAGAAATCATTTCCGGAGCCGTTAGCCCCTCCGGAAAACTGCCTATCAGCATTGAAAAAGAGTTCTCAGACTCGCCGGGATACCACTATCTTCCTGACGGCGACAGCCTGTATCAGGGATGGGAACATGACGGAGACCTGAAACGGCCGATTTATGATATAGTATACACCGAAGGCGTGTTTATGGGATACCGCTGGTACGATTCAAAACAGATTGAACCGCTGTATCCATTTGGTTACGGCTTGTCCTACAGCACATTCGAATACAGTCATCTTAAAATTGAACAAACCGGCAGCAGTTATAAAGTGCAGTTCAAAATCACCAACACGGGTGAACAAACCGCTGCCGAAACCGCGCAGCTTTATGTAATCCGATCCGAATCTTCTGTGCCCC
Organism: candidate division KSB1 bacterium; assembly: GCA_034521575.1. Taxonomy (NCBI): domain Bacteria; kingdom Pseudomonadati; species Candidatus Zhuqueibacterota bacterium. The sequence continues at coordinate 1,042,382 of JAXHMJ010000005.1, forward strand.
GCCCTGAAAAAGAATTAAAAGGATTTGCAAAAGTTGAACTGGCTCCGCGGCACAAGTAAAACCATTGCTCTGAAACTGAACGAACAAGATTTTTCTTTCTGGGACCCGTCCCGACAGGACTGGTACGCTGAACCCGGTACATTTGTCATTCATGTCGGTTCATCTTTGCGGGATCTGCATTTAAAGGCTCAAATAACCCATTAAAACGATCTATCAATCAACACTCTTTAGCGGGGCCTGGTGATCTGTATTATTTTTCAATGCATCAAATTTGCCCGTTTTGTCACATTTTTCTGCATTATCCCGAGGGTTTGTTTAATATTAATAGACATAATTAACATTATAAACATTCAGGTCTCTATTCAATGCAAACATTGAGCAGTTATATCAACATCTCACAACCCGTACTTTACAAGCTTTTTCTGTCACTGGTCATCTTTATTGTATTGACGACTGCCAGATATCTCCTCAATTTATTCATACTTAAAAGGATCGAAGATCATGAACGCATCTACTATATGCGCCGAACCTTTGTTTATATCTATACCGTACTTTTGGTTCTGATGATTGGCCGGGTCTGGATCAAAGGTCTGGAATCTATTACCACATTTCTCGGACTCGCCAGCGCCGGTCTGGCCATTGCAATGCATGATACCGTCGCCAATATCGCCGGATGGGTTTTTATTATTTCCCGTAAACCGTTCAAAGTCGGTGACCGTATTCAAATCACTGAAACCGCCGGGGATGTGATCGATATCCGTTTTCTGCAGTTCAGTGTGGTGGAAATCGGCAACTGGGTGGATTCGGACCAGAGCACAGGACGCATCATTCATATACCCAACAGCAAAGTACTGCGTGATCCCCTGGCTAATTATCAAATCGGATTTGAATATATCTGGAATGAAATCCCGGTGTTGATCACGTTCGAAAGCAACTGGAAGAAAGCCAAAAAGCTGCTTAGCGATATAGTCGTCAAGCATGCGGAACACCTCTCTCAAAACGCCCAGGAACAGATTCGACGCGCCGCCGAAAAGTATTTCATCCACTACTCTGCTCTCACTCCGATTGTGTATACCAGCGTTCGCGACAGCGGCGTATTGCTGACGCTCCGATATATGGTCGATCCAAGACAGCGGCGTTCCACTGAACAGCAGATATGGGAATCCGTGCTTGATGCCTTTAATGCGGAACCGGATATCAGCCTCGCATACCCGACTACCCGCTTTTACAAGCAAGATTAAATATCTATGCAAATCAATCAACAAAAAAGGATGTTGCCGTGAATAAAAAAGCATTTTCCAAAACTCAACATCAGATTTTATATCCGGATTCACAGACCAATTCCGCAGGGTGCGCACGGCTAACTGGAAAATCGTAAAGCCTAATAACGGCAACTGGCAACTGTACAATATGAAAAATGATCCGACTGAACTGAATAATCTGGCAAGAGTTTTTCCAAAAAGTTAAAGAACTGAAAGACCCCTATGAATCATGGCTGCATTCAGAGAATATATGAATCCCGGCACCTGCGCCGCATCCCTCAACGCCCCGGCATCTAAATCAGACCAGTACAAGGAATAGAGCATGAATGAACGCGCTCAACAACTCATCGATCTATTGCAGCTGACTCCGCATCCGGAGGGTGGTTATTTTAAAGAAACATTTCGTTCTGAAAATACAGTAAAATCACCCAAAACCGGGCATTCCCGCAGCGCGGTCACAGAGATCTATTTCCTACTCACAAAAGGACAAAAAAGCCGGCTGCACCGGGTGCTTCACGACGAATTATGGCATTTCTTCGAAGGTGCGCCTCTGAGGCTTTTGCATGTTCAGGCCGATAGCCGGGAAAGCCATATCATTACTTTGGGTGATGAGACCGATACACCTGTGTACCAGTACTGTATCAAAGGCGGAAACTGGCAGGCCGCTGTTTCAACCGGCGAGTATTCACTCATGGGTTGTACGGTTGCCCCTGGCTTTGATTTTAAAGATTTCATATTTCTCAGTGACGACACCGAGGCATGCGACCGGGTACTGGACATGTATCCCGATCTTATTAACTGGGTATAACGCAGATTAACTGGGTATAACGCAGAATCTCAGTCAGCTGCGAGATGTTTCACCGCTTTTTCCGGTCGATAAACAGAGTAACATCCTGACCGCCATTTCGGGCAGCCGGTTCTATCAAATCATGTGTGTGTACAACAAGATTTGTCATTAAAGCGGAGTTCAAGATGTCAAAAAATTGTTTAATAGTTTGTATCAGTTTTTTTAATCTGATAATCCTGACTATGCTGCATGCAGGTACGCAGAACATGGATAATACAGCACATCTGTTACATAAATCACTGGGTGCGGTTATTGATTCCACGGAAAATGATAAATACAATAGATTTGACACCAACAGTGGCCGCCGCCGCCGGATTTTTGCATCTCGAAATTCCGAAAGGAGAGGATGATCTGAATTTAGGTTATGCCGTGACCACAATCGCCAATGCCCGACACTTAAAATCCGGCTTGCAGATATGCGCAATTCTCATTACATTTCTCAACTATGAGTAAAAAAACACGCAAACACCGAATTGAATACACTTTAACCCGGGGCGTAGCCCGGCTGGTTCAGAGTCTGTCACCCGATACGGCTGTCCGGGCGGGACGAATACTGGGACGGTTTGTCTATCACATTATCCCGCTGCGCAAGGATGTGGCGCTGGACAACCTGCGAAAATCTTTTCCACAGCGCACCGAACGCGAATTGCGGGGAATTCTGCTGCGCACATACCAGCATTTCGGTCAGACATTTACTGAATTCATGCGCACCCCGATTCGCAGTGAACAGGAAATGAAAAATCGTGTGGTTATGAAAAATCCCCGAGTCCTGAAAGATGCCCTGTCTATGAAAAAAGGCACCATTTTGATGACCGGGCATTTTGGCAACTGGGAGATCATGGGCGCGGCCATTGCAACACTATACACGCCTCTGGCCGTCCTGGCCAAAGCGCAACGCAATGCGTCAGTGGATAAAATGATCAATGAATACCGCACTGCAGCTCATATTGAAACCGTTCCCCTGGGTCTGGCGGTACGCGGTGTGCTCAAAGCCCTGCGCCAGGGAAAAGCGATGGCGCTGCTGGCTGATCAGAATGCCAAAAAGGATAGCATTTTCGTGCCGTTTCTCGGCCGCAAAGCAGCAACCGCACCGGGACCGGCACTGTTTGCCCTGAAAACCGGCGCACCTGTGGTATTCGGCGCCTGTGTTATGCGCAAGGATGGATGCTATTCCGTGATTTATGAACGACTCAAGACCGATGACATTCAGGGTGTCAGCGAAGAAAATATCCGCATTCTCACTGAACGGCACGTCCAGACTCTTGAACGCTTTATACAGCGTTATCCGGACCACTGGTTCTGGATGCACAAACGATGGAGAACCCGACCGCCGGAAGAGAAAAAAGACAGAACATAGTGTCTTAAAATTCATTGGCCTTGCCACGGAAACACACTGCCGGGATTTGCTGTCTGATGTTCTGACTTTATAATTTTTCCGCCAACTCTTTCCACCGGCGTTCACCACTCAATACCCACATAAAACACACTCCCCGAAGCGTTGCCTTGTAATCGACAGTTTTTTCATGGCCGAAAAAGCGTTCACCTCCCGGAACACGCGCGTATCACCCTGGATCATGATTTCGCCGGAATCGCTGATACGGGAATGCTGCCAGTGAGCGCTTTTTAGCAGAGCAGATGCCAACGTCTTTTTCCGTACATGATCGCGAGGCAGCAGTAATTATAGTTCCAGACCGCGGCTGATTGATACAGCGTTGTAACTGCTGTCCCCCCCTGCTTTTCAGTAAAACATCACGTTTGGCTTTGTAAATTCAACGCCGCGTTTTAAAAAAGCATTGTCATTAAATCCGCAGCCGGGTGATGCAGATAGATTCCCAGAGAATGATATCTTTTTGCAACTTGTGACGTTTCGATTCTCAGTCCTTTGACTTGACGCTATACGGATGCACCCATGGTTTGCGATATTCGCGTCTGAGCTTTTCATTAGCACGGGTGTTATTGATGATTTGTTGATTCTGCGCATCCCAATTGATACGTTGATGCGCTTCCCAGGAGATCATACCAAGCTGCACTGTCGCCGTCGACAGAAAAGCATCCGCCACAGTGCAATCGGGCTGCCGTCTTGAGGCAACCGCATTCAGAAAATCCGCCATGTGTCCTTTGGCTGAATCGGTTTTCACGTTGTGTTCCTCAGGTTCGGCACCTTTTTTATTGGATACAACCACCCATTTTCGGCCATTCACAAACAATGTACCCTGTGTTCCATAGAAAAACATGCCGTTTGTGGGTTCACCCGGATACTCTTTCGCGCCCCAAAGCCGGTGCCGCCAGACCACAGGACAGGTTTCAAACTCAAAATACGTGGTGAGTGTATCGGGAGTTGTAATTTGATCCTTTAAATGAATAATACCGCCGCTGGAATTCACAGAAAATGGCATATCTTCATCCAAAATCAGCCGTATCGCATCAATCCAGTGAATACCCCAGTCCACCAGGTGACCATTGCCGTAGGCTTTTTCAAGGCGCCAGGCAATATGGCCGATGTTTGGACGGTAAGGCAATTTTGGCGCCGGTCCGCACCAGAACTCCCAGTCCAGGGATTCAGGCGGATTCTGAGGTTCGGTGTCGCGTATCGGCGCGTTGTAATGGATTTGCGTATCCACCTGAACCACATCTCCGATGGCCCCGCTCTGAATGGCATCCCGCGCCTGCAGAATCGCCTGACTCTGACGCCGCTGAAATCCGATCTGCACGATAGAATCGCTGTTCTGTGCCGCTTCGACCATGACCTGGCCTTCGCGAATATCATAGGCCAGAGGTTTTTCACAGTAAATATCCAGGCCTTGCTCGAGTGCAGCCAGAAACGGCAGCGCGTGCCAATGCGGCGGCGTGGCAATGATCACCGCCTGCAGACCAGAGTGCTCCAGCAGTTCGCGGTAGTCTTGATACAGTTCCGGACGGCGGCCCTGATTCTCCTCGACTTTGTCCGCACTGTTTTTTAGATGCTCTGAATCTACATCGCACAAAGCCACACAGTTTACGCCTCCGACATCAAATGCCTTGTTCAACACCAGCATACCGTACCACCCGCATCCGATCAAACCGATGTTCAACAATTCGGTTTGAGCGCCGGCCCGCTTGATAACTGCAGGGGCAACCAAACTTGCAGCGCCTGCTGCTCTGATAAATGTCCGTCGAGAAATATTTAAAAGCTTTTGCATACGAAAAAGTCCTCCTGTTTTTGATGAAATACATACTGATAACATACGAAAAAATCAGCATGCCTTCAACACTTGTTTTCATATACACAACCAATCGCCGCATATCTACAGTTAATTCAAAATGTAAACCTTTCCGCAAAAAAGATAAATCAAAATGACCGGGACATCCCGGCTACCGAACCAATATCATTTTACGCACGCTACGGCCCAAATCAGTTGTCAATTGATAGAAATAAACCCTGTGGAAGATCACCACCGGTGATCGACCATTCATAGGGAGGCGTTCCGCCGCGAACCGCATCGAGTTCAGCCCGGTAAGGCAGTTCTGCATATCCTGTGGGCAATTCCATAGTTCCCAGGCGCAGCAAAGCCGGATTCGTCCCATAGAGTCCCACCCGGTTATCTGCAGCTACGATTCCGTCAAATTGAACATAACAGGTCGTATCCGGACCCCAGTCCGGGGTATTGCCGCCGTGAAAGGTGGAAAAATAAATCCCGCCAACGCGTCCATTGTTGTTTTCAACGTCCGCAAAATTCACGCATATCGGAAATAGTTAGACGCGGTTCGCCGTCAATCCAGACTTTTAGCACACCATCGTCCTGTCCCGGTGTGCCCACATGCACATACTGCTCAATGCAGTGCCAGACGCCGGGGATTGCGCTGAAATTACAATCGATATCCTGTCCCCAGGTTTCCGCGCCCCATTTTTCGTTGCCGCTTTTCGGCACATAGGCATAAACCACAATTCTCCCCTCCCGCCGCCACATAAACCGCAGAGTCCAGCCGTTGCTGCCGTCCGGTTGGTGGCCCCCGGAGCGTGCCCAGGAATCGCCGCCGCCCATGAGTCCGGGAAGCTTGCCGCCTTTTTGAAAATCAAATCCGGATCCAGTATTTCAGGCTAGACGCGCGCAGTAAACCGGACTCGAGCTGACCGTCGGGCGACAGCGACAGACATATCCCGGAACACAATGGGAAACTGAGTCCCGGTTTCTCCCGGTCCAACGCCGCCTTGCGGATACTCGACGCGCAATGAATGGCCGCCTTGAAAGGCATCAGGCATCACCGGTATTCGCATCCGCGCGATTATTCCAGGCAATGCCCCAGCTGTCCACCCAGGCGGAATTGTTATACTGCTCTTCAAATCCGCCGAAAAAAATCAGATCATTCCGATCCGACAAACTATCTTCAACAGACTGAGCATCACCGCCGATTGCATATAGATTTCCGGCGGCAGTCAGGCACATCAGGAAAAACAATAAATAATTTTTTTTCATACGCTCTCCTTACCAAACCCTGCACATGATTTCAATCACAACATATTGATCTATGAAACAAACACATAAATGTTTTCAGTCTCCAGCGTCACATGAACCGACACGCCCGATAAATCCAATTGCTGCAGCGGTCCATGCTGGCTGCTTACAACCGAGGCCACAGAACGCAATTGAGAGGGAACCGAGAAAGTGACTTCCGTTTTCGTCCCGCGGTTTAACAGAACAACAACCGCCTGGTGTTCAGACACTCGTGCAAACGCCAGCACATTCTCATCCGCATAAAGCGGCACAAAGGCACCCCGGACCAGCGCCGGACATTCATTGCGCATCCAGATCATATGTTTGTAAAAAAAATGAATGCTGCTGGCTTGGTTCGTCTTGTCCCAGTCCATGGGCAGTACCGTTCTGCCGGGATCGCGTTCTTTTAACTTGAGCAAATCGACCCGGTCCCAGTCCATGCCGTTGCGGTTATCCCGATCCTTTTTGCCCGGATGCAGTCCGATTTCATCACCGTAAAAAATCATAGGCACACCCGGATAGGTAAACTGCAGGGTAACAGCCATTTTGAACAGATTCTCGTTGCCGTTCACTTCATAGGCCATTCGGTTGGTATCGTGTGTGCTGATGATATTCCAGCTGGCGTATAACTGAGGACGCGGATAGCTGTCGTACATATCGGATAAATGCTTTAAAAAAGTTTCAGCAGTCTCTACCCCGGTGAGATATTTGACCGTGGTGCCCAGGAACACATAATTCATTACACCATCCAGCAATTCAGGACCCAGCCAGTCCCGGCCATAGGTTTCCACCACTTCACCGACCAGCATTCGATTTGAAAAACGGGGTTTCATAACTGATTTTATATCCCGAATCACCGGTTTGCCCAGTTTTTCCGCCACATCCAGACGCCACCCATCAATGCCTTTGTTTAGCCAATACTTAACCACACTGTCGTCTCCTGCATACAGGGCACTGCGGACATCCGGATGCTTGTAATTCAGGACCGGCAGGGTTTCCACCCCCGCCCATTTGATAAAATAGCCGTCTTGGTTGCGTTTGTAATAATGTACAAACGGTTCAATCCCCTGTTCCGCGCGTTTGAACCACTCGTGATTGCAGCTGGTATGATTGAACACGCCGTCCAGGATCAATTTGATGTCATGCTCATGGCAATCGGCAAGCAAAGCACGAAAATCATGCATAGATCCAAACTGCGGATCAATACGTTTGTAATTCAAGGTGTCGTATTTATGATTGCTCTCCGCCTCGAAAATCGGCGTCAGATAAAGCAGATTGATCCCCAAATCACTTAGGTATTCTCTAACCGCACGGCCCAGTGCCGGGCAAATCACCGCCGTAAAATCCATATCCATAACAATAATCATCAAACGGATCACTCCAGTTCAGATGCACAGGAGAACGGCCGTATACATCTGTATGACGGGAATAATCGGTTGCGCGGGAAAAGCTGTCGACAAAACACTGATAACCGATGCGTGTTTGCCCCCAGGACGTGAGAGCCTTATTATCAGTCATAAATGCTAAATCCAATTTTTTCTATTCAGATTTTAATAACGTTTGATATTTTTTATTCTCCCTCATTATACATGATTTAAAAATTTACAACATTTTCAGTTGAAATCCAAATGCAACCTCATGATAATCGTACAATCATCCGGCTTGTAATTTCGTGTTTGAATTTTAAAGAGTAATTGCTTATATTGAAAATGATTTTCATTAACGGGAGATTCAATGTGCAAGCAAAAATTTGTTACGACAACACCGCCCTGCCGGGATTCCATGCCGGTTGGGGATTTTCCTGTCTGGTTGATCAAATTCTGTTTGATACCGGTGAAAAAGCGGCGCCGCTGTTTTCCAATATGGAAAAACTAAACATCGACCGGTCAAAAATCGAATCTGTGGTCATTTCGCATACCCACTGGGATCATACCGGCGGACTCTGGGAACTTTTAGATGAGCACCCCGGTTTGAATGTGTACGGTTGTCCCGGATTCAGCGACGAGTTTAAAAACAGAGTCGAACAGCACAAAGGCATATTCAAAGCATCAGAACCAGGCCAGACGATAGCCAAAAACATTCAGATTACCGGAGAGATTGCAAGTATTTACAAGGGCGTATCCATGCCGGAACAGGCCCTGATCATACCGGGAGATACAGGAATCAGTGTGATCACCGGCTGTTCACATCCGGGCATTCTCAATATATTGCGCCGTGCTCTGGCGGTCACCCGCGCATCGCGTATTTCTCTGGTGTTCGGCGGTTTTCATATGATGAACGACAGTGAAAAAGAAATCGATCACGTTATCGATCAGTTTCAGGCCCTGCCCGTAGAGCGTGTAGGCGCCACCCATTGCACTGGAAATCAGGCGATAGCCATGTTTCAAAAGCGTTACGGCGATCAGTTTATCAAACTCGGATCCGGCCGCGCATTGGAGATTTAAAGGGACACAAATGAACATACACGATCATCTTCCGGACATGCAGAACTGGTTTCAAATCTATGCCGAGACCTATAAATTCGGCAGTCAGGATTTACGCGAAAACACAATATTAAAACAAAACCACACCCGCAGAGTATGTAAAGAAATCCGTATGCTCGCAGAATCGCTGCATCTGTCAGATGAACAAAAGGCTCTGGCTGAAATCACCGCCCTGTTTCACGATGTCGGCCGCTTTGAACAGTATCTCCGCTACCACACGTTTCGCGATCATGTGTCCGACAATCATGCAGAACTGGGACTGCGCATTCTGCAGCGCTACGGTATTCTACAACGGCTGAGCTCGAACGACCGGTCGCTGATCACCCGCGCCATCCGTTATCACAACCGCGCCAAACTTATAGAGGACGAAACACCGGAATGCCTGCTGTACGCCCGACTGCTGCGCGACGCCGACAAGCTGGATATTTATCATGTGGTCACCGAGTATTATCACCGCCGGGACGGCAAACGCAGCAACACCATCGAATTGGATCTGCCGGATACACCGGGGTGTTCCGATGCAGTCGTGGCGGATATCCGCGCCCATGAAATCGTGCATCACACGGGTATTCACAATTTGAATGATTTTAAACTGCTGCAGATGGGCTGGGTGTTTGATATCAATTTCTCAGCGACGCTGCAGGCCGTGCAGGAACGGCAGTATCTGGAAAAGATTGCCAGAGCGCTCCCGCAGGACGAGCCATTCATCGGGTTATTCCGGGATATCAGAAAATACATTAAAAAGCGGAGCGATGCTGTTCTTAAAACAGCAAACGTTTAAATGTTTAATCGTTGAACAATATCATATCCTGTTCATTCTATACTCCTCTTTCCAAATTTATAAAGAAATTTGCATATTATTGTAAATCTCATTTGCATTATTCAAAAGAATATTGTACATTTACCTGAAATAACCTTGCATCGAGGAGGCAGATGCATCTCTATATTCTTTACGCGCACTCCGGCCGCAACACTTTTTGTCGGGCTGTTCTGGGCGCATTCAGACGGGGTCTTTCCGACAGCGGACACACATCCGAAATCCACGACCTGTGCCGAACCGATTCTAATTGCAGGCTGAACCCGGTTGAATACATCCGGGAAACCGGTCTTGAGCCCGAGGCTCCTGTTCCCGAGGACATCAAACGGGAACACGAAAGAATAGCCAAAGCAGACGCCCTGGGCTTTATTTATCCGTTGTGGTGGAGTGATGTTGCCGCTGTGCTGAAAGGCTGGTTTGACCGGGTTTGGACATATGGATATGCTTGCTTTTACGCTGCAGACAAACAGCGCACTACAAAAATTAATATCGCAAAGGCTGTTCTGCTGTGCTCCGCGGGACATACAGCAAAACACCTGGAAACAACCGGCATTGCTAAAAGTATGCGCCAAATTATGATTCAGGACCGGCTGTTGGGCGTGGGTGTAAAACACGCCGGGATGTCAATTCCGGGCGGTATGATGCCGCATGATAACTCTTATCGAAAGCGCAATCTTGAAACGGCGTATTCGGTTGGAAAACAACTATGAGTCGAGGTCATTTTATCCGGTCTGACCAACCGGGCAACGTAAACAAACATGTGGGAGATGTCATGAGCCGAAAATCAATCTGTGCAGTGCTGACGGGTGATATTATCCGTGCCAATCGACTTGACGATCAGGAAATGAATAAAGTACGTTCCTGTCTGTCGGATGCTGTAACGCGTATGCAGGACTGGGACCGTATTTACGGCGGCCCGGATTTTTTTCGCGGCGACAGCTGGCAGCTGATGCTTACACAGCCGGACCTGGCGTTGCGGGTCGCGATTTACCTGCGCGCCGCCATGCGCGCCTCACGACTCTCGGATACTCGTATCGCCATCGGCCTGGGCCATGTCAACGATATGAACCCGGATCAAATTTCACAATCCACCGGCGAGGCGTTTTCGCTGTCCAAACGCGGACTTTATGACATGAAAATTCATGTAAACATGACCGTCCAACTGCCGAAATCCTTGCAACTATTGTCCGACTGGGCGCCCCTGATGGTGCATCTCTGTGATGCGGTGATCAACCGCTGGACACGCCGCCAGTCCGAGATAGCCGGTTTGGCCCTGGATATCCAGAAACCCACACATGCCGAAATCGCAGAACAGTTGAGCACCAATATCACCCGGCAAGCTGTGAGCGATTCACTCAAAGCCACAAACTGGACCGTCATCCGGGATGCGGTATGCGAGTTTGAGAAAACACAATGGGAGTTTTTGTTAAATTCAAGCTCGTAAAATAATTCTACAAGCTTTCATAAAAAAAAAGATGATCAGGACATACAGCTATGGACCTTGTAATATCAAGGTTATTTTTTCGGGAGACAGTCCTTGCAACCCCAGGACAACAGACTCGACAGCAAACAGCTTGCACAGGCTGCAAGTCTGCGGGTGGGAGCTGTTTCTGAAAGTATGATCGAAACCCTGCTTTCCAATGTAGAATCTTGTATTTCAAAGGATCACCGCTTGTCTATTCACAGTCGTTTGACGCCCGATCCAGTCTCAAAGATTTTCGATTTACCTCACCGAAACAATGGGCCTGGGTCAGGGATGGCAGCGGTAACGGATTTTTACAAATCACAGAACGAAATGATTACCAGCCGCCGGTGCGCTCACCCCACTCGATAGCTGTGCTTGAAAAATTTCAGGTCAAAGACTTTACCCTGACCGTTCAAACAGCGTGATTGAAAAAAGACAACGTTATTTGAATCAAAACGCTTGAGGGATAAAAGCGGCTCTGCCCTTAATCATGTCAAGTGGACATCTCAGCATCGCGGTATTTGTGCGCAACTTTGCAATTATGGAAAAGAAGGGTTTAGATTTTAAATAGGTCCGGATTGAAGACAGGCTGGGTTTGGCCCGCTATGATCCGTCATTTCCCGAAAACTCTATCCCATGCAGAGGAAAAATCAACCGTTTGACCCGCCGAATCAGCGTATCGATCACCGGATCTACAGCCTGCCGCTGTTCATCGGTCACCGGCATAACCCGGTCCTGCAGCCCGCCCATCCAGTCCGTGGATTCCAGCATCACGCCGCCCAGGCCCAAATTCATATCGGATAACTCCTGGATATCCTCATTCATCACGCACCAGGCCAGAGACCAGGCGCGAACCGTATTTTCGACATTATACCCGCCTCCGCCGCTGACCAGCAGCGGTTTGTTCAGCCCCATCAAATAATTCAGCACCTCAACGTAAACGTTGTTGGTCAACTGCATATGCGCCAGGGGATCTCCGCTCAGAGCGTCCGCACCCAGTTCAAGGACAATAACATCAGCATTATAGGCTTGTATCAAAGGAACAGCCAGTTCATCAAAGCACCGCAACCAGGCCTCGTTATAGACATGGGCGGGCATCGGCATATTCACAGAATACCCTTCTCCGGGGCCTGTTCCGATTTCGGTCTCAAATCCCGTACCCGGGAACAGCAGTTCGCCGCTCTCATGCAGAGAGAGGGTCAATACATCATTACGGTTGTAGAAAAAATCCTGAACGCCGTCCCCGTGATGCACGTCAATATCCAGATAAAGAACCCGTTGACCTTTTTCAGCAAGGTAATTGCAGGCAATCGCCACGTCATTGATATAACAAAACCCGGCCGCCAGCTCCGGTCCGGCATGGTGAAAACCACCGGCCGGACTGAACGCGTATTTTGCTTTTTTAGCGAAAAGCATATCAGCGGCTTTAACCGTGCATCCGCAGGCCAAAGCGCCGTATTCGTACATTCCCTTAAACACCGGAACATCCGGACCGCCGATTCCCATTTTCAGCGCTTCAATATCCCAATCGCCTTTTTGGCATTTTAAAAGGGTATCCAGATAACGCCGGGTATGGAACGTCTCGAGCAGCCGCCGGTCAGCCGGCTCTGCCTTTATCTCCTTACGTCCCGGGCCGGATAGCAATCCCATGGAATTCAGGGTTTTCCGGGTCTTTTGGGCGCGCTCGGTTTTGAACGGACAATCCGGTGGATAATGATGTTTTTCCAATTGTTTTGAATAAACAAAAATAACGTTTTGCTGCTTTGAACTCACTTGTTCTTGTGTTTCTCCGCTAGATCATAGGTGATATCGTAAACTTCACCGTCAAATTCAGTGTGAATACTGTATCCAGAGTTATGAAAAACCGCCAACATGGCTTTATTTTCCGGCAAAACCTTGGCGTGAAACCGCTTGACATCATTTTTTCCGGCAATTTCACTGAGGAACTTTAAAAGCAGCGATCCCATGCCTTTTTTTTGCCATTCATCCTGTACCACAAAAGCAACCTCGGCCTGTCCCTGGCGGGGTTCGTTAAAATACTGACCGATCGCTACAACTTCCTGACCGGACACACTGGGGACCACCCCCACTACCGCCACATTGTTTTTATAATCCACGTTGGTGAGCTCGCTGAACATCCTTGTGCGGGAACGCCACGGTTCGGGTCATATAGCGTTTTCGCAGTGATTCTTCACTCAATGAATACAGCATTTCAGACAGCGCCCGTTCATCCGTGGGTTTGACCGGCCGGAAAAGAATCTCAGTGCCGTCACGCAGGGTTTCGTAACGTTCCAGTTGTTTGGGATAATCCACCCCTTCATAGGCGGTTTCCGACTGATCTTCATAAAGATAATTCTGCTTTTTAGCGTCCTGCAACAGTTGTTTTCGGAATTTGGGATGCGCAATATTGATCAAATCCAGGGCGCGCTGGCGAATGCTCTTGCCGTGCAGATAAGCCACACCGTATTCGGTCACCACATAATGCACATCACCGCGTGTGGTCACCACTCCGGCGCCTTCCGTTAAATGCGGGACAATACGCGAAACGGTTCCTTTTTTAGCAGTCGACGGCATAGCTATAATCGGTTTGCCGCCGCGGCTGCGCGCACTGCCGCGGATAAAATCGACCTGTCCGCCGATTCCGCTGTAAAACTCATATCCCAGTGAATCCGCACAAACCTGACCGGTCAGATCAATTTCCAGTCCCACATTGATGCCCACCATGCGTTCGTGCTGACTGATCACATTGACATCATTGACATATTCTGTCGGATGCAGTTCAATAAAAGGATTTTGATCAATATAATCGTACAAGCGCTGACTGCCCATACAAAAACTGGCAACCACCTTGCCCCGGTTCAGGGTTTTTTTCTTACAGGTGATCGCGCCGCATTCGATCAGATCTATAATCCAGTCGCTGAACATTTCCGTATGAATGCCCAGATCTTTTTTATCTTTTAGAAATTCAGCCAGGGCCTGAGGGATGCGGCCGATGCCGCATTCGATCGTGCTTCCATCATCGATCAAATGCGAAATATTCTGGCCGATGGCTCGCAGCACCTCGTCAGACTCGCGCTCCGGAACTTCAACCACATCCTCATCATACGGCACCAGCATATCAAGAGAATTCACATGCACAAAGCTGTCGCCGAACGTACGCGGCATTTTGCTGTTGACCTGAGCTATCACATAACGGGAGTTGGCGATAGCGGACTTTACAATATCCACGGACACCCCCAGACTGCAGAGTCCGTTTGCGTCCGGCGGCGTCACGGAAATCAGAGAAACATCCAGAGGAATACGTCCGCTCTCGAATTCTTCCGGTATCTCGGACAAAAAAATCGGCGTATAATCCCCGACACCCTCGTTCAGAGCATGCCGCACATTATCTGCAATAAAAAAACTATTCATTTTAAACTTTTCGCCCAGTTTTTTATCCGCATATGGCGCATCGCCCACAGTGAGCAGATGAACAATATGAGCATCATAGATATGACTGGAATGTTCAACCAAAGCGTTGACCAGATGCTGTGGTTGAGACACAGCCAGTGCCTATAAAAATACTATTACCCGGCTTAATCGCCTTCATGGCGACAGGGGTTTTGACAATCTTGTCTTTATACTTTTCCTGCCAATTGATTTCCTGTTGCATTTTATCCTTCTCTCAAATTATTTGTTTTCTTCTACACTCATTCTTGCGTCAACGGCGATGGGAGTCACTCCCGGAGGACCGATGACAAACGGATTGATATCAAGTTCCTGAATTTGCGGAAACTCGGTGACCAGCTGAGACAATCGCTGTAAACTCTCAGCCAGGGCATCTATATCAACACCTTCCTCACCGCGCACGCCTTCCAGCATTTGATAGGTTTTTGTGCTTTTCAGCATTTGTTTGGCTTCATCCGCTGTAATCGGCGCCAATGAAAAAGATACATCCTTGAGCACTTCGACCATAGTGCCGCCCATACCAAACATCATCAGCGGTCCAAACCGCGAATCCCGGTTCATACCGAGGATCACTTCCTTGCCGCCGGTTGACATTTTTTCAACCAATACACCTAAAATATTGGCATCGGGCTGCTTTTGAGGAATGCGGTACATCATCAAATCAAACGCATCCTTAACCTCAGTCAAGGAGCGCAAACCGACTTTGACACCGCCCACATCGGATTTGTGAATAATATCGGGCGACCAGATCTTCATAACCACCGGGAACCCGATCTGTTCGGCTATGGTGGCGGCATGTTCCGGACTGGTTGCAATGGTTCCCTGGGGTGTGGCAAATCCATAAGCTTCCAAAACTCCCTTGGCCTCGGTTTCCCCCACTTCGCGTTTGCCTTCACGCAAATGTTTATCGATAACTTTTTCCACTTTGTGCCGGTTGACCGGGAACAGTTTCACCACACGTTTGGGACGCGAACGCCAGCGCGTGTAATCGATCATCACCTGAAGTGTGTTAACCGCATCTTCAGGAGAACTGTACTGGGGAATTTTGCCTTTCTGCAGAATTGCAACACCTTCGTCTACCTTGGATGCACCCATAAAACAGGCAAAGATCGGCTTGTCCGGTTTCTCTTTGGAAATCTTGACAATAGCTTTAGCCGTTTTTTCCGACTCGGTCATAGCCTGGGGCGTCAGCACAACGATCACCGCATCCACTTTATCGTCTTCCATCACCACATCAAGAGCGTATTCGTACCGGTCTGCCAGGGCATCACCCAGCACATCAATGGGATTATGAATATTGGCGGCAGCAGGCAGGTTCTCGGCCAGTTTGTCCTCGGTTTCCTGACTCAGAGACGCAAAATCAAGCCCGTGTGCTTCAATGGAATCCGCAGTCATAATTCCGGGACCGCCGGCATTGGTAATCACCGCCACACGCGATCCCGTTGGCAGCGGCTGATTGGCAAAGGCGCGTGCGTAATTGAACTGTTCCATTATAGATTTGCAGCGTACAATACCCGATTTTTTAAACACAGCTTCATAGGCCTGTTCACCGCCGGCCAGACTTCCGGTATGCGAGGAAGCCGCTTTGGCGCCGGCTGAAGAACCGCCCGATTTGATCAGAATCATCGGTTTGCGGCTGGAAATCTCCTCCGCAACCCGGGCGAATTCATTGCCGTCGTCGATACTTTCCAGATAACCGGCAATCACCCTGGTTGTCGAATCATCAGCCAATGCTTCAATCACATCCAGTTCGTTCACATCGGCTTTATTGCCAATGCTCACCAGTTTACTGAATCCGATCCCCTGATCGTTCGCCATATCCAGAATAGCAGCCAGCAATGCGCCGGACTGAGAAATATAAGCGGTTCCGCCTTTAACCGGCAGATCACCGCCGAAACTGGCGTTCAGTTTGCTCGATGTGGAAATCACTCCGAGACAGTTGGGCCCAATGAAGCGAACATTTCCCCGGCGCGCAATTTGCCTAATTTTCTTTTCAAGCTTTTTACCTTCTTCACCCACCTCTTTGAACCCGGCGGTGATAATAATGACCGAATCCACACCAAGTTTAACGCATTGTTCCATAATATTCGGAACCACTTTGGCGGGAACAATGATTAAAACCAGATCCGGGGTTGAACCAATGGATTCCAGATCAGGGTAGCATTTCAGACCTTCAATTTGATCAGTTTTGTGATTAACAGGAAAGAGATCCCCCTCAAACCCGGAATTTTTGAGATTCCAAAGAATCTCGTATCCTACTTTTCCCTTTTTCTGGGAAGCGCCTACAATAGCAACCGATTTTGGATCAAAAAATTTTTCTAGAGACATGACACATCATTACCTTGTATTTGAATTGATTTGATTACAGAAAAGTATTTTAACAAAAACTATAAACAAAGTCAAGTTAAAAGAAAGTAAAAATGAATCTAAAATCAGTTTAAAAATTCGCGGGATCATTCCAAGCCGGTTCGCTTTATCAGTGTGACAGTGACCAGCTGGCGGCTAAAAAAGAAGAACCGGGAGTTTCTTTCAATATTTAGAAAATATAATGTTTTGGGCCGACTGTTGGGTCAGACGATGATAAAGACTCGATAGAAACAAACGATTGTCCAGGGCAACGTAACGAACCGTGCCGCCCATGCGGTAAAAGCTTTTTAAAAACCTCAAATAATAATCAGGTTCAGATTTGGGCGGTTCACCCTGACTCCAGTCCCAGCTCGCAGGTTGCAAATCGTTAACGACCAGCCAGTGATCCCGTATCGATCCGCTGTTCCCGAGCACATTGTTGGCCGCGGACACGGCTTTTTCGAATACCTGTGGCGCCATAATCGCAGAGCCCACTGACAGAAATACACCGCCGGACAGTTTGCTCACCGATTTGACCATGATCTGAAAATCCCAGTGACCGCCGCGCCCCAGGGCTGCGCCATTTGCCCGGGGATGATTATAAATAATATCATAACCGATACCCGGATGCACAGTCGCCGGCACTGACAACTCGAATGCCTGTCCGAATACAGAATTTTTTTTAAAAGGATGCGCGACAGATAAAAAACCGGAATCCGTTTGAAACACAGAAAGATCGTTCCAAAGGTCGGCTTTGGCCGAAAGCAGCGGATCAAATTGTTCAACACCATTCAGGATATCCCGCTTGAGTTGTTTTTTGTCCGGTATATCCATTCCCTGATTGGCGATCAACGCCCCTATCGATTCACCATAGCCCATTCCCTTGACCGCGCCGGCCAGCACCGCAAGATTCAGATAATTCCCGGTTTCATTCCAGGTTCCGAATTTCCCCTGGCTGACATTGGCGCGCACATCTTCCTCAGAGCGTCCCATCCAGGCAAATTCCCAGTCATGAATTCCGCCGGCGCCATTGGTAGCGATATGGGTAATCCACCCCTCCTGCATCATCCGGATAACCAGCGGAGACAAACCGTTTTTAATCAAGTGCGCGCCAAACGCCAGGATCACAGATGCGCCGCTTTTGCGGGCGCGGATAATCCGCTCGGCTGTTTGCGCGATTTTACCAGCAACGTCCGGTTTTAGCAAAGGCGTATCGGCATCGGGATCTGCCTTTATATCATTGAAACAGGACTTGCTTTGACGTTCTCTGACCGGATAGACCGTAATCTGATCCGGGGTTATTTTTTCAAAAGGCATCGGAACCTCGTTGTCAATGCGCGGTCAAATCAGATTACATCTTGATTTTTAGCACTGTAACTTTTATATTGAACCGGGACTTTTCGTCTCAGGGCTTGATACGATTGGTATAATATAAATAAAAAGAGAGAAAATTCAACAAAAAAAGTCAATTAGAAAAGGATGAGAATATGGGATATTTATTTGCAGGCATTGACAGCTCCACTCAGGGCACAAAGCTGCTTGTCCTGAATATGGAAACCCAAAAGGTTATTTATACCGATTCCGTCAATTATGACAAGGATTTGCCTCAGTACGACACCCGGAACGGTGTCATACAAACCGACAAGGCCGGGGTTTCGGAATCCAATCCGAACATGTGGGTGGACGCCCTGCACATGCTGTTTGAACGACTGCGCAAATCCGATGTAGAGCAGCAGCGTATAAAATGTATTTCCGTTTCCGGGCAGCAGCACGGTCTGGTGACCCTGGACAAAGACGGCAACCTGACACGTCCAACCAGCAAATTGTGGAATGATTTCAGCACCCAGAAAGAGTGCGACATCATGACGGAAAAAACAGGCGGCGTTGATGCCATGATTAAAGAGGTGGGCAACAGCCAGCGCACCGGATATACCGCAGCCAAGATCTTTCATATGGCGCGTCATGAACCCGAGGCCTTTGAAAAAACCTGCACCTGCTTTCTCGTTCACAACTATATCAACTGGTTTTTGACCGGCGGCCGCAATGGCGGCGTGCGTGTCATGGAACCCGGCGACACCTCGGGAATGGCCCTCTGGCACCCCGGTACCCAAACCTGGTCGAAAAAAGTGATGGGAATCATTTCCCCGGATCTGGAACAAAAACTGCCGCCATTGAAAGCAGCAGATAAAAGCATCGGCGCCATTTCCCAGGACCTTGTGGAACACTATAAATTTGATCCGTCCTGTAAAATCGATGCGGGCTGCGGTGATAATATGTACGGCGCCGTGGGAACCGGCAACGTCGCTCCCGGCATTGTGACCCTCAGCCTGGGAACCAGCGGCACCGCGTATACCTGTTTATCCGAACCCTATATCGATCGCAAAGGAGAAATCGCGGCATTTTGCGACAGCACCGGCAACCACTTGCCGCTGTTGTGCGTATCCAATCTGGCCAACGGCTACAACCAGGTACTGGAGCAGTATAAACTGTCGCACCAGGACTTTGTCAAGCGCGTGCAAAACGTCCCCGTGGGCAACAAGGGTAGAATTCTGATTCCCTGGTACATGGGCGAACGCACACCCGATATGCCCAACGCCACACCTGTGTATTTCGGATTCGGTCTGGATGATTTTCAACCCGATATTCTCTGCCGGGCGGTACTGGAAGGCCATATCCTGAATTTGTATGAAGGATTTCGCGATATGCCGGTAAAACCCAGGGAAATCCGGCTCACAGGCGGCCTGTCTCAATCCAAAGCCTGGGTTCAGACCATTGCCGATATTTTTGAAACCGAAGCCGTGCCGGTGGAAGGCGAAGGCGCCGCTCTGGGCGCGGCCCTGCATGCAGCATGGGTTTGGAAAAAAGAAGCGGGGGAACGCGTGGACCTCAAAGATCTGGTTCAGCCCTTTGTCGTGCTGCAGGAAGACCGTCGATGCAAACCGGATCCGGATCATGTGAACATTCACAACCAGCAAAAACAATTATTCTCGGCGTTGAGCAAACGCGCACGCGGATTGTCCGCGGATGATCCGTTTGCCCTGTCCAAGAGCATGTCGTAAAGGTATGCGGTCCGCTGTCATTACACTACTATTCCGGGAAAACCAATATGGCCTATGAATCTGACTTTTTAATCATCGGCAGCGGTATCGCGGGACTTTCCGCTGCATTGAAACTGTCCAGGGTCGGAACCGTCGCAATTGCAACCAAAAAAGAAAAAGCAGAGTCCAACACCAATTATGCCCAGGGGGGGATCGCATCGGTGTTTGATGCGGACGACTCGTTTGATCAGCATATAAAAGACACATTGGCAACCGGGGCGGGCCTTTCCAATCCGAAAGCTGTGAGCATGATTGTAGAACGAGGTCCCGCTCTCATCAATGAACTGTTTGATCTGGGAGTGCCGTTTACCAAGCGTTCTGACGGCGAATTTGATTTGGGACGAGAGGGCGGACATCAATTTGAACGTATCGTTCATGTCAGAGACCATACCGGGCAGGATGTAGAACAAACCCTGCTCAATGCGGTCAAGGAAAATCCGAACATCAGCCTGTATGAAGACCACGTCGCAATTGATCTAATTACGGAACATCATGTGTTTTCTCCCGGCAGCTTGCAGCAGGACACATCTTTCTCTTGCTGGGGCGCTTATGTGCTTGATGAAAAAGGCGGACAGGTCAAACGCTTCATGGCCAGGGCCACTATTTTGGCGACCGGCGGCTGCGGTCAGGTGTACCTGCACACCACTAATCCGGGCATTGCCACAGGTGACGGCGTGGCTATGTGCTACCGCGCCGGAGTGGCCATCGCCAACATGGAATTTATGCAGTTTCATCCCACATCCCTGTTTCATCCGCAGGCCAAGTCGTTTCTGATCTCGGAAGCGCTGCGTGGCTATGGCGCCGTCCTGGTCAACCGGCAGGGAGAAACGTTTGTGGACAAATTCCACCGCAGCGGTTCACTGGCGCCGCGCGATGTGGTGGCCCGTGCCATTGACTCGGAAATGAAAAAATCGGGAGAGTCCTGCGTTTACCTCAATGTCAGTCATAAAAACGCGGAAGAGACGCGTCAACGATTTCCCAAAATTTATTCCACTTGTAAACAGTATAAAATCGATATCACCCGGGAACCCATCCCGGTTGTGCCGGCCGCACACTATTCATGCGGCGGCGTGGTCACGGACCTCGAGGGACGCACGTCGTTATCCGGATTGTTTGCCTGCGGTGAGGTAAGCTGCACCGGCGTCCACGGCGCCAACCGTCTGGCATCCAATTCACTGCTGGAAGCATTGGTATTTGCCGATCAGTGTGTAAACGCCGCAAAATCTTGTGTAAAAAACAATCATAATAGCTTGCCGCGTATCCCGCTCTGGGATGACGCCGGCACGTTTAACAGTAAAGAATGGGTACTGATCTCGCATGATAAAATGGAGATTAAAAACCTGATGTGGGATTACGTGGGAATTGTCAGATCAACATTGAGACTGGAGCGCGCCTTGAGTCGCGTCCGGTTGGTGGGGCGAGAAATTGAAAATTTCTACAGACGCACCACAGTAGCCGCCGGCCTCATTGAATTGCGCAACCTGGCAACCGTTGCGCAGCTTATTATCCAGTCAGCCTTACTGCGCAAAGAAAGCCGGGGGCTGCATTACACCACCGACTATCCGCAAAAGAATGACACGGATTATCTAAAAGATACGATTCTGCAAAAACGCGTGATCTGATTTACTCGCCCATCACCTTGATGATGCCGCGTTTGCGGCGCTGACCGTCAAATTCGGCATAATAGATCTGCTGCCAGGGGCCCAGATCCAGACGGCCGTCCGTAATCGGCAGAATCACTTCATGATGAATTAATAAATTTTTCAGATGAGCATCCCCGTTGCTCTCGCCGGTGCGGTGATGGCGGTAATCCGGCCCTTTGGGGGCCAGTTTGTCCAGCCACTCGTCAATATCCTGAATCAGACCCGACTCAGCGTCATTCACATAGACAGCCGCCGTGATGTGCATGGCAGACACCAGCACCATACCTTCTTGAATACCGCTTTTTTCAACAGCCTCTTTAACTTTTGACGTGATATTGATATAATCACGCGGCTTGTCGGTATTGAACCACATATAATCGGTATAAAACTTCATTTATTCATCTCCCAGGATGAGAGCTTCGCGTTCGAATAAGGACTGATTAAAATCGTCGATATAATTGTTGATCTGCAGAAAATGATCTTCCACGCGGTCTTTGTCCATCTTTTCCTGCTTCATCGAAGCAATTTCTTCATCAATATTCACGGTCTCATCAAGCATGTCAGCTTCCAGATCATATAAACGCTGCAGAAAACGTTCGGAAACGGAATCCCTGCCGAAAAATCCCCCGGATGTATAGGTGGGATCGTCCAGACTCGCGCATATCGTCGTCAGTTTTTGCTTTGTTTTGTCCACGAGCTGTTCAATTTTACGTTGATCCTCTTCCTGCTGCGCCTGAATTTCGGCGCCCAGATTGGACAACAGCGAGTGAATCTGATTAACCAGATGCGCGCGTACGACGGTATCGGTTTTTTCACGAATATCACAGGCATGATATCCGTCATATCCCCGGATGGACTTGGCAAGACGTTCTAATCCGGGATGCTTGGCAAGAGTTTGTGCTGACATAACTCAATCTCCTAAAACAATGAACTCAATGATGTTACGATTGATGGAAACAAAGGCGGAAAATATTTTGAATATATCTTCATTTTACAATTGAACGTCTTGAAGGAGCCAAATATAGACACAATCATAAAAAAAGTCAATAGAATAATCAACAACCCCGATAAAATTAAACTATTTTACATTTGAAAGCTCAAGGTCTTTGTCTGTAACACTCTCTTTTGCGGATATCATCCCGTCAACCGCGCCTTTTTTTGCCGATGTTCCACATACAAAGCCAGACTGACTCCACTCGTAATAATAATCATTCCGACCAGCTGAACCGGCGTAACCCCCTCACCCAGAAACAGCCAGGCGAGAAAAGACGCGCCCACCGGTTCCGCCAGGATAACCACTGAAACGGCTGTTGCGGAATAATATTTCAGCGACCAGTTGAAACTGGTATGTCCCACCACCTGGGGTAAAAGCGCCACGGCCAGTAAAAGCCAATAGGTCTGGGATGTAAAGCCGATCATTGGTGTTCTGTCCAGCAGCACAAACAAACCGGTAAAAACAGCGGCCACGCTATATACGAGCGTGACATAAGGAACAGTGTCCATCTCCGGGCGCAGTTTGCGTCCGATCAGCAAATAAATCGCTGCGAACAGAGCGCCCAGCAGCGCCAGAACATTGCCGAACAACTGATCCGGAGACACGGAGAAATCAGCGCGACTGATGATCACACTGCCGACCAGAGTTACGATCAGGCCGACGCCCATCAACGGCGACGTCTTTTCCTTGAGAAACAGCGCGGCCCCCATACTCACCCACAAGGGCGATGTGCAAACCAGCACCACAGAGCTGGCAACCGAGGTATAATTCAATGAAGTGATCCACGTGGCAAAGTGCAAAGCCAGCGCCAGCCCGGAGATAAAGAGCCATTTGCCGTGCCCGCGGATATGCAACAGTAAATCACCCTTGCGCCACTGCAGCAGCAAATAAAAAATCGCGCCGAACAAAAGCCGATAAAAGGCAATTGCGAGTGAAGGCGCTTCACACGCCTTGATTAAAACTGCGGCTGATGATATAGCCAGCAATCCGGCGGCCAGCACCAGAACCACATGAGGTTTTTTAACAGCAGATTCGTTCAACTCTCTCTCCGTTCGACTAGGGTTCGATCCAGATCATTTGGGAATGAAACACGATGCAAATTCAGAACCCGCCTGGGCAAGCAACACATCACTGTTTTTGTGAAACCGCATGCTGATATGGTACAGAGCAAGCCGGAGCGCCCCGGCGCTGCGGGCGATTTGCGCCGCCTCCCGGGCTGTACTGTGTTGGGTGAAACGGGCCCGTTCCTGAAATTCATCGGAAAATGTGGACTCGTGGATCAAAAGATCGCTGTTCCGGGCCAGTTCAACAGCTGCGTCGCAGGGACGCGTATCCGTACAATAAGTAATGATGCGTCCCGGTATCGGCGGACCCAGCACGTCGTCCGGGTAAACCGTACGGCTGCCGCGTTTGACCGGATGCCCACCCTGCAGACGTGCGCGGTCCGGTCCGGGCTCCACACCCAGGGCGTGCGCCTTTTCAGGATCAAATTTGCCCGGCTTTTCCGCTTCCTCAAACCGGTAACCGATCACCGGCACCTTGTGTTCCAGTCCGGCCGTTTGAACTGTGAATTCATTGACCATAAACCGATCCGGTGTTCCGGGATCAATTTCTATAATTTCAACAGGATAATTCAAATCATAGCCGGCAACCTGCTGCATACAACGGATATAGTGCTGCAGGCCGGGCGGACCATAAATATTCAACAGCTCTTGCCGCTGCAGCAGCTGCTGTGAGGTCAGGTATCCGGCCAGCCCGAACAGATGGTCGCCATGCAGATGAGAAATAAACACCGAGGAAATACGTGTGGGAGACAGTCCGGCGCTCATCAGCCGCTGCTGCGTGCCTTCACCGCAGTCCAAAAGATAAAGATGGCGGTCCGAACACAAGACGGCAGCGCTCACATTGCGCTCCGGTGAGGGCAACGAGGCCCCCGTACCCAGAAACACCACCGACACAGTTGTGGTCAATACAGGCATCCGGGGATCAGGACTCTTTATGGGTTCCGAATTTGTTCTCAGTACCATTCAGCAAACGCTTGATATTGGAACGGTGCGTAAATACAATCAAGGCCGCGATAATAAAACTAAACACATACAGAGCCGTGGAAACCGGAACATGACAAACGTAGCGAAAGACCGACAGAGTCACCGGCAGGGTTACAGCGGCGGACATGGACGCCAGAGACATAATCCGAGTGGCAATAAACATCAGCGCAAACACGACCAGACAGAACAGCAGCGCCATGGGATACATGGCCAGCAGCATTCCGGCGGCTGTTCCCACACCCTTGCCGCCGCGGAAATGGGCAAACAGGGTCCAAATATGCCCGGCCACCACGCCGCAACCGACAATAATCATCATCGTATCCAGATGCAGCGGTGTCATCGATAGAAACAGACGCGATACCCACCAGGTTGCGGCAAACCCTTTGAATACATCAAAGGCCATGACAAACAGGCCCGGACCGGCTCCCAGCACACGAAACACGTTTGTCCCTCCGGCATTGCCGCTGCCGTGCTCCCGAATATCAATCCCGCGCAGCAGTTTCCCGGTGAGAATGCTGGTCGGAAATGAACCAATCACGTAAGCGATAATAAATGCAGCAACAATTCCAATCATAGTCTTATCCTTTATATTATATCAGAATATCAAAAGATTTCCCGTTCATAAAGCTGCAAAAGCTGTTTTCGAAAGCGCCCCCGCAGTCCCAGTGTCGTCAATGTATGCAGGTACCCTTCCGGCGTGCCCATGTCCAGTCGCTCTCCCTGGACCTCGATACCATAGACCGGCTTTGACTCGATCAATTCCTGCAAAGCCGGGGTCAGCTGGATTTCGCCGCCGGAGCGTTTGTTCTGTTGTATATGTGTATGCAGAATAGCAAAAATATCCGGTACCAGCGCATAGATTCCGAATAGAGTCAGATACTGATCCAGCCCCGGAACGCGCAGTTCGTTCCTGGCGGCTTTAATCGACGGTTTTTCGAGTATATGCGTCAGACGGTATCGTCCCGGCACATTTTCCGAGCTCCCGGTTACAGTTCCAAACAAATGCAGCAGATGTTCCGGTGTCTGTTGCAAGCCGAACACCGAAGCATTTTGCTGCGCAAACGCATGCAGCAATTGCTGAATACACGAGTCGGATGTTTTTGACACATACACATGATCGCCCAAACAGAGCAGAAACGGTTCATTTTCGGCCCAGTCACGCGCGCAATACACGGCATGTCCGAACCCCTGCTGACGGGTTTGTTCAATAAAAGTGATACGCTCCGACATATCGCGCAGGTTTTCAGCCAGGGCCTGCTGTTCGGGCTTGCCGTCAAAGCGGGTATCTGTGATCTGTTCGTGAAAATGCCGTCTCATTCCGGCGGCGCCCGGCTGTACGATTAACGCCGCCTCCGAGATTCCGGCTTTAAAGACTTTTTCCAGAATCACCTGGATGGTCGGTTTGGTCACACCATCAATATCGACCAGCGGCAGCAGTTCTTTCTGCACCGCTTGGGTCGCCGGAAACTGACGCGTGCCGTAGCCGGCGGCTGTTACAATAGCTTTTTTGATCATGCGGCTCCCTGCTTTTGATTAAAATAGTCATTTTAATACAAAAATAAAAGCACGGAATTGTATGTATTACACTGATACATTGTTTCCGGCCTAAACAGACACCCTGCACCCAACGGCCGGCATTTTTATTGTATTTTATAGACTTGTGCGTTAGAATTCATGGTATAATGTTTGCATTTCCAATCATAATAAAAAAGCAAAACCCGTTCAACTCTAGCTCGAGACTATGACAAACGCTATGGAAAATCTTAAAGATCTCGTTTACTCACTCTGCTCAGGCGCGTACAGTCAATCCCAGCTGGTGGATGTTGTCAATATTATGCAGAAAATATCCCTGAGTTACCTGAAATATCAACAGGTTATGGGAAAACGTATTTCCAGTGAACGCAATAATACCTATATTGAATTGGAAGACCTGTCGATTGACTGTATTGCTGAATTATTCAGCCGCGACAGCGACGGGCGCTTTCATCAATTGCAGCGTTATTATCTACCCCGTTATGAAGAAAATGCCGATATCTCGGATGAAGATGTACTGATGCTGACACGGCGTCTGGTGGTGCGCAAAACCAAACAGGAATTATCGCGTATCTTTCGGGAACGCGACCCGGAAGGCGCAAAAATCGTCAGAAATATCAAAGTAGCCGTGCGGTCTTCGGAAAAACTGGCCATGTTTTCGGAAATGGGCCGCGACTATGTGTTTTACAAAAACGGTCTGGAACTGGAACCGGGGGAACCTCTGGATCCGCATGCCATCGCGGATTATCTGCGCCGAAAAAATCCACCTGTGCCGCTGGACCTTTTGCACACACGCTTTATCGAATTTTATTCGCCGTCCGATTCCGTGTCCGGTTCGATCCGCCGGCTGATGAAAACCGTGCATGAACTAAAAAAGCATCAGAATTTCCTCGCCCTGGATGCGCTGACCAAACTGGTGCGGGAAGCAAAATTTGACACAGCGCGGGAAAACCTGAAACCTGATGACTATTCGCCCACACCGCTGGATGAATTGGAGACCCGGGAAATAGAAAGCTATATCGATGTCACCATGACGGTTGTGCGCGAAAAAATCAAAACCCAGTATCTTCAGGCGAACAAACTCGACCCGGAACGTGCCATCATCTATGAAAAGGCGCTGCGCGATGTGTTGTTCGACCTGGTGCAGAAAAATATTAATTCGTCCTATTTTAAAAACCTGAAATATTATATCCCCCGCCTGACTCAAAAAGAATACCGCTGCAACGAACGTTCGATTTTCGAGTATCTTGCCAAAGTGGCAAAACGCGAATTCCGCGGTCATTTAAAAAGCCTGCTTTAATTTTTACGTAAAAAAACGCCTTTGTCTGTATTCTATAACAGTTTAATCACCAAAGACAAGGCAAGATGGCTCTTATGACAACTCGATCAAAACCGAACGACGTTCATCTCTCCCCTCAAAGCAAAGATGACCCGTGTGAACGCTCGGCGTTGTTTCATCAACTGATGCAACATCAGTTGGAGCAGCCCGTGGCGGACCGGGTTTTTGATTGGGCCGAAGACATATGCCGGGAACCCGTCATATGGTTTCAGTGCCGTTCTCTGGGTCGGCCCCATAACGGAGACATGGAGTTCAGGCTGGCAAAAACGGGGAAAACCGCATCCCTAAATTCTAAAGATGATCTATGGATCCGCGCTGTACAGGATACGAAACAGGACCGGCTGGTGCTGTACGCCCGGCCGCAACAACACCAGGGTCTGCACCGCTACACCCTGATCCTGCCGGGGCTAACGGTACAAGCGCCGATCCGCATGGCCGGCAAATGCGTATTGCCCTCCATTGCGCTTGAGCAGCTTGACGGACAAAAGCTGGTGCTGCGTTTCAGAGAAGATGCGCTCACCTCATCATTCCAGGAGCGTTTCAAAAGAATGCTTTGTTCTTAGCCTGAACTTTTCTATATTGAAACGATCAGAAAACCGTAACCTGTAGACTTTATCTGCAAAACGGGGCTGTTAATGGAAAGTCGAAAAACATTACTGAATCAAATTCCGCCGCTGAATACCATTGTGACTCTAACCGCGAACTTTAAACAAATCATGGACCCGGAACACATGGATCCCACTGTAGCGCGTCTACTGAATCTCATGGACGGGAAACGCACCATTCGGCAGGTCATCGACCAAATCTCCGGACCTGAACTCACCACACTGAAACACTTGGCCAAACTTCATCAGCTGGGATTTCTGCAGTATGACCCTGAAAATGAAGACGAGTCCTTTGAGCTCGATTCGGGCTCGGCTGATAATTATTATGTGAATTCAACATCCGCCGCATCCCGGGAAAGCACACAGCTGATGCCGCACGAGCCTGTGGAAGAAATAGACGGAAATTTCGAGTATTCTACGAATGCGCCGGAAAAACCCGAATTTGCCTCACCGGGAGATATTCTGCACGAACACGAGCGACGGCAAAAACGCGATACACTGCTCATCCTGAGTACAGACCCGGATATCCAGAAACTGTTTCTCCATCATCTCGAATTCAAAGAAAGCTCACGCAATAAAACACCGGATCCCCATATTCGATTCGGCATTCTGCAGCGGAAAGATCGAACCCTGAACATCCTGGGGGTGTGCATGGACCGTCATTTTAACGCGTATATGGAATTTTTCGGTTCGTCTATCCATGCCTGTCTGCTGCTGATCAACCGGGAAAAGGTGGTCACCTCTTATCTGAATTATCTTCTCACCGTCCTTGAAAAAAAATTGTATGTCCCCATCACCCTGGTGCTCAAAGGTGATGAAAAAGCCCTTTATCACGACAGCCGCGACCTGCAGCAGCGCGTGGTCAACAATGAAAACTGGCGCCTTTTGCTCAAATCCTCGTTCAATCCGCGTGACATTCAGGATATCATAAAAAGCGTGTCCTTGTGATGCGCCGCCAACCTTTAGCGCTCGTACGCCCTCTACACACGATTCTTGTCCTGCTGCTTACGCTCGGTTTTTTGGCCGGTCGTGCATCCGGAACCGATTTTACGCGTTACGGATATATTCAGCTGCATTACAGCCCTCCGGACTCCCAGATTGCCCGGAAAACCGCTGATATTCTGCATGAAGCGTATCAGGAAATTGCTTACGACCTCAGAATCAAAGGGCAGGACACACTGAACGTGTTTATCGCGCCCGGTCGAAAGGATTTCCGCGAACTGTTGCAGGGGAGACTGCCGGACTGGACCGGAGCGTTTGCGGTACCGGGGCGGCGGGCTATGTACCTGCGCTCTCCGCGCTGGTTTCAGGAAAAACAGACCTATCGCAGCACGGTCATTCATGAGCTGACGCACATTCTGGTGCATGACCGGGTCAACCAGCGCCGCCTGCCTCGCTGGCTGGACGAGGGCCTGGCTGTATTCTATTCGCGCGAAACCCGCCTGCGCACATCCACAGCCATTTCCAAAGCCCTGACCACCGGATCGATTATTCCCCTCGATCAGGTGGACGAGGTGCTGAAATTTCACCGCGTTAAAGCCGAACTCGCTTATCAGCAGAGCTACTCCGCGGTCTATTACCTGCTCACTACCTATGACCTCGAAGCCCTGCGCACGATCCTCGATGGACTCGACCGCGGCTTTAGCCTGGACGAATGCTTTAGACAGGCCACCGGCAGCTCATTCGCCGGATTCGAACGCGAATGGCTGGACTGGGTGCGTAACACCCACAAAGGCCTGTGGCTCACCGATATCAACCTTTACTGGCTGCTCATTCTGCTCCTCCTCCCCGTCGCCTATCTGGCGCGCAAATGGCACAACCGCAGAACCCGTAAACGCTGGCAGGAAGAAGACCGGGCCGAAGAGAATCAGGTCGAAAAACATCACTCGCAATGAGCTCGCGGATTTGCTCATTACCAATTTTCGGCACATCTCTTCACAAGCCCTGGATGACTTTGGCTCGTTCAGGCCTATCTTTTGATATCTATTCTTCAATCTCATCCAACCTTTCTAATGCCTCGCGAGTCCCTCGTGTTTTCACAACTCTATTCTTCTACGTTCCCGCCGGGAAGGGTTTGAAAAATGAGTTTTTATATATACTTATAAATGTATAAAACAGTACGTTCTGTAGAACGTACTGTTTACAAAAGTCAAATCATTTGAATGAATATCCGGGGCAGACAAACACACTCGCCCCCGGTCCGATGCGTGTGTGTGTCCGCGTCTCATCCACGTTCTATGATTTCGCTGCAAACGCGGTGAAATTTGCACCCGAGATCCGGTTTATCACCAAACGGGAAAAAAAGTGTGATCCGCAGAGCGTCCCGGCATGAATCAGCCGACGGGCGGTATGGATATACCGGGGAATCATGATTTGAAATCGTTGAGGTTTCCGGGGGAGGGCGCGATTTGTGTGGCTATTTTGAAAGTTTGGCTTAAATTTGTTTTCTTTCGGATTCTCTGAATATCTCGGGCATTTATTTCTACAGCAGGTATTTCAATCCCAAATTCTTTTAATTCCTTTTCCGTAAATGATGTCTTGATCCCACTTTTTATTGTATCTTGGATCGTATAAAAAACAATTCCTATTTCAACAACATCACCTTTCTGACAGATGTATGACTACCAGAAGATAACCGGATAAAATATACACCCGAGGGACACTGTTTGGCATTCCAGATCACAGAATATTGACCGGCATTCTGGTATGTTGATACCAATTGTTCAACTATTCTGCCGGTTAAATCATAAACAGTCATTTCAGTATGGCTGGCTTGTGACAGGTCATATACAATTGTGGTTGTGGGGTTAAAGGGGTTGGGATAATTGGGGTATAGCATAAAATGATCCGGTTTTTCATGCGTACTTTGCACACGAACATCATCTCCAGAAGAAAAAAATCCCGACATCAATAACGCAAAAATCTGATCACTGGCATTTAGTTCATCATCAATCACTATACCTCTCAGGATATAAATAAAATATCCGACATTCCAGCCAAATGCCGCCTTTGAAAGTTGGTCATTATCTGCTGATATGTCCATCCTGCTTTGGCCTGGATTATCATACACATGATAAGACACAAAATCCAGACTTTCTGACAACTCATACTGAGGTCCTTTGATAACCAATCCCGAATCCGGTTCATACTCCTGCGGATCATATATATCCGGATCCCAAGCATAGGTTTTTATGCCCTCTCCTGGCACAGAAACACAGATGGTCTCCCCTAACATGTTCATATCTTGACTGGTTGTATCCCAAGAAACAATTCCAGATTCCATGCGTCTTAATTCATTTCCTGAAGAATACTGATAAATAGACATCCAGGTTTCATTAAAATACATGTCATTGTCCAGGAAGGCTATATATTGGTTGTCAATTAGTTTGAGCCGCTGTGGTCGCTTACCATTGCTCGGCATCCGATCAATACAGGCTAATTCTGCTGGGTCAGATAGTTCAATCATTTCATACCCAGCATTATATTCTCCACCATAGTATCCCGCAAACAGCAAATGGCTATTGTAATTAATCTCCAAATTTGTTCCTGGCCCATTTAATTGATAGGTTGATACTTGCCGGGGTTCTTTTACATTACCCACAACATCAAAAACCGTCACTTGGTCGGATCCCTTTGGCAATACATAGGCATAATCGCCACCAAAGACGATATCTAAAATTGTTTCCCCTACATCATAACTGGATTTTTCTTGAGGATTCAAAGGGTCTTCAAGGTCATAAATACTGAATGAACTGGCTGGTAAACCATGCGTCACATATAAATAATTATTGGATTGATAAATCTTGTTCCCATTTAGCAGTTCAACACTAGTCTCCCTAATTGGGTTTACCGGGTCGGTGCCAATATCATATATCACCAGTTCATTGTTATAATTGTCAACAACATATAGATAATTCCCGACAATAACTTCACCGGAGATGATCATTTCACCATCTTCCCAGCCGCCAAATTCGTTGACCTTTTCAATTTTAATGGGAAGAATATTGGGTGCATCAGTAATATCAACTAAAACCATTTCATGGTTTTTTTGATCAATGGCTACGGCAACTGTTCTCTCAGGATAATCAGGATGATTATTAATAATTTCCAATCCGCCTGAAAGGGCGCTATCCGCCATTTCTTCTGACATCTCATACATAAAGTTAACCCGCCCCCTTGCTGTATCGACTCTGTTTAATCGAAAAAAGCCAGGTTCCCAGGACCGATAAGGTGCATTAAGCCATAGGGAGGAAAATCCTTCTTGTGAATAAGAATCAAACGCAATTCCAAAATGATGATAGTCATCAGGCTTTTCAAAGGTTTTTATTGTTTTGCCTGTTTCCGGGTCAATTTTAATGATGGGTCCATTATTTGAATTTGACGAGTAAATCACATCTTTATTGGGGTCATAGGCCAATCCCCGATGTCGAGCGTAGGTGTCATTATAAATTTTTTCTGCTTCAGTAAAATCGGAAGGATCAATTTTTCGGATGTATTGATTTTTGCTGGCTAATATATAGGTCCCATCAAAGGCTAAATCTTGATAGCCTGAATATTCTGTGTTTTGTGATACTGATTCCACATATGAGCCATCAAAAGAGTAGATATCAAAATAATTGTCGCCTGCGTTGTTTGTGGACGAAACGATATATTGATTGTCAACAACGGTAACCCCCAGGCTAGTCCGTTCTGATAGAAGTGAAATTCTATCTAAAATGATCCCAATACTCTGATGCCCCGACCTTTTTCTGAGTCCTTGTTTATTTTCAAAATCTTCCGTTTGATCATAATCCACTGCCAAAACTCCGGTGATCAGCAATAGAATAGAAAGCGACCCATAAAATAATTTTTTCATAATTCCTCCACGCCCCTCTTTTTTAAAAATTGAAAATCGCGCTCCACCGTCTTGAATTCTTAATTAATACGTTTTTTACAATACGATTTGAGATTCAACCGAATCATTAAAACAGATTAAGGAAAACTCTTGAGAAAATCAAGCAAAGAATTAAAGTGGTGGTAATAAACGTGCAAGAAGGTGTTAAAATCAAAGCTCATGTATTAATTTTTTTCGTTCTTCAGGGGATATCTTTTTAAAGTGAATCATCAAAATAAAGGTCTTTTTTCGTTCATCTATAATCCTTTTGCCCAACGATTGCATAAGCGGACTTGGCCAAAACGCTCGTTTAAAGTAAAAAAGCGATTCCACCAAGCTAAAAATCTCAAAAAAAGCGGCTGGCAAAGTTCGGCCTTGATGCTTTTGTTATCTCTTACTTTAATTCTTGCTCGATTCGTTCAGCGATAAACATTTTCATTAAAGACTGATAAGGCACATCTCGTTTATTTGCAAGTATCTTTAATTCTTCGATCATAATTTCTGGGAGTCGGATAGAAATAGTTTTTAAGCTTGGTTTTAATTTTGGTAAAGTGACAATATCTGCTTTATCCCAGTCAATATATTCGGTGGAATCATTTTCTGACCAGAATTCTTGTTCCTGAGCTTCACTTTTAAACTCGGGACTGTTTTTTAATATTTTGTCTTTCATATGTTTTTCTCTCTTTTTTACTCATATCTCTTGATGATATTACTCTTATGAGATTGTTTCGAATTGTAAAAGCTATGAATAGATATCTGTTTGTATCAGTAACACCCAGTGCATAATATCGCAATTCTGATTTGGAATGTTTAACATCATATGCTACTAATAATGTCTTGTTAAAAAATATCTGCTCGCTTTCAACTGGTGTGACTTTGTGCTTCTCCCAATTTTTATGGATGTTACCTTCATCCCATTAAAAACCGGTACATTGCTGAAGAATATCAATACTTTTCATAATAATAAGTATATGTCATTTATATACAATTTGCAAGATTTTTTTATTGAGATAACCCATAAGCATCACCGGCGGGAGACACTGCAGAGCGAGGAACGAGCGGCGCTGTGTTTCCCGCCCGCATGCATGCACTTGTTGGGCATTCCATCGCATGCTCTGCCCTGCCGATTTCATGCATCTTGATGCGAATCTCGGCTCTTCATTCATGATCGAGCGTTTCCCGCACTTTCGCGGCGAGTTCGTCGCGGGTGATCGGTTTGCTGACGAAATGCACGTTATCGTCGAGTATGCCTCGATGAGCGATCATATTGGCGGTGTAGCCGGACATGTAGATCACCTTCATGTGGGAATCGCCCCCCGCCAGCTCCTCGGCCAACTCGCGGCCACTCATGCCGGGCATAACCACGTCGGTCAGCAACAGGTCGATGCCGTCCTTGTGCCTGGTCGCCAAGAGCAGTGCCGCTTCTGGCGATTCCGCCGTGAGCACGGTGTAGCCAAGATCTTGGAGAAAAAGGTCCACGGTGACGCGGATGGATTTCTCGTCTTCGACCAGCAGGATGGTCTCGGTCCCACCGAGTCGAGAGCCAGTCGGTATTTTGCGCTTCGCGTTGGCGGTCTCCTCCACGATCCGGGGCAGGTAGATACTGAAGGTGGTACCTCCGCCGGGTTCGCTGTAGACGCTGACAAAGCCCTTGTTCTGTTTGACGATCCCATAAACCGTGGCCAACCCGAGGCCCGTGCCCTCACCAACTCCCTTGGTGGTGAAAAAGGGCTCGAAGATGTTGGCCAGCGTTTCGCTGTCCATCCCAGTGCCGTCATCGCTGACCGCCAGCATAACGAATTCGCCGGGCTGCAAGTCCGCGTGGGTCTCGCAGTATTTCTCGTCTATGGAGACGTTTTCCGTCTCGATGGTCACCTTGCCCGCGCCGGCGATGGCGTCGCGCGCGTTGACGCAGAGGTTGGCGAGGATCTGGTCGATCTGTCCGGGATCGACCTTGACCGGACAGAGGTTCGCGCCCGGCGCCCAGACCAGATCGATATCCTCGCCGATGAGGGGCCGCAGCATCTTGAGCATATTCTTGACCGCGTCGTTGAGGTCCAGCACGTGCGGGACAATGGTCTGCTTGCGGGCGAACGCCAAAAGTTGCCGGGTGAGGTTGGCGGAGCGCTGGGCTGATTGCGTAATCTCGTCCAGATACTCCTGTATAGGATGATCTTTGCCAATTTCCTCGCGGCAAAAGTCTGCATACCCCATAATGCCCATGAGCATATTATTGAAATCGTGTGCCACGCCGCCAGCGAGGCGTCCGACGGACTCCATCTTCTGGGCCTGGGTCAGTTGAGCCTGAAGTTTCTCGCGCGCCTCCTCGGCCTGCTTGCGTTCGGTGACGTCATGAAGGCTGCCGTACAGGCGCTTGACCGCCCCATCATCTCCAAGCTCGGGAATTCCCCGCACGACGCAGTGATGCAGTTGGCCGTCGGCGCGCATGACACGCACTTCCAGATCATAGGGCACGCCGTTGCTCAGACATTCCTCGACAGCCTTAAGCAGGCGGGTGCGGTCCTCGGGCACATAGAACGTTTGGTGCTCGGTGAACGAAGGCGCTTCTTCCGCTGGCTCAAGCCCGAAGATACGGAAGAGTTCGTCCGACCAAGTAACTTTGTCGCCTTCGACTTCCCACTGCCAACTGCCCACATGCGCCACCGCCTCCGTACGGCTCAGCATCGTGTGCTCGCGCTCCAGCGTCTCTTCGGCCTGCTTGCGCTCGGTGATGTCGCTCAACACGACGCGGCACACAGGTGCGCCGTCTTCCGCTTGAGTGGCGGTTGCCGTCAGATGCGCCCAGAAGCTTGCGCCGTCCGGTTTGACCAGCCGCAGTTCGCATTCCTGCGGTTCGCCCGTCTCAAAGAGCTTTTTGCGGTGCAGGTAGTAGATGTCCTGGTCCTCCTTGAGGATAAAACGGGAGATCGGTTGCTTGACCAGCTCGCCGCGGTTCACGCTCAGCAGGGTGGCGGCAGTGAGGTTGGCCTCCAGGATCAGTCCTTTTTCGCTGATGGTGGCGTAGCCCACCGGAGCCAGGTCATAGAGGTCGAAATAGCGCGCTCGCCCGGCTTCGATTTCGGCCTGGGCCTTGCGAAGCTCCTCGTTCTGCATCTCCAGCTCGATCTGGTGCACCCGCAGTTCGTGGAGCGTTTCCCGGATTTCTTCGGACGAGAGGGTCGCGCTGTCTTTCGGCGTCCGGGCGGCCTGTTTTCGGGCAAGCGCTTCGGCCTTTTGCCGCAAGTCTGCGGCGTCTTTGGAGTTGTTGTCCTGGTTTGTCATGTTTTCTCTCCCTTATCTTCAGATTGCAAAGTCCTGTTTGCGCCGGCATCCATTCGCGCTCCGCCTTGTTGCCCGGTCACATCCAGAGTGGCGCCGGTGATCCCGACGACGGCGCCGGCAGCATCTTGCAGCGGTTCGACGGTCAGATCATATACAACGGTTTTGCCTTCAATGGTGGTCTTGACGTTTTGTCGCGTGCATTTTCCGCTTGTCAGCACCTTTTGCTTGATCGCCGTCAGTGCGGCGGCCTCCTGTTCCGGCAAAAGGTCGGCGTCTGTCTTGCCGATGACCTGTTCCGACGCAAATCCAGGGACGGGATTGTGAATCCAGGTGTAGCGCAGTTTCATATCCTGATTGAAAACAGCAATCGAAGTAGTGTTGAGTGCGACCCGCAGCCGCTCTTCGTTCACCCGCAGCGCCTCGTGAAGTTTTCGCGCCGCCGTGATATCCACAAAGGTGAGCACCGCGCCCTCGATGACGTTATCCATGGTGCGGTAGGGCTGAATGCGCATGGCGTACCACCGGCCCTCGGCCGTCTGCACGTCGGTCTCCTTGGGGATCAGGGTATCGAGCACTGCCTGCGTGTCCTCCTTCAGGTTGCCGTAGCCGGGCAGGTTGGAGACGATGTGGGACACAGGCCTGCCGATGTCGCTCTGGATCAGATTGATGATTTCTGTGGCGGCGGGGGTGAAGCGCAGGATGCGCAGCGTGTGATCCACAAAGACCGTGGCGATGCCGGTGCCGGCCAGCAGGTTGTTCATGTCGTTGTTGGCGCGCGAGAGGTCGGCCACCTTGGTTTGCAGCTCGGCGTTGACCGTTGCCAGCTCCTCGTTGACCGACTGCAACTCCTCCTTGGAGGTTTCCAGCTCCTCGTTGGTGGATTGCAGTTCCTCGTTGACCGACTGCATCTCCTCGTTGGACGACTTGAGCTCTTCGTTGGACGTCTCCAGTTCCTCGTTGGTGGCCTGAAGATACTCATCCTTGGCCCGCAGCTCCTGCTTGAGCGCGGCGATACGGTCGTCGGCATCCACACCGGTCGGCTCTTCTGATGGCGGATTGTCGCCCGGCCCTTCAGGCAATGATAACTTGTCGCCGACCATGGGTTCCTGCGCCGGATTTAGAATGACCAGGTACAAAGGAGACTCGGGCGAGGCCGTCGGGGCAAGGACCACCGGACGGACAATCACATTGACAGTGGTAAAGTCGCCGTTGGTCTTCACCCGCACTCCCGGGCGCCGCACGGTTTCCCTGGTTTGCGCGGCTTTGTGCAGCGTCGTGGTCAGGTCGCGCCGCAATCCTTCCCGGGCCATTTTCAGAATGTTGCTGGGGCCGCTCTCTCCGGGGGCGGGTTCCAGGTACATGCCGGTGCGGCCGTGGAGATAGAGAATATCCCCCCCGGCATTGACCAGCGCCCCGGCCTGGACAACCTCTTGCAGCAGGGCCTGTTCGGTCAGCTCGCGCAACGGCAATTTCCGGGGATGAGTCGTCTTCCCTCCGGTACGCATATGCTCTGTATCGGGCGTCGTTATGGGCGGAAGGAAACGTCCCACGCTTGCACGCTCGGCGCCGAGGATGCTTTCCTTGCGCTGGTAAATCTTTTGCTTACGGTCCAGCGCTGCAAAGAGATCGCCAATCTCGCCCACGGTTTCGGAGGTCCCCAGAAAGAGATATCCTTTAGGGTTCAAGGCGTAATGGAAGAGCGGGATGAGCTTTTTTTGCAGAGTGCCGCCCAGGTAGATCAGCAGGTTGCGGCAACTGATCAGGTCCAGCCTGGAAAAGGGCGGGTCCTTGATCACGTTCTGCTCCGAAAAAACCATCATGTCCCGGATGCCTTTATGGATGCGGTAGGCGCTGTCGCCCGGCTCGGGCGAAAAGAAGCGCGTCAGCCGCTCCGGCGTGAGATCGGTGGCGATGGAGGCCGGATAGATGCCGGCACGGGCCACGGCAATGGCATGTCTGTCGATGTCCGTAGCAAACACCTGCACTTTGAAGCTCTGTTTGAGCGCTTCCTGACATTCGGCCAGCAGGATGGCCAGGGAATAGGCCTCCTCGCCGGTGGAGCACCCCGGCGCCCAGATGCGGATCGTTGCATCAGCGCCCTTGCCGGCAAAGAGCTTGGGGATGATCTGCTCTTCCAGGGCATTGAAGGCTTCGGGGTCGCGGAAAAAACTGGTCACACCGATCAGCATGTCGCGAAACAGCGCCTCCACTTCCTCGGGAGCCTGCTGGATGAACTTGACGTAGCCATCCATGGTTTCGATCTGGTGGACGGCCATGCGCCGTTCGATGCGGCGTTGGCTGGTCGTGGGCTTGTACTGGGAAAAGTCGTGGCCGGTCTGGGCGCGCAAAAGGACAAAGATTTTCTTGAGCGCGCTCTCGGTCTTGGGGGGCGGCGTGGCGGGCACGGGCGGCTTGCCGAAGGCATGGGTCGTGTAGGCGATGAGCTGGGCGGGCATTTCGGCCGGCGGCAGTTCGTAGTCCACAAGTCCCGTGGCGATGGCGCTGCGCGGCATGCCGTCGTATTCGGTGGACTCGGGGTTCTGGGCCATCACCATGCCGCCCTCGCCCTTGATGGCCCGCACGCCCAGGGTGCCGTCGCTGCCGGTGCCCGAGAGCACCACGCCAATGGCTCGCTCGCGCTGGTCCTGGGCCAAAGACCGGAAAAAAAAGTCGATGGGCAGTCGCTGGCCGCGCGGCGAGGCGGGCTCGAGCAGTTGGAGTGCGCCGTTCAAAAAGGCCATGTCACGATTGGGAGGGATAATGTAGGCGCAGTTGATCTGAACCGGCATACCGTCCTCGACCTCAAAGACCTGCATACGGGTGTAGCGCCGGATCAGGTCGGTCAGGATGCTCTTGTGGTCCGGGGCCAGGTGCTGCACCAGCACAAAGGCCATACCCGGGTCAGCGTCTGTGGGCATACCGGAAAAGAAGGCCTCAAAGGCCGCCAGGCCCCCGGCTGATGCGCCGACACCCACGATTGGAAAGGCGGTGGCAGCACGGTCAGCCTTTGCCTGCGCCTCAATGGCGGTTCCATTGTGCTCCGGCGGCATGCCGGTCTTCATTTCGCCTGGGTGTGAGGCGTCCGGCTTGGTCAGTTTTTTTCTCTTTGTCATGCCAATCTATTCCTGTACAAGGGATTATACGTTCATAGCTGATATTCTGTGAATGTGCTACTTTATGTACAATGGTCGCCAGCTCTGATATTCTATTGTTATTCAACAATTCTCCTTTCACTGTAAATATCAAGCGATAAAAACCAGATAGCTTAATAGCCCATTGACTTTTTCTATCACTTTTCAATAAATGACAGTGTAAGCCTGGCAACAAAGCCAGTTCATTTATGTCTCTTGATTGTTTTATGATATTGATTCGTTGAATATACTTGCGAGCGACATCTTTTCCATAGCTTCGTTCTGCTTCACTAGAATTTTCATACTGCTTTTGAAGCTTTCTTGTTCTGAATTGAACTTCCACATAATTCTCTCAATATTCTTAAAACAATATTTACCTATGGGGCA
This sequence comes from candidate division KSB1 bacterium, assembly GCA_034521575.1. Taxonomy (NCBI): domain Bacteria; kingdom Pseudomonadati; species Candidatus Zhuqueibacterota bacterium. The sequence continues at coordinate 1,082,454 of JAXHMJ010000005.1, forward strand.
AAGATAAAAAGTCAATTTGATTATATCAAGGATTAAATTTACCTTTAATAAACTACTCGGTTTTCGTCGTCCAAATCTTTAAATATTCTTCAGCTGTACAAACTGACATTTTACTTTGTTTGTAATGCTTTTTATTTCGGGTAATAATAAAATTGATTTCGTATGATTTCGCTGTATGATATTGAATTGCGTCTTCAAAGTCACTAAACTTTGACGACAAAGCCAAGTCGATTATTTTTGAATCCACCGGAAGAATTGAAATTATCGACTTGAGTTTTACGAGGCTTTGTAAGGCATATTCTTTAGATTTAGCTTTTCTTAAAATATAGTGAAGATTTGCAAAAACGATGGGTGAGGTGAATCCGGCAACATCCCCTTTATCTAACAAAGAAAATAACTTGGCTGCCGGAGTATAAAATTCATCACGCTGTGCTAGTACATCAAGAATTATATCAGAATCAACAAATACCCGGTGCATTATGAATATTTCTCCTGAATGTAAGAACCATATTCTTTTTTGAAATCAAAATTTTTATCAACGCTAATAATTCCTGATAATTCTTTAACGATTGGAGAAATTTCAATTTCTTCAACTTGATTCTTTTCAGCTAGGAAAGATAAAATAATTCTGAACCAAAGATGACAAACTTTGATTCTTATCACGAGCATATACTTTTGCCTGTTCAATAATATCCTTGTTGAGATTTAATGTGAGTTTTACGTTCATAACTTACTCCGTGATTCTTACGTATTTATTGTAGTAATTTATTACGTGTTGATCAAGTAAAAAGTTCCTTTTTTTTCTTTTCACATTCAATAAAACTCGCCAAAACGTACATCTCCAATGGCCCCCGACTATTTTTTTTTTTTGAAATTGTGACACCGAAAACATCATGTTATGACTCTATGGTCTTTCGATTCAACCCGGTAATTGCTGATCGCAACCCGGTGCGTATAGCGGCCCGGATAATCGATCACTCGTTCCGGATCGCGATAAATATCTTTGCAAACCGTAATCCACTTTTTCTTGTACAGATTTTTCTTGAATAATTTGAACGAGTTCGCATCTTTCAAGCACTGAATCTTGCCATGAAACCCTATTTTATTCTCTTGCCAGGCCTCATTTAGATACGCTATAAATTTCTTTTTAAACAAATCCGATATCTCATTCACATGTATAAAACATGGCGTTCCTGATTTGTCTTGCGCGAGTTGAACGAGCGCCGTCATTGGATAATCCGCCTCCGGTAACCAGGCAGTGCAAATGCGGGTGATCAACCTATCAAGCGTGTTACGATACAAAAACTTGATCGCGCTACAAGCCTGCTTAAGATTGGCCTGACTGCCCTTTTTAAGCGTTTTCATAGTATAAAGATAGCGTCTGATATCATCGACTGTTACCGATTCAGCAGGTTTTGCAATCGTCTCCAGGAATCGACATGACAAGTATAAGCAAGTATCGTTTTGGGACTGTAACTCATCAGAGACAAGTCCATTTTCATTTGTTCAACGAGCTGTGAATGATCCTGCTTTGATAATGTTAATGGTGATAGGTGAATCTACATCAACGTCAGCATCATTACAACAGGTTTTCAATTGCCCTGACATAGCCAACAACTTGACCCCACGGTTTTTCTTCTGGTTCCTTGATTGGTAACGCACCAGCAGAAAGAGCATTTTTGTATGCTGCGGAGACATCTTCTGTCACAAAAGCCAGCTCGATACCAAAAGGTTTGTCATTGATATTGGCTTTTGAATACTTACCAAGATTCATATCGCCCATTTCGTGGGAAGCAAAAGCTAATATCGTTTCACCTGATTGCAGTTCACCATAGGCTTTAGACTCATGAATAAATTTCACGTCAAAACCAAAGGCTTTTTTGTAAAATTCCAATGTCTCTTCCACTGATGAAACATAGATGATTGTATATCCGTATTTCATTTTTCTTTATCTCCCCTGCTGAGCTATGTGATTTTTTCGTTCTTGAGTAAACGACCACCATGGAAGAGGTTCACCACCCGCCATAAAATGAACAGCCGACATAAACACATCAATCACGCAAGGGTCATGCCTTTTACCTGTAGCTGCGCATAAATCTTCATACATTTTGAAAGGTTCCACTCCAATCAACTTCTTGGGATGGTCGATGCCAATCAAATGAAGATCTGCTGCTATCGCTTTACCAATATTTGGGAGCGCGTCCAAACGTGATACTTTGTCTCTGTCTGGATTCTTCATGTTGTTCCTTATCTCGGCTAACGCTTGGCTAACCTGCGCGCAGGCCAACCCCGCGCATTATTTCAAAAACCAAATGAACCTGAAACGCCCCAAAATTTAGCCAAACCGCACGCGCCCTGCACGTCAGGTTGAGCCGATTGTTAGACCTAAATTTAAAATTAGACAGTCAACAACCAAGGATTAAAAAGTGAAACACCGCTTTGTTCCATATCCTTTGTATTTCTCGTCACTACAATAAGGTCATTTGCAATTCCGGTTGCTGCAATCAGACCATCAATCAAAGACATTGGTTTTCCAGCAAGCTCTGCTTTACCTTGAAGTTCACCCCATTTTGTAGCCGTATTTATATTAAAATTCAATATTCTATTTTGAAATCTTTCACGTAAATCCGAGTTAACCCATTTGTGTAGACGGTCTTTTTTTCTACTTTTTGGTAGTTTTTCGATGCCTTTATGAATTTCACCAAATGTGAAGACACTTAAGTAAAGTGCCGTTTCATCCAAATCGGAAATCCAAGTTTGAACATTTTTATCAGGCTCTTTTTTTAACAACTCTGAAACCACGCATGTATCCAGAAGGTAGTTCATAGAGAAACCTCGCGTGGAAATTCCTTATTTCTTTCTAAATCAATAGAATAATCTGCTAATGGTGATTTCCGAAAAAAGCTAATAATATTTTGTTTGGGTTTTAATAATTTTCTATACTCAGAAATTGATAAAACTACAACAGCCTCTTCACCGTGTTTTGTTACTATCTGTGGGCCAATAGTTTTAGCTTTTTCTACTAAATTGCTAAATTTATTTTTAGCATCTTGTAATTGCCATGAATTGTTCAACATAATACACCTCATATATTTATCCAGACTGTCTAGAATATATGTACTTGATTATCCATTGTCAATAAGATTTTTCAAGTAAAATTTATAAACTCAAAATTAAATTATTGTGACATAGGGTCAATAAAACAATTAGCAGTATAAAATCAGCCGTTTTAACCGCATCGGACTAACCAGCGTTAGCGAACCGAACTTGTAACTGCCCCAAAATGTGCTTGAAAGAATAGGCGGTTAAAATCGGCTGCATTTGCTTGTTGACCAGTTTTTTCTAATGCTGTGAGCTATGCGTTTTTAACAGACCTTTAAGTTTTGGAATAATTTCCGGTGCTTCTTTTAGTTCGCATAATGGTGACAATTGATCGATTATATAAGATTGATCTAAATGCTGTGCTTGTCGGATTATAATTCCCTCGATATCCACCCAATCTTTTGGACGATCTGCAAACCCTTTCAGAATAATCAAGTCTTCGGCGGAACAAGTGATCAAGTCGAAGTCTGGTAAATATTCAAAATATGTTGCCCTATTGATCATTTCTTCTTCGAAAGGCAATCCTGATAGAGATATATCAATTGAAACCCCATTTGAAGCATAAAGTAAGAGTACTCGATTTTGAAGGGCAAATTCATGCGCCCCTGAAATACGAGGTTTAAAATTAGTCAGGAGATTTTCAATATGTTTTTCCTCTGAACCAAATCCGCACAATAAGCATAAATCAACATCTTGGGTCATCCTGATTTCTCCCCATCTTAGGACAGCCAAGCCACCAAAAAAGCAAAATTTCCAGTCCTTCTCTTCAAAATATTCTTGGAATTCAAGTGCGGCTTGAAAAAGGGGATTGGCATTTTGTGAATAAATCATTGTGAATCCTGCAAGTATTTTGAGTAATAGGATTTAAAAATGTTCTGCTGAGTTACCAATCCACTAAAAACACGAACAGTTTGCTTATCAAAAGCATATTGGAGCATATTGTTGAGAATATCTCTATTCTTCAAATAATAATCTTTATTTCGAAGTTCCATGATTTTTATTGATCTTAGAGACGTGTCTGCTTTTTGCCATGTTGCTACCCATCGCTTTGCTTGATCATTTTTATGCATTCATACCTCATTCATTACTTTTAAAAAAACTTGATCATAAATATGAACTCAAAGTCCGTTGATATAATATGATCAAAGTTACCATAAATTGCATGCTATTTTTTTAATTTCTTTATGGTCTAACATCAAGTATTTTATCCTGCGTTGAGCCCAGAAAAAACCACACATGACTGCGGTTCTTCCAGGGTTGATTACAAAGTTATAAATTGTCAAACAAACAAGCTCAATGCTGGATAAAATACCGGTTGAACGATGCCGCGGTCTATGCCTATCTCTATCCAATATCATAGTGTTGAAAATATTACCTTTTTGCTCTTTATCACTGATTTTATTAACATTTTTCAAGAATTCATCTCTTTTCATTCTTGTCCAACTCGAAAAAACTCGCCAGAGCATACGTCACCCATGGCCCCGACTGAAATTTTTGAAATTGTGACACCAAAAACATCATTTTAGACCTCTATGGTGGTCGATTCAATCCGGTAATTGCTGATCGCAACCCGGTGCGTATAGCGGCCCGGATAATCAATCACTCGTTCCGGATCGCGATAAACATCTTTGCAAACCGTAATCCACTTTTTCTTGTACAGCTTTTTCTTGAATAATTTGAACGAGTTCGCATGTTTCAAGCACTGAATCTTGCCATGAAACCCTATTTTATTCTCTTGCCAGGCCTCATTTAGATACGCTATAAATTTCTTTTTAAACAAACCCGATATCACATTCACATGTATAAAAACATGGCGTTTCTGATTTGTCTTGCGCGGGTTGAACGAGCGCCGTCATTGGATAATCCGCCTCCGGTAACCAGGCAGTGCAAATGCGGGTGATCAACCTATCAAGCGTGTTACGATACAAAAACTTGATCGCGCTACAAGCCTGCTTAAGATTGGCCTGACTGCCCTTTTTAAGCGTTTTCATAGTATAAAGATAGCGTCTGATATCATCGGCTGTTACCGATTCAGCAGGTTTTGCAATCGTCTCCAGGAATCGACATGACAAGGTTAAGCATGTATCGTTTGTCTCAGCCAAAAATCCTGTGGTTGACAAATGCCATTAGCGTTCTACCTTCAATTGTCGTCTAAACACGATACTTAAAAGCACTCCGTTTATTATCAATACCAACCAATCAATTGTTACAATGCATTGCCTTTTGATTAACCGAAATATGATATATAATTCTTTTATGAAGCAAAGTAAATTGTAGCTTTTCGCTCGCCTTGTTTATTTATCATTTTATTTTTCACTAAATATTGCAGATCTTTTTTTAAGGTATTAATAGAGATCTCAGAAAAATGCTTATTTATATCTCCAATTTTACATGGTTGATTTTCTAAAATATATGTTTTAATTTTTTGTTGTCGCTCGTTTAGATAAATTTGCTTGATTTTTGTACTGCTTAGTTTTATATTCAGTTTTATTGTAAGCAGTTTTAGTGAATTAAGAAAAAACAGCATCCATTTATCAAGTTGCTCATCTTTTGTATTCCGATTTTTTTGACATTCCATCAAGGCTGCATAATACTGTTCTTTTCTATTCTCGATTAAATGTTCAAATGAGATATATTTTACAAAATCATAATCCATTTTTATTAACAGTAGTGTCGTTAATAATCTCGATAATCTACCATTTCCGTCATGAAAAGGATGTATTGACAAAAATTCATATATGAACAAACCTAAAACCAGGAGTGGATGATATTCCTGACTTTTAAAATTTCTACTTGTCCAATTGATTAATTCATGCATTTCACTCTGGACTAAATAGGGTTCGGTTGTATTAAAAATGGTTTTTTGTGTTCCATCTGGATAATTTGCGACGACTTTGTTCGATACTTTTTTATATGCCCCTTTTTGTCCTCTATCTTTTGTAGAATATTTTAACATGACGGAATGCAATTGCATTATATAATTTTCTGACAAATCAATATCTTTACTATTTTCAATTATTAATTCCAGAACATCATAATATCCAATCACTTCCTGCTCATCTCGATTTTCGAGTTTATTTATCTTTAAATCAGAAATTAATTGTTTAACTTTATCATCCGATAGTGTTGCTCCTTCAATTCTCGTTGATGAACCAATACTTTGTATTGTAGCAATATTTTTCAATTCCTCTAAAACAGTAATAGTCTGGTCTTCAAGTACTTTCCATTTCCCTTTGAAAAAATCAATCTCGGAAATCAGTTTTAAAATTTGTTGACTGGTCCGAAATTCAAAATGTAATTTTTTATCTAGTGTATCCACAACCTATCCATATCTTATCTATTATTTATACCCACAAGATATCCATATCTTATCTATAAAACAAGTACTCATTACTATTTTTATTATAACATAGAAATCACCGGCTAAAATCGCGCGAAGCGCGGGATTAGTCCGGTGGATTTTTTTGTTAAACCATTTTTGTTTAATATATTTTCGAATTAAGGTATAAGTTTCGCCAGCACAAACCAAAATATAATACCCAGGGCAATACTTACTAATCCTAAAATACGCCCAGAAGCAATCGCTTTTTTTGCTCCCAATAATGTAACAGTTTGGGGTGTCACAAAAGGATATTTTATTAAGACGAAGCCAGATCCTGCACAAATGATGAGAACACCTAATGCACCATAGTCAATTTTAAGCCTCCAGAAAGCAATAATAAGACCAAACAGAATAGAAAGGATAAGCCCGGTTATGTAATGTTTAATGTGACTATTCGCATAGTGGACAAAATTTTGTAGTTCTTTTTCGCAGATATCTCCACATATTTTTGCTTCTTCATATTTGCCTCTAAATTGTAATTTTATTTTTTTTAACCCAGACGATTCTTTAGAGCACCAAAAACATTTTTCTGCCATACTATGCCTCCTATTTTTATCACAATAATTTATTTAATTGTGGACTAGCGTCGCGGATCAGGCGCGCTGTCAAGCGTCGCCTGCATGCTGTCGTTCGACTGCTCTGTGCCCCGGAATTTCGCAGGGGCCCGTTCACCTCTGACTGCCTTCCTCACGCATAGGCTCCCCTCGGTTATCCTTGTAATCCGACTCGATTACATACTCCCACAAGTCGGCGGCGTTGTCCGTTCCGCGATAGCCGAGATAGTACAAGTCGCCGTTGTTTCGCTTCAAGATTTCTCCGTAGCCGGAATCGTTAAAGTAGGCGTCGTCGACCGGCTTCATCTTCCAGGTCTTGCCACAGTCTTCGGTGTACCACAGGCAATTGCGCTGTTTGAACTCCAGAATCCGATCGCGACCGGTTAGGTAGATTCCGGCCCGGTTCTTTGGGGAACTTTGTCAGTTTCGGCTGCTGAACGACGTGAACGTACTTGGTGATGTCGGTCATCGGCCCCCATGTCTTTCCTCGATCGCGACTGATCCGCATCTTCGTAACGTCCTCGTCGAACGAGCGACCAACGACCATGATCGTGGCTTCGTCAACGAAGACGATTCCGGTTTCATTGATGTCGTCCTCCCGCGTAGCATACTCCGAAACCTTTTGCCATGTGTGGGCGTTGTCGTCCGACCGATACACCACCGCCCAGGGAGGGGATGGGTCGGTCAACGCTGTAATGTAAATTGAACGGCCCTCAACAGTCTTTCCGTGTGCATATGTAACACCGGCCGGGATTCCGGGCGAGGGTCCCTCGTACTTCCACGAGGCGCCGTTGTCGGTGCTTCGCCACTGACGCGTCAGTTCTTTCTCAGGCTTCTTCTTGCCCTTGATGTGTTCCCAGTTCATCGAGATATAGAGAAGATCGCCGTTCGGGCAGGTCAGCACACCGCCGTCATTCGGCTCGATTCGTTCATGCTCGGCACGCAGAGGCGCTCCTTGGACCGTTGTGCCGTCGGGCAGGCAGTTCGGCTTGCTCCAGGTTCGGCCTTCATCATCGGAAGTGTGAATGACGACGTTTCTCGGCGCAATTGCGCCGTGCTGAGTGGCCTGTGTGTAGGTCGCAATCCATCGACCGGTCTTCGTTTTCGTCAGTGAGCCGCGAGCGGCCCAGTCCAGTCCTTTCGGGTCGGCCTTGAAGACCAGCTTGCGGCTCTTGACCTTCATTCCCGCCGCAGTATCGTCCGGCAATTCAGCCGCGCAGATCGTTACCGCGGCCGTAAGGAAAGCCGCCAGCGCGAAGATCAAAGTTCTCTCTATCATAGCAATCCTCCTTCAGTTGAACGATTTAGTTAACCAGAAGGCGCGTTTTGTGCTCCGATCTGGTTCGAGTTTATTTTTCACCACGAAGAGCAGCTTTGTGGTGATTCATTCTCTTTCTCGAACGTCATCCATGAGGCGCGCCATTAGGCGTCGCCTCGATGGAATTGTTGGCATAATTCTCAGTCTTGCTGAACATCCCTGCAATTGATGAATGAAATGGGATTTCCTTTAGAGGGTTCGCTTTTGATATTTATCAGTTTTAGACCGTTCACCCATTTGAAGGTCATGCCGGTGCTGGCTTTGATGGAAACATTTTCCAGCGTTATGTTCTCTAAAGGCTTATGGCTAATTCCGTTCATACTCAAGGCAACTCTGGCACCATCACAGGTTACATTCTTGATCGTAATATCTCTAAACACAGGATAAGCCTTGCCGCCCTTGTCCGCCAGGTAGGCCCCATAGTGGGTGTTGATGCGTATTGCCTCCGCCTTGATATTCTTCATTTTGATATTCTGATACCAAATATTCTCCACAACACCGCCACGGGAAGCGTTGGATTTCAGGCGAATACCCCTGTCAGCTCCGTCGAACTCGCAGTCATGCGCAAAAATGTTGCGGACATCGCCGGACATATCACTCCCGATTACGATGCCACCATGGCTCCGAAATCCTTTGATATGACGGACAACCACGTTCTCTGTCGGCTTGCCCACCCGCCATCCGTCTTCGTTGATGCCGGACTTGAGTGCAATACAATCATCACCTGCGTTGATTTGACAGTATTCAACGAGCGCGTTTTTTGTTGAGTTCAAGTTGATCCCGTCAGTGTTTGGGCCACCTTTGGTTTCCAAGCAAAGTTTCCTTACAATCACGTTTTCGCAATACAGAATATCAAAAGTCCAGAATGGCCCGGGCGCGGCAACGGTAAAGCTCTCAAACAGAACGTTCTTGCAGTTCACGGGATTAAAGAACTGGGGTCTGAGCGCAGACTTTGGGGTGCCGTGTATTCGTTTCTCCGGTGGCAGGTTCTTACGAATTTGTGTGTCGTATATAACACGGGCCATCTTATCGTCCCGTCCCTTCCACCCCCACCAGGCTTTGCCGTGACCGAACAGCTTGCCTGGGCCAGTGATGGCAATATTCTCGCAGTCCCTGGCGTAGATAAGAGGAGAATAGTTGTAAAGTTCAAAACCGGCCCAGCGTGTGAAAACCACAGGCAGGTAGTCCTGTGGGTCATCACTGAAGTGGAGCTCAGCTCCCTCTTCAAAATGTAAATTCACATTGCTCTTCAAGTGAATGGGTCCTGTAAACCATTTGCCCTTTGGAACCAGAACTTTTCCTCCACCCGCTGCAGAACAGGCTTCAATGGCTTTCTTGAAGGCTTTGGTGTTCTTTGTCTTGCCATCCCCTTTGGCGCCATACTGACTGATGCTGAAGATTTGGTCCTTAAATACCGGTTTTTTCAACTGCGGCATCTTGAAAGGCGCCTCTATCTTCTCAATCTTCACAGGCGCTTTCTGGATAATAGCTGGCGTATCTGTTGCTCTTTCCGCTACTACTACCCGGCTTTGAATTAAGAGCAAAACACTAGTAGCCACGAGTCGTGCATAGTTCATCAAATTGAGTTTCATCTTCTTTCCTTTTCTCTGCCAACAATTAAATCAGCCGTTTTAACCGCATCGGACAAACCAGCGCAAACCAACTGAACCTGACATTGCCCCGAAATGTGCCTGAACGAATCGGCGGTTAAAATCGGCTGCATTTGCTTGTTATAGCCTTATTGTGCGAGTCCGCAAAATTTATGATAATGTTGGTGTTAGCTTGTTATGACACACTTCAGTTGAACATGTACCAATTCACTTGCTAATTTGTATATTAATTATATAGGTTCCTGAATTTTGCGGACGCACCTTTTCTGTTCCAAGCATTGTATCGTAAATGATGCTTTTCCCATCTGGAGACCATGAAGCCCGAACTTCGTTTGCGTCTTTTGTATCCAGAACTTTAACTGCTTTTTGGCTGCCGTCACTTTTAATAATGAATAGGTCATAATTGTCAGATTCCATATTTGAATAGAGAATCCATTCACCGTCCGGTGACCACGTTGGGTATTCTCCTCCCTCTGTTGTAATCTGCGTCAAGTTGCTGCCGTCGGTGTTGACTGTCCAAATGTTATAAACATTTGAAATATTGTCAATTGACTCAAACACGACTTTGGAACCGTCCGGTGAAAATTTTGGCCAACCTTCATAGGTGCGGTCTACAAGAATATACTCGGTTTTGTTTGTTGACAAATTTGTCAACCCGAGAAAATCGTCCTCACTATTCGTAGAAGAAAAATCTGCATCATACACAATATTATGTCCATCCGACGACCAGTCACCGGCTTGGACAGTTACTGTGTCCGGTGATATATGTTTTATTTCTTTATCATCAATGGATATTGTAAAAATATAATATTCTTGCTCGTCTATTCGGTTTGAGCTAAAGCCAAGGGAACGGCCGTCCGGTGCCCAAAAAGGGTGCATGTCTATGGACGCCTCAAATGTAATTTGCTGAACAGTGCTGCCGTCTTTGGATGTTATAAAAATATCCTGTCTTGTTTCTTCAGTCCAACCTGTATATGCGATCTGTGTTCCGTCCGGCGACCATTCCGGGTGCTTTCCACTGTCAATAAGCAGTTTAGGTTCTGATACATTTATTTTTACCTGTCCGTTGTCTTTTTTGAGAGGACTCAAGTCTTCTTCACACCCAACAATAAAAAGTAGGGCAGCAACGATTGTCATAATTTTTAATCTCACAATAACTCCTTTAGATCTTGATACTGAAGATCTAGTGATGAAGGTTAATTACGACAAGAATTTTCTATATTCACAATAGAAAGGTGACTAATGGCTTTGTTTGAATATCCCGTATAATTAAAGATACGAATGTAGCGAATTATATCAATAGTATTTTTAAGTGATCGATATAATTATTTAAAATTGCACATTAAATGCCGATTGGTTTTTCTGATGTAGATAATTTATTGTTGATGATAGCTATAACAATTAAATCAGCCGTTTTAACCGCATCGGACAAACCAGCGCAAACCAACTGAACCTGACATTGCCCCGAAATGTGCCTGAACGAATCGGCGGTTAAAATCGGCTGCAGTTGCTTGTTAGCAGAATATGCCGGCAATTATTGATTTATTCCGCACGTATGCTTGCGCTTATTGACGATTAATGAAATCTTTTGATATTCGAAGGACAAAATCTTTTACTTGCTTGGCATCCTTAAGCGCAAGATTCATATCTTCGTCGTTCAAGTCGAATGGATATGGATATCGAACATTAACGCTGTAGTCCGTTAATCTCAGGCATTCATCTTCGATAATTTTAAATTCGACATAATATTCGCTGCAAAGTTTATTCAATATGACCAAATCATGAGTTTTTAACACCTCATGATTATTGAGAACTAAAAAACCCTTCAAGTATTTTTCAGCAGATTGTTGACAATGGTAACAAATGATTTCAATAGGGCGGGGGTGCATTGTCAAAAGGTGATTAGCTGAGGATAAATCAATTTTTGCAATATCAAACCATTCTTGAGCAAGTTGGCTGTTATCCATTTAGCAGAATCCCCTGATTTAGAATTTTATATTCCAATGTATTTTGATGTGCAGCTCTTTGTTGAAATTCATAAGAGTCATAAATTAAAATGTCGAGGGGGATATTTAGAATATTATTGATTTCCTTTCTTATTGCTCTTATTAAATCAATCTTTCTATTATTTCCTAAATTAGTTGTTACGCATAAATCAAGGTCACTTTCAATATTGGGCTCTCCCTGTGCATAGGAGCCAAACAGAAAAATATCTTTCACTGGAAATTTCGAGTCTATTGTTGACGCGATTAAGTTTATTTGATCATTTGTTATCATGAGTTCAATTCTTATATATTTTATGAAAAGTTTTCTATACCTAACCAACAATTATGCTGTTCAATTTCCTGTTAAAGAGATGATAAAAATTTTTGATTTTCGACCCTGCTAACACTTTGCTCACGCGCGGCGGCGAGCAACCAATCAGATTGACCAACGAATTCTGCCACTGAATTTGACCTCGAAGCTGTCAAAGGCGACGGCGCCAGCCGTCGCGTGCAGCAGATTGTTGAACTAAGCCCGCCCAAAAAAGCGGGCGGGCACTTTTGCCTGATAATTGCAGCCATCGTGAACCTCACAAATCAATTATTCATTTTAAAAGGAGGTTCACGATGACTGACTGGCGTACACGTATGACTGAAGACATGCAACTCAAAGGCATGTCGGAACGAACAATTGAAATGTACATTCGTTCTATTGCTCAACTTTCAACATATTACCAAAAACCACCTGGTCAAATCACCGAAGAGGAACTGCGCCAATACTTCCTCTACAACAAAAACAAACGCAAATGGTCGCGAACCGCATGTACCATTGCATTATGCGGTATCAAGTTCTTTTTTACCCATACCCTGCAACGCGATTGGACAACAATCAGGTTTGTGCGTCCTGAAAAACAAAAATCATTACCTGTTGTATTAAGCCAGGCTCAAGTTCACAAAATTTTAAAGAACGTACGGTTTCCTCATCATCAGGCCTGTTTATTCACGATCTATTCTCTCGGTCTTCGGCTTCAAGAAGGTACCCATCTCCAAATATCCGACATTGATTCTGAACGTATGTTTGTCCATATTCATCGCGGCAAAGGAAACAAGGACAGATATATACCATTACCTCAACGCACTCTTGAATTGTTGAGAACTTTCTACAAAACACATCGAAATCCAAAATGGATATTCCCGGCACCTGGCCGTGGTGGAAACGCTATGCCAACCACTGACAAACCTATTCCTTTGACAAGTATACAAATTGCTTTCAAAGAAGCCAAGGATGCTGTTAAAATTGCAAAAAAGGTTTCTGTTCACCATCTCCGGCATTCGTATGCCACACATTTACTCGAAGCCGGCGTTGATCTGAGGTTTGTGCAAAAATATCTCGGCCACGAAGATCCCAAAACAACCATGATCTATACTCAACTGATCAATCAGAATCTGCCTGACCCAGTTCATGTGATCAATAAGGTTATGAACAGCCTGTGATCACAATGGCGGACATTATCCGCCAATATGGAAATGAAACAATTGCAAAATATAGACCAAGTATTCTTCCAAGTCATTATAAAACCATGCAGAATATTGTTGACTGTAGAACTTCTGCACTGGGTGGACAGACTTGGAAATGTGAAGAATGCCGCAAAATACATTACAGTTATCATTCATGTAGAAATCGACATTGTCCAAAATGTCAAAATGACCGCGCAAATCAATGGCTTGCCAAACAATATCAGACTCTGTTGCCGACATCCTATTTTTTGGCGACCATTACAATACCAAATGAACTGCATACCGCCTTTCAACAACATCAAAGAATGCTTTACTCGTTACTCTTTCGAGCCGCCGCTCAGGCGCTGCTAATTCTGGCAAAAGAGAAAAAATACCTCGGCGCCGATATCGGCATGATGGGTGTTTTGCATACATGGACGCGCGATCTGAGATATCACCCGCATATTCATTTCCTTATACCGGCTGGCGGACTGACCAAAGATGGCAAACGCTGGAAATGGGCCAAACCCGATTTTCTGGTGCATGTCAAACCCTTGTCAATATTGATTCGCAGATTATTCAAAGATGCTCTCATTCAGAAAAATTTGAATCTTCATCTGCCAGTCAATACATGGAAAAAGAAATGGGTTTGTCATATCAAACCAGTTGGAAACGGACAATCAGCTCTTAAATACTTGGCACCATACATCATGCGTGTAGCCATTTCTGACAAAAACATAATAAACTTACAACATGGCAAGGTAACATTCCGCTATAAAGATGCTCAAACAGATACCGTGAAAACCCGGTCACTGGATGCCAATGAATTCATATATCTGTTCTTACAACATATTCTTCCAAAAAGCTTTGTAAAAGTGCGCTATTTTGGAATATTGGCCACCAAAAAACGAGGTGAATTGGCATATGTCAAAGAACTGATCGGTGAACGTTTACAAACAAATATTGATGATTTAATCACAGACGATAAAATCATGAAATGCCCTGACTGCGGACATGCACTGATTTTTGTCGCGGAAATCCCGAAAACAAGAGGACCTCCAAATATTGGGCTTACAATCTCAAAACTTTAAAAAATCATTTTCAATGACATGGGTGACGTATGTCTTTTATATTAGAAAACAGTAGTTTTGCCTTGTTTACAGCTTATTTTGAACCTTGCTCAGGATTTGATACTATTCATTTTTCTAGTATTTTTTCCGAGATATATTTTCTGAACAGTTTTTAACTGTTGTGTAGAGTGCCTTCCCAAAAATGTAAATTCCATTAACTTACAACTCCACTACTAAAACTCGCTACGAGTCGTTAGGGCCAAGTCCAACCCCGCGTTCGCATATCGACCTTCACTGCGTTCAGGTCGAATGCAACGCTTATTCGTTAGCCGTTTACTTGAAATGATCTCATATACTTTAAAAAGTCTGTGCTTGATTTTGCAAATTTTTATCTATGCCCAATTTACACAGCAAAAAAGTTAGCGAGCTCTTCTTTGAAGGAAGTAATATCTTTATTGCTTAATTTACCAAATTGCTTAACGATAATCTTTTTGTCGATGGTTGCGAATCTCATACGAATCATTGAAGGTTTTGGCAAATTTGCTTTTTGCCACTCTTGAATATGATAATCGCCTAATTTAACTTTTATATCAATTTTGCTGGTGATAAAAGCAATAACAATATCTAAGCCTTTATTATATTCATCTGGTGAGACGACGAGAGCGGGGCGTTTTTTAGACGAAGATAGGTCTGTAAATGGAAATGGGACAAGGACAATGTCCCATTTTTTATAATGTATTGTAGATTTCATCTTCTTCATTATCCCATTCTGAGAATGAAAATTCTGACATTTTCATGATCTCTTTTAGGTTTTCGCTTTCTGAAAGATTAATCAATACATCCTTTTTTTCGTCAATATAGTTTTCAATTAATTCAGTTAGAATACTGCTCATTGATTTGCCTTCAATGGATGCAATAATTTTTAATGCTTTTCTTTTATTGTCATCTATTCTTACACTCATAACACTCATAATAAATCTCCTTTTTGTAGTCTTACCTACAAAAAGTAAGGTAATCATTATTAAATGTCAATGATTAAATTAAATTGCATATACAAATATTTCGTTGTGCTTGAGATTGTGATGTTTTATCAGGCTATTTTCATCGAAAACAATTTACGATTTGCTTTTTTTACGGCTAACATCAAGTATTTTATCCTGCGTTGAGCCCGGAAAAAACCGCACATGACTGCGGTTCTTCCAGGAATGATTACAATAGTTATAAATTGTCAAACAAACAAGCTCAATGCTGGATAAAATAACGGTTGAACGATGCCGCGGTCTATGCCTATCTCTATCCAATATCATAGTGTTGAAAATATTACCTTTTTGCTTTTTATCACTGATTTTATTGACATTTTTCAAGAATTCATCTCTTTTCATTCTTGTCCAACTCGAAAAAACTCGCCAGAGCATACGTCACCAATGGCCCCGAGTGAAATTTTTAAAATTGTGACACCGAAAACATCATTTTATACCTCTATGGTGGTTGATAAACCGGTAATTGCTGATCGCAACCCGGTGCTTATAGCGGCCCGGATAATCAATCACTCGTTCCGGATCGCGATAAACATCTTTGCAAACCGTAATCCACTTTTTTTAATATGCCATGATCCAAACTGTCGAAAAACTTGCTCACATCTGCATCCACTATCCAGCGAATATTCTGCCTGTAACATTGTTCTCTGAGTTCCTTGATGGCCTGGTGAGGGCTGCGCCCTTCACGAAACCCATAAGAAAAATCATAGAAATCCTGTTCGTAGACCGAACTCATAACCATACTGACTGCCCGCTGCACAACCTTGTCCTCGAATGTTGGCATACCCAGAGGACGTTGACATAACAAAGCAGGAAGCAGCTTCATTATGCCCGGGGTGTTTTGTCAACCGGTTACCCCATCGTTCTTTGGTGTGAATACAAGGAAACAGAAGGCTCTCCCAAGTTCCCAGGCTACTCTTTTGAGTACATGATCTGGTCTTAGACCCCGGTGGTGTCTCATGAACTCGCCACTTGCGTTCATGAGACTGCTGCCTTCCAAAAAATGCAGTCCGTCGGCTTTTCAAAGCGAATACCGTTCGCTCCTTATCCTTATGTCCACAACTATACATATTTCGGGGCTCAATACAGACCCTGCACCCTCGATTCCCTCAGCTTCGTACGCCCGTTACCGGGCTTGCACGTGAGGTTCACTACTGCCCTGTTGGCTAAACTTTGAGCAGGTGGGACTTGCACCCACTGGGTAACGTAATCGTATTTCAATGAACTTTGCCATCTCCCAACGATCTGGATTTAGCTTGGCACGAGCAAAATTGTGTTATGCAAAATTATGATTTACCTGATTTTTCCAAATTTATTATTCTACTTTAAATCCAAATAAATCTAATGATACAGCCATCCATTTGGCCACGTGATATGATCCTTGAGGAATTGGCTCGTTATCATAGTCTAGTTCTACATTTGAATGCTGATATACTAAATCAAAAGCCGATTCTGCGTCTGGTACTACTACTAATGTTTCCTTTGGATTCAAATTCAAGTGTTCAACTTTTATTCTCCATTCACGTTCCCACGTGTAATCAATCCCTTGATCTGGTTCATATCGTACATGTCTATATTTTAATTTGTCAGGTAATAATTTAAAATCACTTTCAGGTTGATAAATTACCGGTCTACCACCTTTTGAAAAAAGCCATTCTTTTTTTACAGCTACTCCATATGGTTCATAACGAGTTTTATCGTCTAACGATTCCGCAATATTTATTAAAGAAAACAATGACGCTAACTCTGATATTGGAGATTCTGTAAAACATATACATTTAAATCCACCACGAATATTATTCGATGAGCCCTTAAGTGAACCATCAGATAATATTTTCTCAAGAACCGATAATGCGCTTTGGGGCAATGTTCTATTATATTTATCATTTTTGATTTCAACTTTTGAATCTGGTTTTCTTGTAAAATGGAAGAGTAGGTTCCCCAAATCTCTTCGCACTAAATTTATTCTTTTTTGTAAGCGATTTTCATTCATTTATAATTTTGTCTTTACTTGCATAACGTTATATTATGCATTACTAGTTAATCATATGGTTTTCTATCGAGACATGTCTAGTAATAGTAACCATAATCAGATATTTTTATTTTTTCGATTTTTTTTCTATATATTTAATGATCCAAATATCACTTTTATCGTTGTGTTGCGGATTGTTTTTCCTGAAAGCTAGAATAATTTGTTCATCAGTAAATTTATTGTATTTTGGATAGTTTCTTCTAAGATTTGGGAAAAATGTTTCGGGTATTGTTGGTACGGGTGTAAGTTTGTTTGTTATTTGAGGCGAATTTACATTTATTTTTAAACTTTTAAATTTATCTAATATATTTTTTATTGCTTTCTGGGCTGCAATATTTTCAACGTTTTGTCCAATTTCAGAACCACGTGCAGAACCAGCCCAGACAATTTGACCGGTTTCACAATCAATAAGCTTAAGTGAGATTGCAGCCTTTGAAATAGGCATATAAGCTGGATCTGCCCCTTGAACAACCTGTATATTGGTTTGGATACATTGATATTCACTTATTGAACCTGTTAAAATTGCTTGAACCCCTAATACTTTTCCAATTGATGGAGCAGTACTTTCGTCTATAAAACCAGTCATGCCTAGTTGTTGCTCTTGAAGTATATGCATTGTTTGTGATCTATCTATAATGTTATACTGCGAATTTATTAATTGCATAGAGAGCATATCTGCTACTTGTATACCTGAACCTGGTCTATTGGGATAATCGGTTAATGGGAAAACTGCTATACGATTATATTTGCTATAATCAATATCATTCCTTACAAATACTTCGCTACTAGCACATTGAAGAAAAATGTAAATTGTAATTGTGATTAAGATTTTATACCATTTCATGACATCACCTATTTAGAAATGCATAACCCAGCATCAGCGGCGGCGCGCAGCGCCGTCTGCTGCATGCTGTTGGGCCTACATTGAGTTATGATTGCGCCAATCCTCGTAATCATGGATAAGTTGTCCTGTGGTGTGTTCCCGAGCTCAACCAATAATAACTAACTGCATCTCACGAGCCCGCCTTTACAAAATGAAGTATAACTTCCTCTCGCATCCGATTCTGCATTCTATCCCCGGCTTTTATAGATTCAGGAGGCGGCAAATAGCGTCGTCTTGTTTCAATTGGACGAGTAGTACGCGAAACAAGCGTAAGCCCATGTTGCTTTGCGAGAGAAGCCAGGGCTTCCGAGTTTTTTATAAAGACGCCGCGTATTGTTGAGTCACCAACAACAAAGATCGCTTTCCCATTCACCTTCAATACGCGGGCACATTCTTTTATAACTTGCTTCATATCCAAAACATAACGACGTATCATGCCCAAGTGTCGTTTACTCATTTCGTCAAGGGTTGCCATGGAGGACATGGCTTCCTGAATTGCTATATCTGTGGAATGTTTTATTGATACTTCCGCCCCAATGTTGCCCGATCTGATTGATCGAATTTCAGGGATCTCGTGTCCCATCCAAACAAGCGACAGTTTGTGGCCGCGAAGATAGTCTATGGCGTTCAAATACGGCGGGGATGTAAGGATAATATCCATACTTGAGCTTTCAATAGGCAATGATCTTGCATCACCATGCTGGACATTTACAGAAGGAGCGACCTTGGCTTCCATTGTAAATGGGCAGTTTTTTACCACTGTTGCCACGGCTTTCTGAAAAATATTGAACGGCTTCACAGGTGCAACAGCATAAGCACGATGGGGCCTACTATGTGAGACATCCCTTGCAAGCGAAACCCCCGCGGATTTCGTTATTATCATTCGCGAGAATGCGCACCACAAAAACATTCTTTCAGATTCAGACCGCACCCTTGAGATACAAGTCGATAAAGCGGTCAAATCACGGCGTGTTTCGGGATCGAACCAGAAATCGATGAACTTGCGGGTCTCGACGTCAGCGCCTTTAGGATATGAGTTTTCAAGCCTCAAGCATTTGGCAAGTTCTATTGCTCGCTCTAATACGAGTTTGGCGCGACGCAAGACCTTTTCTGGATCGGCATCGGCGCACCAAGTGCGCGAAATTAACAGCGCCAGTGGATCTGTATCACATCCAAAAGCGTGATGCCCTCTCATCCTTGCGCAGGCAAGCGTTGTTCCCGATCCTGACATCGGATCGAGAACTTTCAAGGAATCGCCTTGCGACGGCAGTGCATCCCACACAATCGAAGGCGCCATCCTTGCCGGGAATGGATGAACAGGTCGAATGTGAGCTTTTTGCGTTGCCGGAATCATATGTGTATTGTCCTTCTTTCCGCTTCGGGATATTGACCAACAGCCGTCTGTATATCCTGTAAAATCAAATCGGGCCTGCGGTTGATTTCAACGGTGTTCTCACGAGCATACACAACTCCGCTTGCAAGTACCTGCATTGCTTTGCAGCAGTCGACTAGTTCAGCCTTTGACATTCTTACCGGAGGCTCTCGATGCCGAAGCTCGGTCACAACGGCGGCATATTCCACTGCTTCATTCGGAACTTCTTCTGCCAATTTCCAAATAGTTTCAAGTATCTCTTTGTACGGCCTTCTTTCTGGTTCCTCTTCGGAGAGGACATCTACCCAGTCCTTACTTTCTTCAGGTGTAACACAGTCTCTGAAAAGGCCACGAAGGCGGCTGAGACCACCAATTCGCTTTGCCGAAGCGATACGGATCAATCGCGCCAAGTCGTCAATATGCATCAGCGTGATTGTTCTTCTTGTCTTTTCCTTGTGGTTGTTGATATCACGGACCGTGGCTGAATTTACTTCATTCGAGGTAGCAAAGCCATTTCCGATCACCAAATGATGGTCGCATCTGTAATCTTCCATGTGCCTTGCAATTCCCGATACATTCAGGCGATGAGCCGAAACAGTCTTACCGCTCTTTGCCTCAAGGCCGACTTTATAACGTTGAACGGAACCATCTTCCGATGCGGCTAAATGGGCTTCGGCTGTGCCATCCGGCTTGCCGCTTCCGCCGATGCGAATTACATTCGCAAAACCCATTGCCTCAAAAGCTGCGCGCATTTCTTCTTCCAGTTCGTTTGCGTCGTCACGAGCTTCGGTGAGCGCGAGTGCAATCATGCCGGCCGTTCGGCGCGCAGAGGATCTGACAAACTGTCGTAGCAGCTCGTCACGTCTCCCAATCGCATCGCGAATCACGCTTTCATCCAAGCCCATGTGGTATAAATGGGCCTCAAGGAGGATTTCCGCCATGACTACCATTTCGAGAGGAAGGCTTCGGGCAGGATCGGAAAAGAATTCCTGAAAGGCAGCGATGAAAGGATGGGAAGAATTAACGAGAAGTTTGCCTTCTCGAGCATCGAAAACCGCCAGACCGTCCTTCGAGTCCAAGACGCTGATCTCTAAGCGAAGTAAGCCATCCGCGCCTTCAGCCTGTTCCTGCAGGGTCTTAAGTAAGGCGGCATTCTCCTCAGCGGACAGTCCGGATGGGAAGCGAAGATAAAATGGCGTCGCCCGATTTTCGGCAACCATCCGGGCCAGCGCCAACAGGGGCTTTCTTGTCAAACTGCCCGGAGCTGCGGAGATACTGGCAAACATTCGGGCTGATGGCGTTTGTGTGCGGTCATGTTCCACGAGCTTGTTGCGCGCCATATTAAAGGCGGCACGTAGGAAATTCTGAACAGCTTCATACAAATCGCCTTGTTGAAACGATTCTCGTGAAGATCGGAGCGCTTCATCCAAACTGTCGATATGAACGACCATCCTGAAACGAGAAAACGTGCCATGCCGTAAGAGATTCCGCTCAATGCCAAATCCGGGATCATCAACATTGACCCTTCGTCCTCTGACATAAACGAAGAATCCACTGCTTTGCTCAAACTTTTCTTTCCCTCTATCAAGTTCATCTGCGAAAATCTCGATATACCCCGTAATCCTGCCTAGTAATTCCTCGTGATAAACTCCATAGCGGTGAATGGAATCTTCCGATTCTCTTGTGTCCTCACGCGCAATCAATCCTGTCGGGCATGGTGGCGACATTGCAATGACATCTTTGCCAAGGACAAGCTTCTTGAGGGGGCGATCCATTTCGGGAGGTGTTATCGGATCACCATCAAGAAAAAGCCGAAAATCGATCTGCTGAGGCATGGCGGTTCTCAAAACCCACCTAAGGCGCCCAATCTTGACCTTTTGGCCCATTTCTTTGAGGTTCGACATAATCGCGACGGTCCACGATTCAGATGCTTCTTCTCCAAACAGCCTGAGCGCCTGATAACCGTCCTTATCCCCACGGGTCCAATACTGAACTGCCTCTCTTGCCTGTTCCATGGTCAACGTTCGTAATGGTATCTGGATCGTTTGCTCATCAAAAACGCCCTCAGAGGCATCGGTGACGCTTCCGGTCAAGTTGGAATAATCCATTGTTGCGGCATAATACGTATCGCCGGATTTACTAATATGGGTCAACTTTGCAGCCAGGACGTATGTTGACAACTTGCCGATTCCGAATCTCCCGATGGGCTTACGTCTCGAAGAACCACCGGCTCTTCGCCGTGTGCTTTCTCCAATGATCCAATGCTTCTTCAAACCGTCTCCATTCATTCCCTCGCCATCATCAATGATTACGATTGTCGCGTCTGGAGCTCGGAGATCCGGCGCGAGTAAGATGTGAACATTGTTTGCGCCGGCGTCGAAGGAATTGGAAACGAGTTCTTCAATAGCCTTGTTAGGACTGGAATATAGCCCTTCCGAGAATAGCTGTATGATTCGATGGCTGATTCGGACATCTATTTGGTCCGTTGTTGCGCCCGCTGTCGCATAGGATGCTGTCTTATCAGGAATCGGCATTACTCGTTGTTCCTTTCCAGAACCAGATCGCGATCATCTACAAGGCAAACGATCTTGTTCATTCTAAAACTGTGTGCTTGTTGGTTTCTCAAGAAGTTGTTTCTCTTCATGCGTACGTCGGCCCAACGACAACCATCACCGGCGCGCGCGCCTTTGGCGCGTCCGGTGAATAATTTTATGATGTTTTTAATCCGCCGACCATCTTGCCTCAAATTGATCTCTTTCCATTTTTAAGCCTTGCTTGATTTTATTTGAAATATCCGCATTCATCATAGGCAACATATTCAAACTTTGGCTCACTGCGGCTCGTATACCTGCCAAACAAGTTTTTGTTTTAATCCAATTCTGAGGGCTAAAAACTCTATTGGAGGGTTGCGGCTCATTTGCAGCCGACTCCAAAGCAAAGTTCAGAGATCTTCCGGCTAAATCAACTATTTGGTCCATAAGATCAAAATCCTTTGCTCTATTAATAGCTATGCTTGGATCAGGTACGCTTTCCATTGGCATAGAATTTGATACACCGAAACAAACCGAGATTGCATAAAGGTGGTGATATGGGGCATAGGCACGCATTGCCAGTAAACTTTCATTCAATCCTAGCGGATTATTTTTTTCCCATTTTTCCCAAACCTTTTTCATCCAAACGTTTAACGCCTGAGCTTTTTCAGCAGAGTAGTCCTTTTTAAATAGTTGATCAAAATACTTATCAAAAATTCTCGTTTCACTATACGCTATATTAGGTCTCTGTGAATGCCACGTGATCAAATATTTTCCTAAATTAAGTAAATCCAACACATAGTCTTTATCTTTGGTGGCAGGAGGAATTTCACCTCTTTTGCTTACAAAATATCCATTGGAATATTTCTGTTCATAGGATTTTTTAATATTTAGAACTCTTTTGTCATTACTTCTAAGATCCCTCGGCTTGACGGCGCTTTGCGAATTTGTGTTGATACTTATTTTGTCGCCACGCTCCCGCTGGGGGATTTCATAAAACCGAAAAAGAATATAGGTGTCGTCTAATTGTTTTACTTTTTCGCTACAATTTAAAATTGTTGTTATAGATTGGCATCCGTTCACAACGCTTAAGCCGTGAAGCTTTAATTTATTATTGTTTAATGACAACTTATTACAAATAGCTGTAATTCCGTTATGATAGAAAAAAAAGTCCTTGTGTTGGTCGGAATATATTGTACTTTTAATTCCTTTATTTACCCTGTTGCTTAATCCCAAACTTTGTCTAACATTTTTTTGAAATAGGGTGCCATCCTTTATTCCGGGCATTTTAATGCACTCTTTGAGGGGTAGAGCGGCCACCACCACTTTGTTGCCAGCAATTTCAATCTCCATAGCTTTACTGTTGGCCAAACTGACCTCATGATTAATCGTTGGATTATCCTTTTCAAGAGCAAGATCGTAACGCCTTTTCAATTCGTTCTTATCAACTATTTTGATATTTGCATAAAAATCGTTAGTTTCACTAAGCTCCACTAATTGAGCTTGAAATGTATCCAAATCGGCTTTTGCTGCTTCAGTTAATTCACCGGTTGTTATAAGCTCAAATTCAATTTCGTATTCATCTTCAAGTGCTTTAGCAACCTCGGACAACTTTCTTTTTAATTTACCATTCCCAACCTCTTGCAGTCTGACCAAATCTTTTAATTGTATCCAAGAGGACAATACTTCACGTAGTGGTTCCGCATCCACAGATCCATTACCAATGAATTTGCCTTGAATGACAAAGACAGTTTGCTGATTGTCATCAATAAATAAGGCATCAATCTGCTTGTCATCAGCACCATCTGTCATATCATCTTGGGTTTCATTCATATCTCTCAAATGAATGTTGCGTAAATACCACGCAACAAATCGTTGCCCATCATTCGGAAAATATTGCTGATAGAATTTTTCTTTAATTTCATCGGTAATTTTTTGATAAATCATTACTTTCTCCTAACAAAGTAAAGTATCAAAACATAACATCAACATATAATTTATCAGACTAATATAGCTATTCATTTTTTTCTACTATTAGAAAACATTCAGGGCTCTATAAATTTTCCAGTATTAGAAAAAAGTCAAACCGCTATTCATCAACTCTGCCGGCACAACACAGGTACCCGCCAGATGTTACAGTGATCAACTGCCATAAAATTCAAGGGATAGCGATTTTTAACGCTATTTCGAACGCTATGTGAAAAAAACAATTTAAAGACAGGCGGGCAGAAATTGCCGCTGGTACACCCCTGAACGGCTCCGTGTGGGGTTCGTTTCCAAACCTGTACAACCCCAAGCGACACCCCGCGTTTTATTGTTTTTGCATTTTATTGATATTTTTGCAAAGATGCAAGGAAAAGTTACGAGTTTTAAGCGGTCATATACTGCTTTGAAAAAAAGCCAATGCATTGAAACAGGATATCCGGGGCAGACAAACACACTCGTTCTTCTGTCCGATGCACGTGTGTCCGCGTCATCCATGTTCTATGAATCAGCTGCAAAAACGGCACAATCTGGGTTTATTGCAGGTGCGCATCGAGTCGTTCCAAAGTCAGGCTGTCACCGCAGGGGCGATCCGGGCTGTTTCAAAACCCTGGATAATAACAAGCGATCCAAAACAGCAAAGCCGCCGCGAAAAAATTCAGAGGGATCTCATTCCCCCCCCGAAAGCTCGGGGCTAAGCCAAACAACAGCCGATCAACATGTTGTACAGAAATATAAACGATCTATCGAGTGAAATCCACCATCACTGAATAAATATGCAAACAAAATATTTCACAGCTACGCGCTTTGCTTTTGGATTCAAAATCACCACGGAGAAAATTTAGAGGTTTGCAGCTCCAAGAGACTACTCACATTTCATAACCAGGCGCTTTAGCGCGTGGACATCAATATTCCCAAGGGGGGGTTAGCCCACAAACACGGCGATCTGTCCATTATTCGTCTTGATCAACCGGTAATTTGGGTAATTCCTGCAGTTGACGAACATACAGAGCCTCGTCAAACGCAGTTTCAGTTTGCATGATGCTATAGATGTGAGCCATAACAACTGAAGCGATCAATTCTTTGGCTTTTTGTTGAGAATATCCTTCTGAAACAAGACGATCCAATGTCTTTTTCGTCTCCGCCGGGTTATTGTAGCGAATCTGATTATTAACGACCCGGATTAACAACTTTTTTATTTTTGGATTCTGCTGCATTTTATCCTCCTGTATAACAGGTCACGGCTAATCTGCAAAACCGTTCAACCAGGTTGAGTTGATTCCGGGTGAACAGTTTGGCTTTTTGGACTCTTTCATATCCGATACGCAAGGCGCGGGCATAGGTTTGCACGTTTTTGCCGGCCGATTTTTCACCAGATTTTCAAAGAGCGATTCTTTGTACAGCTCGTCACAAGTCGTAATGATTTTTTCAACCGCAGAACTGTCTTTTGCTTCCAACAGCGGCAGGGTCGCGATGAGTATATCCTGGTTGGCAAGGGTCCCGGATATGTCTTTCAATTCTGCCAGATAGCGGTTGGACGCAGCATAGTGGCGCCGCACAAATTTTGTTTCAATATCAACAGGCGGCGGTAAAGGCCTCAGGATTGGCCCATTCAAACGCTTTCTCCTTTCAACACCGTGCGCAGGGCAGCATAGAGCTTTGCAGCATCACCCATTCAGGTTTCGAATGATCAGTCCGTTTCCGTTCCGGTCCGCCCTTGTCTTTTGTCTCATTATTAATTAAATTATTTATGCCGAAAAACACAAGCCCTTTTTTTTAAAGTCGACTTGATGCAGCGGTTCCATCACCATTTTTCCATTACCGGCAAAAAGATTCAGATCATCACCCACATCGATCTGAGCCTCCTCAAGAATATGTTTGGGTAGCGTGTAATCCCTGACTGTTTCCCCATGTTTTGATTCCAGTATGCATATTATAACCTCCTTTACATAGTAGGATATCGCAAGTCTATACATTATATCAAAAAAATCAAAAAGAGCATCATCGGAAGAGATCTTTAAGCAAGGTGTCATTGTATGACTGCGGGGCGAAAGCCCCCTTGAAGACGTCAGGAGGATACTGAGCTGCACACTTGCACCATCCCCTTGCATTGAGTGTGGAATGATTTTGAATCCAATCCCAAAGCGTATGCCTATGAAACAGGTCACTCGCCAAAGTTGCCGGTATCCTTGCGTTACCCTGTTTGCCTCCGATGCCGAAAATATTTTGAAAAAATAACTTGCATTTTCGCATCAATTCAATTAAAATAAGATTCATCCAGTATCCGGCCCGTACCCAATCGAGACGTGTGCGTTACTCCTCTTGATTTTACCGGGCCGGATTCTTGAAAATTAACAGCATAGTGATATTAATGCCGGGGGCACATATTATAACACGGCATTTCAAAACACCCGGCTTTTACATTTTCAACAACTTAGACAGTACGTACTGCGGTACGTTCTGTTTCAAATCGGAGAGATTTTTATGAGCAGAAAACGGACACATGGTAGTGGGCGGGAAAAAATCCGAAAACTTACCAGAACATCAAAATACTCCTATTACATCACGATCCCCAAAGCTTACATTGACAAACTGGGCTGGCGCGAACGGCAAAAAGTGGTGGTAGAGTTGGAGGGTGAAACGCTGGTGGTGCGGGATTGGGAGGAAAATGGAGAATAGCACGATCTGCCGCCGCTTCCGCTCATCATCGGACAAATGATCACCCTCGTGCAGCCCGTGCACCAATGTGGAGGACCGGCGTTTGCACAAAAACAGACCGGCGTTGCCGTCCAGCCATGTTTTGCAGGAGAAACAGTCTACACCCCATAGTGCACCCTCCACTGCCTCCCTGCAATCTCGTCAAATTTCCGTGTCATCTCTGCATCCCGGTTTGTCCATTGGGGGATGGGCTTTTTGGCGTTGGTATTGACCTTGCGGCGGCCCATGCGCTTCAGATAGCGGCGCGTGTCCTCATCCGCAATGCCGAGAAAGCGGTTGATGCGGTACAAGCCTTTTTTTCCGGGATTTAGGGAAATATCTTCAAACGCGATTGAGATGGATTCAGAAACGATTTCTTGCATTTGGCGGAGAATCTTTTTATATATATAAAGCAAAAACACCCCGGATAATCGGGGTCAAAATACCATCACTTTGGACAGCAAAAAGGAAACAGACATGAAAAAACTGATTTGGACAGGACTGGCGCTGGCCGTCATCGGATCGGGATGCAGCGGCAGTCAGGCGCCGGAGAGCATCGGCAGCATCCACCGCGACGACGCACGTATCAATACACTCATCCCGCAGGATGCGGTCATCGAGGCGCTGGCCGAGGGATTCGAGTGGAGCGAAGGACCGGTCTGGTCAAACAAATATGAATCCGTGCTGTTTAACGATATTCCGGAAAATACCACCTATCAATGGAACGACACGGACGGGCTGTCGATTTTTCTACGTCCGGCAGGGTATGCCGTGGGCGACAATCCGCCGGGCAATGAACTGGGAAGCAATGGGTTGTATGTGCATCCGCAAACTGGCGATCTGCTATTCTGCGATCACGGCAACCGCTGCATCGCCGTGTTAAACCAGAACAACTGGACCAAATCCATTCTGGCGGATCGATATGAGGGAAAAAAGCTCAACAGTCCCAATGATCTTGTCATCAGCTCAACCGGGCACATTTATTTTACAGATCCCCCTTATGGGCTCAAGCGCCCGGATTTCCCGAATCAGGAACTTGATTTTTCCGGCATCTTTCATCTCACTCCGGATGATGAACTGATCCTGGTGTCCGACGAACTGGATCGGCCGAACGGCATCGGCCTGTCTCCGGACGGCAAAACGCTGTATGTGGCCAATTCCGGAAAACGCAAACTCTGGCTGGCGTTTGATGTGGCAACAGACGGCAGCCCGGGAAAATCGCGCGTCTTTTTCGACGCCACCGGTTTTGACAAATACGGCCGGGGCGGCGGCTGTGACGGTCTGGCCGTGGATGAACAGGGCAATATCTGGGCGACCGGTCCCGGCGGTGTGATGGTGTTCACCCCCGAGGGCGAGCACCTGGGCAGCATCGAAACCGGCACCGCCATTTCCAACTGCTGTTTCGGCGGAAAACACGGCAACGAGCTGTATATGACCGCGGATATGTATTTGTGCCGCGTCAAGGTCAATGTAAAAGGGCTCGGATTTTAACTGCAGCAACAATCCCGGCACGAAAAAGCAGTGCATATTTCTTTTATCGACTATTAAAACAGCTGACCCCATCAAAGGTACAAATAGTTGTGGTCAGTTGTTGATCAATGAAAACTCTCAGACAGGGTGGGTCGCGGAGAAAACCCGGATGATAAACGGTATTTCGATAGACACAGATATCCCTATAGACTTTTTGCGGGGAAACCCGGGGGCCCTGAATCATTTTAAAACCATCATTCGCCCGGCAGAAAAGACCGCATTCACCGTTCTTATTGTCAGCGCGGGATGATTATATCATTGCCTTCATTCGGCCAGCGCGACCGGATGGACACGGTGTCGGAATAAACGAAAAAGACTTCCGCCGGCTGCCAGGGTAAGGCCTGTCCATAGCTGTAGCGGCCGTTCTCATCCGCATCGCGAAATCCCTGCAGCAGATAATCTCCCGGCAACAATCCCCGGAAGCGGAACGGACCGTCCGTCGGCAGGATGATTCTATGGGGTTTATCCGCATTTCGTTTGCGCGCGTACAGAAACACCGGACCCTGCGCAGCGGTATCCGGATCAATGACCGTACCGGCGATCTGTGACAGGGTATCGGGATTCCAGGTTTCAAAGTCCTGCTGCACCAGGGTATCGCTCAGTGCATTTCCGGCCCGGTCGGTTACAGCTGTGACGTCGAGACAAAAGCGATAATGGGTATGCGGCGCCAGTGAATCGGGAACAAAGCGCATACGCGCCAGATTCGGCCATTCAAAGCGTCCGCCTATCGTATCGGCACCCAGGGTATCGACCAGCGAAAAGGCCTGCTGCACAGACCACTGGTCCATGGCTTCGGAAAAGGTCATCTCAATTGGCGTGTCCGGTGGCTGCAGGCGGGTGGTGTCATTGGGGAACCGGGCTATAACCGACGCGGCGGCCGTATCCGGCTGAGCGGCGCCGTCAAATTCCAAAGTCGCGGAATCCGGCGGCAGGGGATTGTAAAACGTATCGTAAGCTTTGGAAATGCGCATGCGGTACGGGCCGGGACGCTGGGTTCCGGTCACCAGCCGCAGCACAGCGTTATTGCGAGAGTCCCAATAAGCATCGTATACAGCCAATGTATCGCCATTCCGGGTCGGGGGCTGCAGAAACAGGGAATCCGGATGCGTTAGCATAGCTTTGGAGAAACGCACATTCAGGTGTATGGCATCGGGAGCCTCCGCCCTGGCGATCACCGGCGGCATCGTATCGCGCATCGCGGTGCGGATCCCGATCCACGGCGTTTCAGACGAGTCCGTGTACACATCGGCGGGCGCCACACCCAGCTTGTCGAATCCGGCGTTGTAGAGATTGTTGAGATCACGGTCCAATACGGCAAACAGACGATACCGGCCCGGAGCCATATAGTTGAGAGAAAACCCGCCGTCTTCCCCCACCTGGGTGATATACAGAGGCGACTGCCGGGCCGGATCAGGATTTAATGAATCATTGAGAGAATAAGCCCAGACTTTGGTTCCTTTGACCGGTTGATCCGAGTACACCTGTCCGGTTAATTGTCCGCGGTCAATAGACTCGCCGGTCGAAAACGCCAACGTAAAGGAATATCTCATGGAATTGCTGCGGCGGTCGCGGGTCCCGGCGCCGATAGTGATCACATAGGTTTTGTCCGGCATCAGGGGATCCTTAAACCGGAGGGTCAGTTCCCGGTCTTTTTTCCAGTCAAACTGCAGACGGTCGCGACTGACGAACGGGGTGATAAACACGAGTGGTTCACAGGAATTGGGCTGCACCGGTTCGCTGAACCGAATAATTACATCTGTCTGCGCCGAGACGCCGATGCTGTCTGCAGCAGGCACGGTTGAAAGCACAACCGGCGGGGTTTCATCCACCGGACCGCCGCCGGGATAGCCCTGTGAGGCGCAATGCAGTCCTGCAATCACTGCCGGCATCATGATGAGTATCAAACAAAAACGTCTCATAACCTCTCCGTTGTCTTGGATTGCCCGGTTTGCCTTAATATCGACTCGAGTTGATTCAGCACCCGGTCGGCTGTAAAGTGTTGTTTCACATAATCAAAGTTAAACAATCCCATGCGAATTCGCAACGCTTGATCGTCCGTTAGCTGTTTTAAATAGCTGCAAAGGATATCCGGATGCGGTTCATCACAGAGAAACCCCATTTTCCCATGCTGAAAAAAATCCTTGATACCGCCAGCGGGACAAGTGACCACCGCGCATCCGAATGCCATTCCTTCCAGAACGGCGGTCGGCATACCTTCCCCGTAAGTGGTGGGCAGCAGCAGCACATCGGCCTTTTGCATCAGTCTCTTTTTGTCCTCACCCTGGACAAACCCGTGAAACCGCGCCGGAACTGATTGCGTTTGTGCATGCTGCTGTGCAGCTGTTAATTGCGACCCGATCCCGGCCACATTTAGCTGGACATCCGGATGTGAGTATTGCAGCTGTTTGACCGCGTCCAGAGCGGGAAACAGACCTTTGCCGGGCTCCAGCCGCGCCATGAACAGAATGCGCAGGCCCGGGGAGCCGGCTGTTTCACGAATACGCTGCTCATCCCAATCCGCGGTCTCGTCGTCATTGACAAACGTGGACAACCGGTACACCTTTCCTTTGAATCCCTGTTTACAAAGTGCAGACTCGAATTCAGAGGCCAGTACAATCACCGCCTCTGTCTTGAGTAATGCAAACCGGATGAATCCGGGGGCCAGTTGCTGCATTTTGTTTACAAACGACCAATCCCAGCCGTGAATAAAAACCACCGCTTTTTTGCGCCTGACCCGACATACATGCACAAACAGCATGTCTCGCATGACGGATTTGAATCGCATCGAGGTATTGATCAGGACAATGGAATTGCGGGAGAGTTTCTGATTAAAACGGATAATATCGCCGACAAAGCGCAACACATTGCGAAACAAACCGGATTGCCCCAGACGTTTGCCGGTGATCATCAGATCAACAGGCAGGGTAAATTTGGGAACAAGGTGACGGAAAAAGTTACCGATTCCGCCGATACTGCGGATATCCTGGGTCAGGCATAATACACGACTGTCCGCTTTACCGTAGCTTCCGCATGAATACCACGGGGAGAAGAAGGAGGGGTAAAGTCCAGGGGACGGTCCGCCTGCAGATTCAGATTATCAAAGGCTACGGCATCGTTGTACGATCCCAGTCCCAGTTGTCCGGCGGGCAGGGACAGCGACAGTGAGAAACAGAGTTTTTTATTTACAGCGGCTTTGAGTTCACCATTGTAAAAAGCCAGATCAAACCGATGCTCCTGATCCAGATTGACCGTCAAAGGATACTCTTGAAACAGCACGCGTTCGCCGTTTTCAATATGATTCACCGCCACATTATATGTGTGTACCTGAACATACCAGTAGTTAAACGCGTCTTCATAGGCAAAGACCACCGCGTAATCGGCGTGTGCGTTGGAGAGCAGGTCTTCCAGGCTTGACACGTGGCAGCGCAGATAAAACCGAGTCGAGTAAAATATACTGTGAGGGATAATCATATACTCTCCCAGACGTTTTCCGCCCGGACTGTCAAAGGATGTGGATTCCAGAACAAGAGCCCGGTCTTTACCCTGTGGAATTATGTTCCATCTGTCCGGATTCAGAAACTGATAAGAGCTGAACGTGGAGGATTCAAAATCATCAAACCAATCTTTGAGAATCACAAAGCGCGGGGAATCCACACGGATCAGAGGAACGGGAGTCACCGACTGGTCTGTCAGGTTACGCACAGTGACATAATAGGACATCCCGGTTTGCAATTCGGACACATTCAGGATCACAGTCTTTTCATCCGCGTCCAATACAGCGGAATTGACCGACCCGGAGGGATAGAGCGAATAATTGGATACCGTTTCCGCGGTCAGACGGCTGAGGGGCTGTGAGAATTTGATTTGAACGGAATGCCTGCCTGCGATCTCGACGTCACGAATCCGCGACACGCTAAAATCGGCCGGAGTGGTCAAGGATACCGTGGCGGGCTGTTCGGAGAGATTGCCGGCATTGTCCACGGAATAAACATTATAGCGATAAAACGTGCCGGCATCGAGTCCCGCATCGAAAAATTCCGTATTGAACACATCCGTGATATAGCTGCCATTGCGGTATAGTTTGTAAAAGCGGGGCTGATCGCCGTCCCGAGCCGCGTCCGGAGTGGTCCATTCTAGTCTGATGGTATTCGAATTGTCTTGATATCCCTGCAGATCATCCGGTTTCAGAGGCGGGATATCGTCCGGGTCCGAGGACTGTTGGCGCGCCGGTATTTCAAACATAAACAGATCACCGTAGGATGTGTTATAGGTGCTTCGAAACACGATGCGGTTGCCCTGGCGATTGATGACCGCGTCCGGCGTGGCAAACTTGCCGGTCCGGCCTTGCACAGGCCGGGAGCGGTGATGCAGCAGCCGCCTCACCTGGCCGGAGCCGTCTGTGGGAATTTCAAGAATCTCGCCCCAGAACGGCGCCCAAAGTTCATAGGGATCATCGGTGCGTGTAGAGGTCAGGGACACATACAGATAATCGCCGCCGTTGACGGAATTGCAAGCGGACATGCTGTAATGCGACCAGATCGGCACGTCTTTGAGCAGCCGCACATAGCCGTCGCGCAGGCGGATCGATATAAAATCGCCGGTGCTGATGCCGTCCAGGGCGTCAAACTCGGGATAACTGGTGGTGCCGGCGCAATAGACCACCTGTTCGCCGTAAGCATCCACTCCGGTCTCCCAGTGAATGATGCCTGGGTAAATTTGCCGCTGAAAATTCCAGTTTTTGTCATAGACCTCGATGCCGCGATAGCGTCCGATTCCGGGATCGGTCCCCCAGGCCACAATGATATAATCGCCGCGCGCGGAAATGGTCGCATAATCCACACCCACTGAACCCGATTTTGATCCCAGACTGCCCAGATCAAAGGTGCTGACCGGGTGCTTTACATCTTTGATGAGATCATAGACAAACATTTCCTTTGCATCGCCGTCCAGCACCCAATAGCGGCCGTCATCCGACAGGTCGCCCTCTCCCCCGGATGGACCGATTTCACTGTACTCGTCGAACTTGCGCAGCACCACATAATCGTTCATACTGCGCACATCGTAAAGACGAATCTCGTTGCCCACATAATTGTAAAAATGATAATTGGGATCCATAGTGACAGTCACCCCGTTCACGGTGTACTGTTTGGCCAGCGCCCAGCGGATCTGATAGGGACGGATATGGTCGCGTCCCAGCAGTTTGATGCGTTCGCCGGTCAGGCCGTTATAGAGAAATGTGGTTAACGGGTAATTGTCGCCGTCCCACTCGTTCTCAATGGCCAGAAAATAAAATCCATCCTTGTTAAAATAGCAGATTTCCGCGTTCGAAAAGTATCCTCCAACCACCTCATCGTTGAATCGGGAACTGTTGGTCATGCGGGTCACCCGAGTGCCAAACACCGGATCGCTGTAGGTACTGCCCACAGATAATGGCGGATGAAAGCTGTCATAATCCGGGGGAATGATTTTTTTATCCGTGTATAGCCCGATTTGTTCAGCTGCAGAGACGAGCCCGCCACCAAAGATCGCCAGACTGCAGAAAATAGCTGTAAAAAACTTCATTATAACCTCAAAATAATTAGAATGTTTAATCAATTCAGCGGCGTTTTCGGAATAATCGGTTCCAGGCCAGTTTTCCCATCAGGAATATAAATACCGTGTTGGTGATACAATAACGCTTCCACATGCGCCGGGGTTCCAGGATCAAGCGGAACAGCCATTCCAGGCCGGTTTCCTGCATCCAGCGGGGCGCCCGGCGCGTCGCCCCGCCCAAAATGTCAAAACTGCCTCCCACACCATGAATCACCCGGACGTTCAGATCGTTTTTGTGCCGTTTCACCCAGTTTTCTTTCATGGGTGTTCCCATTCCCAGCAGCAGTATATCCGGATCGGCTTTATTGATAGAAAGAACGGTCTCTTCCTCATCGTTCATGGTTTCAAAATATCCGTGCCGATAGCCCGCAATATTCAGATTCGGAAACACGGTCTGCACGTAATCGATAGCTGATTTCAGCACAGCCTGACGGGCGCCCAAAAAATAAATCGTATAGCCTTTTTGAGCAGCCAGCCGGATCAGTTTTTCCATCAAATCAGTGCCGTTCACGCGTCCCGGAAGCGGATCACCCATCAGCCGGGATGCCCACACAATGGGCACGCCGTCCGCGCCGACCAGATCGGCATTCCAGAGCACGTCGCGCAAATCAGGATCAGATTGAGCCTTGACCAGCTTGGCCGCGTTGATCACCACGATATGACATTGTCGTTTTTCTATAATCGCGGATTCCAGCCGCTGCACACAGCCGGATATCGACATGTGATCCACAGGACAACCGAGTAGATTTATTCTGTGAAATGTCAGCTCATTTCCAATTCGCGAACGCACGCATCAGCCTCCGGTTTTCATAAGCTCGTCGTACACCGTCTCAAAAGCGTTTATCATGGCTGTTTGTGAAAATTTTATCTGAACGCTATGCCGCGCGGATTCTCCAACCGTCAGTCGTTCCGGATTTTCAGTAAGACTCTGAATCTCGGATGCCAGGGCCCCGGCGTCACCGGGAGCGCTCAAATACCCGGTTTTTCCGTGCTCGATCAGCTCCGGGTTGCCGCCAACCCGGGTGGCCACAACGGGTTTTGCCAGATACATAGCTTCGAGAATCGTATTGGAACAGCCTTCCACCTGACCGGAGGACAATACCACGGCATCGGCCGCATGGTAATAATTGGACACGTCGCTGCGCGTTCCGGTAAAGACAATCCGATCCCGAATCCCGAGCTCTGCAGCCGTCTGTTCGCAAGCGGAGCGCAGCGAGCCATTGCCGACGATAAATGCATAGACCGGCGCAGAAGACTGTACTGCCCGGTGCACGGCATCAATAAAAGTCATGGGATCCTTGACTGTCTCCAGACGCCCCACCCAGGTCAGGATAAACGCCTGTGCCGGAATGCGCCACTGTTCGCACAGCTCGTGGCGGCTGCGGGTTATGAAAAGCCGATCCGGATCCAGACCGTTATAGATCACCCGCACCTTTCCGGGCGCTGCTCCGCGGGACATCGCAAATCGTTTACCCGCCCGGCTGTTGGCAATGATCAGGTCCGATTTGCGCATGACGAATTTTTCGGCGAACACGTAAAATCGGCTACCGGGGGTCGAATAAATCACCCGCGCCGTACGTTCCATACTGATGACCCGGGGAATACCGGCATAGCGGGCCGCCATCAATCCCCACAGCCGCGCTGATACATTATAAGACTGCAGAATCGAAAAACGGCCGCGTTTCAAAACGAAAATCAGCCGGAAAAATGCAAACAGGTCAAAAGCATTGCGTTTGTAAAGCCGAACGAGTCGGATTCCGGGGCGCACGGGTACTTGAGATTCCAGTTCATATCCGGCATACAGCACAATCACGGTTATCCGGAACCGCTGCGCATCCAATCCTTTGACCAGAGACAGCAATTGCATTTCAGCGCCGCCGGTCTGCAGAGACGGAATTAGAAACGCGAGATTTATTTTATCGGGTTGCTGCATACTCTGCCCGGTTTTTTTAGGCATATCCCAGTTCACGCATCTGGTTCCAGATCTCTTTATCGAATCCGAAATGGGTAGATTTTGCCACATGCGGGGTAAACGCATCCATCCAGCTTTGCAGCCCGGATTCACACTGTTGTACGTATGGCGCATCGGACGTATAGCGGTTAACCGATTCCGCACGGTCGGCATTCATATCAAAGAACTCGTGATCCCCGTCAGAGGCCCGGATCAGTTTATGATTCGTGGTTTGATAGGCGCGCAGATCGCGTAAATAGTGTCTGAATTCTTCCTTTGTCAAGTCCTTGCGTCTGTTGAGCCAACGGTCTACCATCAGCTCGGGGTTATAGGTTTCGGTCAGGACCGCCGTACGCAAAGCTCCGCTTAAAAACGATTGACCCTGACAATCCCGACTATATGGCCAGTCTATACCCAGCCCGTCCAGGAGGGTCGGCACAATATCCACGGTTTGCGTGAGCGCCGCCGAGCGTTCGTTTATTCGGAACCAGTCCGGGTAACGGACAATCAGGGGCACACGGATCAACTTGTCATAAAGACAAAAAGCATGCCAAAAATATCCCTTTTCCCCCATATTTTCGCCGTGATCCGAGGTAACCATCACCACGGTATCGTCCCAGAGGTTTTGTCTGCGCAGCCAGTCGAACAATCGTCCGAGGCGCCAGTCCAGATAGGCAATTTCGCCGTCATACAATTCCAGATAGTGGCGCACATCGGTTTCGCTAAACCCGACATGACCGGCAAAATATCCCATATGGTCGAATTTGAGGTATGCGCCTTCTTTCCAGTGCGACCCGGAAAAAAAGCGTCGGCGGTACGGATACGGCGGAAAATAAATGGAATGCGGTTCCTGGTAGTGAATATAGGCGAAAAACGGCCGATCCGGTTGGCGCGCCCCGATCTGCTGGAGGAACGCGGATTCCGTGGCGCAGGCGCCGTCATCTCGAGTCAGCATCCTGCGTTTGTTCGATTGATCCAGCCAATCTTTGATATAAAACCGGGCGCGCATGGGCACGGCATCTCGAAGCGTCCGGTACCAGTCCGATTCGCCGGAACTGTGGTCGCCCGGCTGCGATTCGGGTTTTCCCTGATAGAGGAATGTATCAAACCCCTTGTCCAGTCCGGTGCGGCTGCTGACGTACATATTATTGGAAAAGGATAAAGTCTGATAGCCGTGCTCCCGGAGAATCTGCGGCAGCGTGATAAACTCCGGATCCAGATAATAGTATTTATTGGTATATCCGTGCACCGTCGGATACAGGCCGGTGAGCAGTGACGCCAGCGACGCGCCGGTCCAGTTGGCGGCGGTAAATGTATTGTCAAACGCCACGCCCTCGCGGGCCAGCAGGTCCAGGTTGGGGCTGGTTTCGCGCGCGCAGCCGTAACAGGACAGCCGGTCGGATCGCAGACTGTCGATGGAAATCAATAAAATATTCGGGGGTTTATTCGGCATGCTGCTCCTGATGTTTCAAATACGATTCGAACAACCATCTGACCCACAACGTCTGCGGCCGGCAAGGTTCTGACACCCAATCAAGCCCGGAGGATGTATTGACATAATAGCCGCCTGCCTCGTACAACGGACGGTCCTTGTAGCCATAGGACATTTCGGAGACGACAAAATCATCTCCGGTGAACAGGATATCGTAACACATGGAATCAAAATGTAAGGTTTTATTCAATTCAAGGCAATAGCGAATGACAGGTTCGGGAACCGGGCGTTCATAATCGATCACGCCGCTGCCGCTGGCCCGGAAATCATGGCGCCGGTTTTGCCGCCAGAATGCATAGGCATAACGGTCGCCGATTACGGTGACGCGCAGATCCGCGGGATTTCCGCCGATAAACTGCTGCACATAGGCCAGGGCCGAGGTTTCGAACGGCGCATGCAGCCGCTGCCAGACGCGCATCCAGAACCAGGAGGAGAACAGGTTGGACAGTTTGGCGCGAACCGCCCCGTTCTGGCATTTTTTGTCTTCGTAAAGGGGAACCGCAAACTGCCGCTGCAGCTGCCGGCGGGCGTTTTTCCGGGATTGCAGCAGCTTTACATGTTGCCCGGCTGCACCGTCCGATTGTTTGAACACCAATGGAAACTCGCTGTGATCCATCACGCGGTCCGTCCAATTGTGATCCATGAACACTCGGGTTTGCGGTGTTTTGATATCATAATACGTAAACAGATAATGCTGCGCGGCCTTGCTTTCAAAATGCCAGATGCTTTCATAATTGGGAAGCACGCGTTTACCGGAAATCTTTTGCATAAAATACACTTTTTCCTTGAAAAACAAAGCCGATTTCACCCCCATGAAATGAGGTTTCCAAAGCACGATATCAGCATCCTGAATCTGTTGCATCCAGTCCGGCGCCTCCATATTGACCGTTTTATAGTCAAAAGGAAACCCGGCATTTTCGGATTTCAGGGCCTGGACAAACCGTGTATGCCAGTTCAGTTTATCCTTGCCCACCGCGATAATGCAGCTCATACGCTCCTCTTGTTGGGAATTTTCCATCCGGTTTGCCTGCGAATAAACTCGAATATACCCCGCGCCCGGGTTGGATAGGTGTAAGCGGACACCTGTTGTTTTGCCGTCCGCGCCAGCTGTGCAGCAAACGACGGATTGTCCAGCGCCTTGCGAATACCGGCAGCGAGGTGTTGCGGGCTGCCCGGTTTGACGAGTACGCCGTTGCGGCCGTCGTCAAGAACTTCGCGAAACACCGGCAGATCACTGGCCACAACCGGAGAACCGGCGGCCATATATTCGAACAATTTCAGCGGCGACGTATAATCGCGCAGCGCATAATCCGGAGTATTGGGCAGTACCAGTACATCGGCGGCTGCCTGATAGTCGCCGACAACCCGCGGCGGCACAAACCCGGGCAGATGCACATTATCGTATTGATCCGCGCGCGTCATGCGCCGTAGTTCCGCTATGGTACGCGGCGCCCCGCCCAGCAGATAAAATTGAGTTTCGCTATCAGCGAATTCGGCCGCGCGCACCACGATCTCGGCGCCTTTACCGCGGGAGAATCCGCCGGAATAAACCACCAGATTTTTCTCCGGATGGGGGATGCTTAGCTGCCGACGCAGCGCCTGTTTATCTGCAACCGTGTGATCGACCTGGCGCACGCCGTCCGGCGCCACATGAATGCGCCCGGGATCAAGATTGAATTCCTGTACTAAATCCTGTTTCAATGCCTGCGTGATGCTGACAATACCGTCACAGCGGCAAACCACAGACCGGAACAGTCGTTCGGGTTCCTGGGACAGGGCATGAGCCTCGATAAACACGCGCACCGGTTTTTTCTGCAGCAGGCGTTTGTGCTTTAAAAATACAGCCGTTGAATTCAGATTGCGTGAATATATTGCAGTCGGCTCATCGAACGCATGATCGGTTATCTGACTATAAATAAAAGCACCGGTGGATAAAATAACAGAGGCGCCGCCGATTCCCGGAAGCAGTTTTCGATCGCGCGCGGTTTTGTGATAGCCAATGTCAATCCCGTAGCGCGGTTTGCTCAAACTCAATGCAGACGGCAGGATGCGCATGTTAAACGGAGTCTCAATGCCGTAAAATAAAAAGATATCATCCGAATGATAGCCCGCCATATCATGAAACCAGGGCCGCACAAACGTCAAATCCACACCAAGCCGTGCAAAGGATTCCGCCACATGCATCTGCTGAATACTGACGGCATCCCGGGTGGGGAACCTTTCGTTTGAAAAATAGAGCAGTCTCAACATGCAGGCTCCTCCCCGCTCAATTGTCCGCGAAACAGATAAAGCAGCCCGTAACCGGCAAGCAGACGCAGCAGACCAATCGACAGCAATGCAAGGGCCGCGCCGGTGACCGAGAAAGCCTTGACCATGACGTACAGCAGGCCGATGTAAAACAAAGTGCTGACCATATTGACTCGCGTATACCAGCGCAGCGCGACATTATTCAGTTTGCCGACTATGAGACTGGATGACAGGGTGTAAATCAATTTGAGCGCACCGGCAGCGGCCAGAATACGCAGCACGCCGACACCGCTGTCATACTTGCCGCTGTACAGCAAGTGCAAAATCGGCCGGGCAAAAACCACAAAAGCGGCCAGCAACAGCAGGGACAACGCTCCGACCGCGAGACTGATGCGTTTGATGCGCACAGATGCGGTACGGCCGAATTCGGGCACCCAGACATACTTGCCGGCGCGTCCCAGAATACTGAAACCGCGAACGGGCACCAGACAGGCCGCATATAGACCCAGCGCTTCATAGCCGAGCAGGTAGGGAATCATCAGGCTGTCCATCGAGTTCATCACCGTGACCGCGATCTGGGAACCCATCAGGATGAATCCCGACCGATAATACTCACCCGGTACCGGCGTCGGGCCGGAAGGTATGGATTTCAGAGCATACAGGGTACCCGCAACAGCGACAAGTGCCAGCATGCCGACATAGCCCGTCACAACAGAATACAGATTAAGCACAGAAAACAGACCCAGTAGTAAAAGCAGCGGCAAAAACAGTCCCCGGAATCCGTTCAGGATCAAAATTGCACGGTTGTATCGCTGCCGGCTGCGCACCAGATTGGATACGAACAGGATCAGGGTATAAAAAAGACAAGCAACCGCCAGCATCCATACGTTAAAGCCGTTCAGGTCATAGATGAAAAACGCAGCAATCACGGCAGCTGCGGATAAAATCATAGCTACGCACCACACCTTCCGGAACGCCGCATGCCAGTTGTATGTTTCAGGGGAATGACGGCTGAAAAATCGCGCCGTAGACAAATCCTGTCCCCAAATGGTCAAAGGCGGTATAAACAGAATCAGGGTGCGCATCAGAGAAAACTGACCAAAGTCGGATTGGGGCAGAGACCGGGCCAGCACAATGGAAGACAGCGCGGCCAGGATCATAATCAGACCCAGGACAAACGACACGCCCCCGATATGTTGCAGCATCTTTTTCAAGATTCACCGATCCCCGGCTGCGCGGATTTTGTAGTCTGCATATGTGAGGACGCCGCTGCAATGGCCATAATAATGTAAAACGGGGCATAGCCGCTGGGCGGATGTTTATCCACCAGGCCATGCAGACACATAGCGCCGATTCCGGCCAGCAAAGCCATATTGATAACGGCGATGGTTTTATGGCCGGATTTTAACGTCTGCAGCAAACCCTTGATCAGCATGATCATCAGCAGCATAAGCATGCTAAATCCAATCACACCCGTCTCTCCCATCACCAGGAGATACATATTGTGCACCGGGCGCGAGATCGTCTCAAACTGCAGTCCCAGAATGCTGTCATTGTACTGCCGCATCACTTCCTGGTAATTGTTGATGCCGACACCGCCGATGGGATTGTCCGTGATCAAATTAAAGGCAATACGCATCATGGGAATGCGGCTCATAGCGGATCCGTGATCCTCTCCGTAAAAACGTTGATAGATCATATCCGAGAACACAAACGAAACCACGATCAACAGGAAAAGCGTGAGAAACGCAGGGCCGACCAGGGCTTTCCAGCGCACACGCCTTGACTTGAGCAGGAAAAAAAAGAGGACACCCATGGCAAATACAAAACTGACCCAGGCGCCGCGCGAGCCGGTCATGATGAGAGCAATCAAACCCAGTCCGATAATGGCGGTTAATGCAAATTTGTACAGCTTGCGCGTTTCAATAA
This sequence comes from candidate division KSB1 bacterium, assembly GCA_034521575.1. Lineage (NCBI taxonomy): Bacteria > Pseudomonadati > Candidatus Zhuqueibacterota bacterium. Next base: position 1,124,245 of record JAXHMJ010000005.1, read on the forward strand.
AAAAGAGGGCGACGCACAAAGGCAGCAGAATCTCCAGATACATCGCCAGCCGGTTGGGATGGCCCAGAGTTCCCATCACGCGCCAGGGTCCTGCGCCCGGTCCGTCTATACTGGCCTCACCGAAAAACGCCAGGCCCAGTGTACCGCCGGTCACGGTTTGCAGCAGAGCGATCATGCCCTGCATGCCCACGGTCAGGGCCAGCATCCAGACAAGAAATCTGAGGTCCTGCGGTTTTTCCAGATAATTGGCCAGCACCAGATACATAAAAAACAATTTAATCATTTCAACAATCTGCATAATCGCCAGATCAAACTGCGGCGCCCACAGGAGTGTGATAATACAAGCCTGAATGTATAAAATTGCAGGCACGGACAGACGCGGATAAAAGTGCATATCCACATTCGGTTTGCGGACAGCAAGCTCGAACAAGCGGAGAAACAGCAGGATCAATACAAAAATATCAATAGCAGAAATGCCCATGGTATGGGCGCCGGCCTGATTTCTGAAATGATGATAAAAATTTACATCAATATGCAGAGGGATCAGCAGCACGATACCGCCCATCAGCAACTTGCGCACATTACCGATAATCAGAAGAATGAACGGAAAGCTCAGAGCAGCAAGGGCGGCCATCAGAATTTTGGTCGACAGATCGGACAGTACAAAAAAAGACAGTCCGATTCCCAGAGCCAGCAGCAGGAAAAGAAGGACCTGTAAGGATTTGGTATATTTCAACGTATCGAGCATAAATAGAGTCCCGTGTGCAGGGCGTGCGCAGTTACGAGGGATTGAGTTTGGATTTGAGCAGAAAATATATACCCTGCGCGGTGAACAGCAGAATATACGGTTCCACAGGAATCCTGTAGCGCACCTCTGCAGCGATCAGAGAGTACCCTGCCGCCATTGAGAAAATGGTCAACATCATCAAGAGCGTACGATGCTCGAACGGATGATCGGTGATCAGCCCGAGAATCGCGAGCAGAAATACCGGCAGCATGACCGCAATACTCAGCGCTTTGACCCATCTCCACACACCAAACCGCGCCACCGGCACGACCCGGGAATCCTTTTTACGCATCCGGGACAAATAGTCCTGATCTTTCATATCCAGACGGTCGGGATACAGCGCCCAAAAATGTTTCATCTCACCAAGCATGAATTTAACAGAGCGCACAGGATTCATAGCATAGTTCCGGGCAATTTTCAAGATTGAATCATCATCCGTGCCTGTGGGATTGGATTTGAGATAATCGGTGGTTTCGGCAAAGCCGCTTTCAATTTCTTTTTCATTTGATGATGACTGTTCAAGATCCGGGAAAACCGTATGCGGCACCATACGAACCAGGGTAAACCGGCCGTATTTTTGATAGTTATTCATCGTCCAGGGCGTCAACACGAGCGCAAACAAAACCGCAAACGAAACAACATGCAACAGTCGGGCTTTGCAGCCGAAATTTTTACTCAACAGCAGCCAGAGCAGCCAAAAGGGGAAAATAAAAAAGATACAGGGGATGGTCAAAGCAGAGACTCCGGCCGTCAATCCGGCCAGCGCATAATATCCGATTTCCCCCTGCTCTTCCGCATTCAGCAGCAGCAGGGTGGTCAGCGCCAGAAACAACGTAAATATATTGGTCGAGTATAAAATACCCGTAATCAGGACAAAGTGCGGAAATACCGCCGCCAACCCCGCTGCGATGAGCGCCCGTTTGTGATCAAACAACCGGATACCGATCTGATAGATCACCCAAATCAGTGCCAGACCGGCAATGATTTCAAAGAGTCGCATCGCGGTAAAAGACGGACCGAAAAGCATATAGACGCCCGCCATGATGACAGGATACATCGGCGATCGATTGTATTGCTCTCCGAACCCCTCACCCGCTACAAGTTGTTTCGCCGCACGATCATAATGGCGTGTATCCGTGAAATAAATCCCGTTCGGATTCAGAATACACAGAAATGCCACTCTGATCAGCAGAGCCAGTGTAATCACTATTAAAAGTTGAGACGTTTTTGTCTTTAGCATGCGCTCCTCTACCCTCGAATTCTCATATCCAGAACCTGTCCGGATTCCTCTTTAGACTCTCATATCCAGCGAAAAATCTGATAGAACCAACCGCCGGGTCAAAACCCATCGTATTGTTTCTCACTGCCGTGCCCGCAAGGATTCAAAGCATGCATCAAAAAGCCGTACCCTTGTCCGATTCCGTAACTCAAATGCGTGGCAACATAAATTACAAATAAATTTGCAAAGTACAATGGTTTTCCGGCTTTCAGGGCGGCGAAAATACTGTAACAAAAAACAAACAGGCAATACAATAAAAACGGCACGGCCGGCCAGACGGATAAAAAACCAAACACAGCCGCAAGCAGGCAAATCACCAGCAACAGCGGCGCAAACAATATGGGTTCGACAAAGCGCGGATGTTTCAAAATCAGGCGGGCCCGTCCTTTGCCGTAAACAAACATATTCTGCATCCAGCTGCCCGGACTGTCGCGCATAAAGTGCACCACCGCGGCATCTTTTAGATACAAGAGCCGGTACCCCGCCTTTGAAAGGCGAAAACTGAGGTCCTGATCTTCACCGATATTTCCCAGCGCCTCATCAAATTTCAGCGCTGCGATCTCTTTTTTACGGTACAACACATTCACAGTGGGCAAATGCGGTACATAACAATCGGATTCAAAGCGTTTACCCTGTACGGAACCATGACTTCCCAAAAAGGTGTTTAAAAAAATATTCAGCGTCGTGTAAAATCTCCCCTGGTCCGGCGGCGGGACATTGGCGCCGCCCACTCCGACCAGTTTGGCGTCTGTTTCCGCATAGTGCCTATAACCTTCAGCGAGCCGTTTCAGCCAGTTGTGCGGGGCCGTGCAGTCCGAATCGATGTACGCCACATAGGGAGACTGGGCTTCGGCCAACCCTATATTACGGCTTTTGGCGATATTGCGGACCGGATTGACCACGACTCTGGCGTTGGCATGCCGGGAGGCGTTTGTGTGCAGCCATTCCAGTGTGCCGTCTGTGGACTGATTATCGACAAACACTATTTCATACAAATCATCTCTGAAAGTCTGACGCACAAGCGATTCAAAGCAGGCTTTGATAGTCTTGATGGCGTTGTAACAGACAACAACAATTGTGATTCGGGGCATATTCATGGATTTCGCGGCTGCTGAAATTGGGCGTTAGCGGTTTTCAGATTTTTTATTTTTGTCGCGTTTGCGTACAAGATAGTTGCCGATCGCCAGTTCATGAACACATCCCCAGAGCAGATGCTCAACCGCTTCGCGCGGGCGATGTACAATGGGCAGGCCATGCCGATTAAAACTGGTATTCAGGACCACGGGCACGCGTGTTTTTTCATAGAAATGCAAAAGCACCTGATAATATTTTTCATTGGCAGGCGTGACCGTATGCACGCGCGCGGTTTTATCGACGTGGATCGCAGACGCAATATCCTGTTCCTTGCCGGGCTGTACATCAAAGGCCAGGGTCATAAACGGAGACGGACAGAAATTGACAAAATGGCTATGTCCTTTATCCTCGAGACAGCTGGGAGCAAAGGGCATAAACCAGTCGCGATTTTTCATCTGACTGTTGATAACATCACGGGTCTCTGCTTTGCGCGGATCAGCCAGCACGCTTCGCCGGCCCAGCGCCCGCGGCCCCCACTCTTCGCGACCCTGGAACCATCCAACGACTTTGCCCTGCGTCAATGCGGTTGCCACATATTCCGCAAGCTGCCCGTTGAGCTTTTCATATTCAATTTGGTCATCATATTGCTTGAGGGTCAGTTCAATGGCCTCATCATCATATTCATCCCCGAGGTCGGCATCGGTGAGTCGCCGGACCGTCGGATCTCCGGTTTTTTCATGATAAAGTTGCAGAGCCGCACCGACGGCTGTGCCGCCGTCACTGGAATGCGGATGAATAAAAAGCTCATCCACAAAATCGAGTTCACGGATAAGTTTATTGAGTTTAACGTTCAAAAAGGTGCCGCCGGCCATGGCGATCCGGGAAAATGCAAAACGTTCGCGCAGCGCTTTTATGAATTCAAGCACGCGTTCTTCAAGCAGCCGCTGGGCGGCAGCGGCCACGTGTTCGCGTCCGTGTTTTTGAATCAGGCTCATAATTTTTCGGCCCGAGTGCGTTGCCTTGAGAACAGACTCGCGCGGCACCATGATATAATCGATCCAGTACGGATAGCCGTTCCATTTGCCGTTCTCATATTGAAACACCATATCCTTAATATCATCATAGCACACATCCGGGTCGCCATAGGCTGCCAGTCCCATGGTCTTGCCCTCCCCGTCCATATATCGCAAACCCAGACAAACCGTGAACGCGGAATACCAGAGCGCAGTGGCGTACAGGGGGATTTCCTCCATCAGATGCATATTGCCGCCGCTGCACTGATAAACCTGGCCGGCAATATTTACCCCGTCGCCGTTTGGGCCGAATCCGTCCATACTGAGGGTGAGACAATCCTCAAATCCGGAGCAGCGATAGGCGCTTGCCGCATGCGAAAGATGATGATCCATAAAGATGATTTTTTCCTTGGGCGCCCCCAGACGCAACAGACCATTTTTAAACTCGGCGGGTTTGTACATTTTTTTGATATTGGGAGCCAGATATTTTAAAAAACCGGTGAAATTATGCCCGATCAATCCGAATACGGATCGCGGTAGATCGCGGATACTCTGCGAAAACAGGTCCATATAGAACGACGAAGGGGGATATCCCACTGCGAAATAGTCTATGTCATCCACGGTCAAATCTGCAGAACGCAGGGCGTGCTGCAGCGCCTGCTGCGGAAAGTTCATATCATATTTAATGCGGCTGAACCTCTCTTCAGAGGCGCCATAGCGAATATTGCCGTCGATCACCAGCGCCACACTGCTGTTATGATGGGCGCCGGCAACATCATTCAAGCCGATTATATTCATCAAATCCTCGTATTTTCAACGGTTCCGATTCAGGGGTTCCTGGTTGATACCCAGCAGGCTCATATAAAAGGAAGAAAAAACAATCTGAACACCGAGGATAATCAGCGTCGATGCGAACAGGGCCTCACGCACCTGATCAAGGGCGCCGAAATCTTTGGATATCCATGTGATCAATATATAAAGATTGATAACAAATCCGAAGAGAAAAACAATCCCGCCCGCTAAAATTCCGCGTTCCAGATTAAAAAATTTAAAGGCCTGTTCCAACTGCCGGTCGCGTTTGATGAACCGGTGAGTGAGTGCAAAAATGCGGGCGTACAAACCCAGCAACACGATCTGAAATCCCAGTATGGTCAGCATGCTGCCCAGGACCATCACGTGTGTATCAAAATTGTGTCCGGCAAAATAAAAGGGGCCCGGAAGCAGAATAATCATGATGAGCAAACCGAGGGCAAACAGTGTAAATCCGGGCCAGAGAAAAAGGTGCGTGGGACTGTACAGGAGCATAAAGCGCAAATGTCGCCAGCCGTCGCGAAATGAACGCAGGTGTGGTGAACCGCTGCGGCCGTCCCGGTAGAGAGTAACCGGGATCTCTGTCATGCGCAGGTCTGACAATGCCGCTTTGATGACCATTTCCGAAGCAAATTCCATCCCGGCGGTGGTCAGATTCATGGTATCGTAGGCATGACGGGTAAAGGCACGCATACCGCAATGGGCATCCGAAATGCCGGCGCGAAAGAACAGGTTCAGGACCCCGGTCAGCAGCGGATTGCCGATATAGCGGTGCAGCCAGGGCATGGCTTTTTTCTCAATACTGCCTTTGAACCGGTTGCCCATGACCACGTCATAGCCTTTTTCCAATTCGCGCACAAACCGCGGAATATCGCCAAAATCATAAGAATCATCCGAATCCCCGATGATGATGAATTCGCCGCGCGCCGCGGCAATGCCGGCGCGGTAAACATTACCGTAACCGCGTTTGGATTCCTGAATGATTCGGGCCTGATGGGCGCGCGCAATATCCAGAGAAGCATCGGTCGATCCATTGTCCGCGACAATAATCTCGCCCTGCATATCAAGGGTTTCCAATGCGCGTTTCGCTTTTTCGAGGCAGATGGCCAGGGTTTGCTCTTCATTGAGACACGGCATGACCACAGAAACGCGGGGTTGTTGCATAACGGATGATGTATTGGACATGATACGGCCTATTGTCCTGTGCATTTGAACAGAACGGGTACGGTTTTCATCAGAATTTTGAAATCAAGCATGATTGACCAGTCATCGATATATTTTAAATCAAGTTTCATCCAGTCCTTGAACGCCATATGATTGCGTCCACTGATCTGCCACAGACAGGTTAATCCCGGCCGCATGCTGAACCGGCGTTTTTGCCAGGTTTCCTGGATGCCTCTGACATCGCGCAGCGGCAGGGGCCTGGGTCCCACCAGACTCATATCCCCGCGGATCACATTAAAGAGTTGCGGCAGTTCGTCCAGGCTGGTTCGGCGCAGGAAACGCCCGACCCGGGTGATCCGCGGATCATCCTTTATCTTGAATACAGGACCGTCTGTCTCATTCAGATGTTCCAGTTCAGTTAGCATATCCTCCGCTCCCGGCACCATGGTTCTGAATTTCAGCATGGAAAATTTCCGCCGGTTGTAACCCATGCGCTTTTGTTCAAACAGCACAGGTCCCCGAGAATCGAGTTTGACCGCAACAAAGATCAACATAAAAATCGGCAGACAAACGATCAGCAGCACACTTGCAATGGCAACATCAATCAGACGCTTTAGCCACAGATATTTCATCTGGCGCATCGATCCGGTGTATAAAGTCATAATGGGCAGCCCGTCCAGATCAAAGGCATCGGTTTGATTGGTTTTCAGATCGAACCAGTTGGACGGAATGCGGCAGGTGACACCGATTTCCTGACATTGTTCAATGATCTCCTTGACTTTGCGGTAATACGCTTCGATGGGCAGTGCAATATAGACTTCATCAACAATTGTTTTATTGAGAAACTCGCCGAATTCATCCAAAGAGCACAAGGTGTGCGCTTTGGCTTTATCCGCGGTTTCCGTTTGTTCATCGTCAATAAATCCGAGCAGTTTATAACCCAGTTCCTTGTGGCTCATAATCTTTTGAGCCAGTTCGATCGAGCCGCGGTTGGCCCCGACAAATACCACAAAGCGTTTATTGCGCCCGCGTTCACGCAGATGCAGCAGGATCATTTTTATGATCAATCGCCCCATAAAGGTAATGACAAAACAAAGAGGCAAAAAGTACAGCAGCACATCCTTGCTGATGTTTTTGCGTACGAACAAAAGCGAGACCGCGCCGATCAAAGCCGTACCGATGCCGATGGCCTTGACCAGCTGCATCAATTCTTTATAGGAATTCATCACCCCGCGGCGCTGATACAGTCCGAACGTTTCAAAAAGTTTCAGCCAGATCAATATCAGAATTACGGCAGCGGCCAGATTGACAATCGTAATTTTGAAGGACAGAAAATCAACGATATTAGCCGGATACTCTTCCGGCGCATGAATGTAGAGCGTCGCCATGAATGTAGCGAGCATGATCAGCACATCATGAATCCGTAATACATTGTCAGCCACTGTCCGGCGCAAATTTCTCATTCAACGTCCTGTTGCAAAAATTCAAACTTTTCTTTTTTTACCAGCCGAATAATACGTATAATAGTAATCGTAATTCCCGTATAGATGCCGGATCTGCACGCGATTGAGTATAGACCCGAGCAAATTTCCCTTGACGCGTTTCAGCGTATTTTTGGCTTTGGTCAGAATCAGTTTATCATTACGTCCGGATTCCACGACGATCACCGTAGCATCCATTAGCGGCGCCAATACAGCAGCATCGGTAACGGCAATAATCGGCGGTGCATCCACAATGATCGAATCGAATTGCTGAGCGGCAAGACTCAGAATATCTTTCATCAACTCCATACCCAGAGCCTCGGAAGGATTCGGCGGTATGGTTCCGCTGGTCAGCAGAGAAAGATTGTCAACTTTGGTTCGGTGAATCACTCCGTAGAGGGCAAGCTCCAGGTCTACCATTTTTTCCACAGCCACCTGGGCATGAACCGATGTCGAACCCGAAGCGTGGTCATAGGAAGATTCTTCGTGCGGGTGAACCTGGCGGATTTTATCATGCCCGCCGTGATGCAGCAGGACATCGGCAAGACCGGGATCGCGATTCACATTAAAGATACGGTGCTGTGTCGGGCGCCTGAGGTCCGCGTCAATGAGCAGGGTTTTCAGTCCCATCTGCGCCGTAGCCACTGCCAGATTGGCGGAGGTGGTGGACTTGCCTTCCTGGGGTCCGGCGCTGGTCAACATCAGCGAACGCAACGGGTTGGACGCATTCGAAAAATTCAGATTGGTGCGCAGGGTCCGATAAGATTCTGCAACCGGCGAAGACGGAAGCAGGAACGTCACCAGATCGCCGGGTTCACCCGGCTGGGTTTCCGGAGATGTGGCATAGCGGCCTTCCCGGGACAGCGGGATGGCGCCGAGAACCGGCAGACCCAGTTTGTTTTCCAATTCTTCCACCGTTTTCAGGCCCGTGTCCATTGCTTCCATAAAAAACGCGAGTCCCACCCCCACAGTCAAACCCAGCATGACGGCAATCGCCAGGTTCAGGGCGCTGCGCGGTTTGATGGGCGAACCGGGGAGATGCGGACGGTCAATAATACGCAGACTGCCGATTTTTTCAGCTTCATTGATGCGCGCTTCTTCCCGGCGTTCCGAGAGCATCATATAGATACTTTCCGCCAGATCACGTTCCCGTTGCAGCCGCGCCAGTTGATACTCTTTCTGCGGCAGCTTCTGCAAACCGGTCTCGTAGCGCTCCAATGCCTGCTGCAGGGAGCGCTCCTGGGTGCGGTACATGTCCAGTTCCAATTCCAGCTTTACTTTTTGTTCATAGAGAGATGACATATTGGAAACCGGATCAAACCCGAATTCGGATTCAGCGACCCGGCGGGCTTCTTCGGCAAGTTCTTTCTGCACCGTATTGATTGAATTTTGCAGTTCGATCATTTTGGAATTGGTTTCCGACACGCCCTGCAGCTGCAGATTAATGTACTTGCCCTTGAGGACAGACAACTGTTGTTTAAGCTGCTGCACCTGCTGTGTGGACATGTCTGCAATGGACGGGGCCAACTGTGACTTTTGCTCCTGGATTTTCGAATTGATGGTTTTCAGGTGCTGTTCGGCTCTCTCCCGTTCCGATCGCGCCTCCTGATATCGCAATTCGATATTGCTGGACAGCTTTAGCTGTTCCTCTATTTCCCGGTCCAGAGATGTGACCTGATTGTTGGTTTTAAACCGCCGCAGGGCTTCTTCGGCGTCTTCAAGACGCTGTTTGTAATTCAGCTGCTGCTCTTCAATGAACGAACGCACGCTGCTCACTTCCTGCCGACGCAGACGCAGGTTTCGTTCTTTCAGCACATCACACAAGGTATTGGCCAGAGCCAAGGCCAGCTGCGGATCATGGTTGGCGGTCAGTTTGACCTGAATGATATCCGATTCCGCCAATGGAGCCACGGAAAGGTTACTGCGGATGATTGCGGCATAATAGGCAGATTTGTCAAAGTGATCCGGCCGGTTCTCCGGCAGCGAAAACTGTTCACGCGCCCACTGCGGCAAACTTTGAGCCGTTTCCATGGCCACCGAACGGCTCTTGATCTCCTGGATCTGATTCAATATGGTTTCGTTTTGCGGATACCGGTAGCGCTGCTGACTCATATTGACAGGTAAATTGGGTTGTTCATAAATAAGCGTGGCTGATGCCTCGTAAACCCGTGTGGCGGTGTGGTTATAATACAAAACCGGCGCCAGCAGTACAATCAGGCACAGCGCCACACACCACCAGCGGCGCTGCAAAAAATCAATGAATGAATACAGAAAATTCTGTTCTTCTTCTTTTATGTCCAGTTCTTCAGCGTTCAATCAAAACCTCTATTTGGAACGTAAATACCAGGCATATACGCTGGCGATCAGCGCAACCTGATGCAGGGCCTGAATAAACTCTCGCCATCGGTACCATTTTGTCGTCTTGACATGCACAATATCACCCGGTCTTAACACCGGCGGCGGTGTTTCTGAATCCCGGTTGCTTAGATATTTATTGACGTCAAAAACCACCACCTCGCGGGCCGAGGCTTTAAGCTGCTGCGTCACAAATTCTTTGCTGATTTCACGGTCTCCGGCGCGTTCGGCTATTTTTTTCAGGGTTTCCTGATCGACGTCGCCGGCAATTCTGGGACGTGTCAGCTGGACATTATTCAGACTTGCATCCTTTGTCGGGCCGCCGGCAATGGAAATCAATTCAATCATATCCGTATCGTAACTGACCCGGTATTCGCCCGGATTTCTGACCTCGCCCCAAATATGAACCTGCATTTCCAGTTTTTCTTCGGACCCGAGCAGGTATTCACTGCCGGACGTTTGCGCCTGCAAAGGCATCCATTGGAATGCGAGCAGAGAAACAATAATAATCACCGAACTCTTGTACCTGATTGTACCGTGAAAACAATTCAAAGGTTCACCTCTTTTTAGGCAGCCGTTTTTTAAAATATAAATAATGCAATGTAAAGTATCAACCCTTATTCAGGGTCTCTATCTTTATCTTTTACATGCAAATCGGGGACACCGCGTAAAATAACTCCGCCGGCAATCATGAGAATAACCAGAGCTCCCACAGCTGCCTTGTATTTGACTATATTACCATAGCGGGCAAACGCTAGAGCAACACCGCTCCAGACCATCGGACCGATGATAGCGGCGACTTTGCCGGACAGAGCATAGAGCCCGAAAAATTCTCCCAGGTTCTCATTCGGAACCAATGTAATCAACAGAGGTCTTGCAGCTGTCCAGGTTGACCCCAATAACACGCCCACAATACCGCCCAGTATCCAGAACAGAGTGGTGCTCATGGTCACAATCAGGATAATCAGACAAACACACCAGGCAAACACAACAAAAACCAGTGTCTTTTTGGGGCCAAAATGATCAGTTACAATTCCGCACAGGGCGGAACCGATAATCGCAGTCGGGATGACCAGGATAAAAAACTGATTCGCCTCCACATTTGAGAATCCCATGACCGCCTGGGTATACAGACCCATAAATATAATGATCGTTTGTATACTGTCTTCGTAGAGAAGTTTGGCGACCAGAAACCGCAGCAGACCGGGATGTTCCTTGGTGTTTTTAAGCGAATTGATCACACGTTTATAGGATTGATTGATCTTCCAGGACTGAGTCTGTGAATATCCGACACCTTTTTCCTTGACAAAAATAAATATCGGCGCGGCGAACACTGCAAACATAATCGAGGTCGGAATAAAGGCAGCCACACGTCCGCCGGCTTGTACTCCTTCGATCGTCCAGCCGAACACAGAACCGTCCACGAACAGCCTGGCCACCAGCAATCCGGCGATTGACCCCAGATACCCCAGTCCGACCCCGTATCCGGAAACACGCCCCATTGAACGGCGCGAGGCAACGGCAGGCAGCAGTGCATTGTAAAACACCAGTCCACCCTGAAAACTGTAATTGGTAATCACATACAGGACCAGCAGCATGGGTAAAAGCAGAGATGATGAGGTGACCGACAGTCCCAGAGCGCCGATCAAAAAGGTGCCGACAATGCAGATAGCGGTAAATATGAACAAGGCCGGAAGTTTTTTCTGTTTCCGATCTGACCAGTCGCCCAATAACGGCATGGTCAAAGCAACCAAGATCATAGACAGAGAATTGACAATCGACACCCAGAAATCACTATAGCCCAGCTCCAGCACCACCCAGGTACTGAAATAGAGAGACCACATTCATAGAATAGGGGGTATTGGCAAAATCATAGAGGATCCAGGAGAGTGTAGCTGTCTTTTTAGGTACCATAGTTGTCTTTACAATTTCAGGCATATTCAACGGCACATTTGATGGCCAATTTCAAAGTTTCCATTACGCCTTTGCCCTTGATGGCAGAGGCTTCAAAAAAGGGAACATGTTGTCGGTTAAGATGTAATTGGAGGGTTTGAACAGTGTCAATATTGTTCAGATCGCGTTTGTTATACTGCAGCAGCCAGGGGACCTGGCCCAGGGCGAGTCCCTGATTGTTCAGCAGCTGATTCAATTCTTTCAGGCTGTTGATATTATCAGCGCGTCGGTCCATTTGCGAGTCCGCGACAAACACAATAACATCTGCACCGTGAATGACCAGCTTGCGTCCGTAACCGTAGTGCTGTTGTCCCGGAACCGTGTACAGGTCAAACCGCGGCCGTTTGCCGTCTATGGGGCCCAGAGACAGGGGCATAAAGTCAAAGTACATGGTGCGTTCTTCACGCGTCTTGAACGATATTAATTTTCCGCGCCGTTCCGGATTTAGGGATCCGTAAATATATTCCAGATTTGTGGTCTTTCCACCCAGCCCCGGTCCGTAATAAACGATTTTGAATCGGATTTCGTTGTGTTTCCAGTCAATATGCATGAATAGAACTATCCCAGAGCTTTATCCAATTCATCATCAAGGCCTTTCTGAAAGTTATCATCCAGGAAACGGGCGACCTTGCTGTTTTCCTGTTTCAGACCCTCAAGATACCGGGACAATCGATCAACCGCTTGATGCGTCAGTAAACGCACCAGGCCGACGGGAATATTCTTTCTGAACACAATGATCATCATGTAATCCTCACCCACACTGCACATATACGTATTAAAAGGAACACCTTCATGGAAGATATGCTCAAAAGCAGGGGTCTCACTGATGATTTTTGACATCTCGTTCGAAGCCGCAAAACTCCCGGCCGCCACAGCCGTCAGTTCAGAAACATTAAAGTCCGGATTATCTCCGTTATACTCGACCGGATAACCGCTCACATCCGCAAACACGCATATTTCCGCCCGCAACCGAACACGCAATTCATACACGATACGCGAAATCTTTTCGTACGTATCGTGTGAAAAAACCATTCGATCACCGTTGTTCATATCTGTGAGATCCATCTCATTTCTCCCTTTCACGGTCTCAACGTCCAACCGCCAAACGTTCGATCAAAAATTGAGGCAATTTTTGTTCCCGCATTTTTTCCTGAGTTTCGGCTATGTCATATTTCAGACGAATTAGTTTATACGTTTGGTCAGACGAATCATAAAAGCCCACACAGGCTTTGGGATTTGTATCCCGCGGCTGTCCCACACTGCCCACATTGATGATATAGCGGTTATCAGGATGCAGATCAAGAGACTCGCCGGCTTGCAGGACGATTGTATCATTCGCCTCGACTGCGATCATGGGGGCATGGGAATGGCCGACAAAACATGTGTGTTGAGAAAACGCTTGAAATGCCTGCAGGGCATCGATCCGGCTCATGACATAATGCCAGTTCTCAGGCTCAAACGGCGAGGCATGCACACACAAAGCATCGTCGATTTCAGCCTGAACGAGTCCGTCAGCCAGAAAACTCCTGCATTCCGACTGCAGCCGCAGGCCGGTCCACGCTATGGCCTGACGGGCGTATCGATTAAAATAGGAAATATCCATCCGTCCGATCGCCGCCTGGTCATGATTACCCAGCAGAACAATATCCGCCTTTTCTCTAATGCGTTCACAACACGCATTCGGATCCGGACCGTATCCGACAATATCTCCCAAACAGACCAGTTTATCGTATTCGCAAGAGTCCAAAAACTGCAAAACACGATCCAAAGCCGCCAGATTGCCGTGTATGTCGGAAATCAATGCATATTTCATGACATCATCAACCTTTTAGCGTGCATGTTCCTCGACAACAGTTCGCAGCCACCTGACCATAGCGACTATCATAATCGCTGCAAACATTACACCAGAAAAATTCATCGCCAAGCCGGGCCCGGCCTTAATAGCGAATACGGCGTTTGCTCCGGTTGTTCTGCATGGATTTCTGTTCACCCGTATGCACCTGGCAGGTATCCTGCGGCAGGTATCTGACATCACAAATCTCATCCGCCACATTCGGACAGTAAGGGGTGGCGATCTTTTGCGTTTCCAGACAAATCGAAACATCCACGACACCGTCCGGGCGCTCCAGCCACTCCACCGGAAGATCAAGCGTGTCATGCGCTGCTTTCATAAAACTTGCAGTAATGGGCAGCGCTGCCACTGCACCGGATTGACGGTTTCCCAATGACAGGGCCGGATCATCCAGCCCGACCCATGTACCGGCAACGATCTGAGGTGTAAAGGTCACATACCAGGCGTCTGTAAAGTCATTGGTGGTGCCTGTCTTACCGCCGGCCGGTCTGTAGAAATTATACACCGACCGGGACATGGCGCCGGTGCCGCGGCTGGCTACGGTCTGCAGCATGTCGGACATGATATAAGCCGTTTCCGGCCTTAACACCCCCCGGCTCTGGGGACTGATCGTCTGCAGCAGATTATCGTACTTGTCGTAAATCTCTGTCATCGCATTGGGTTCCACCCGCACGCCCATATTCGGGAACACACCGAACGCCGTTATAATCTCGATGGGGATGACCCCGATTGCACCGAGTGCGATGGCGTCGACTTGCTGCAGCGGGGTTGTGATGCCCATGTTACGCGCATATTCAATAACCGTATGCGGCGGAATATCTTCCTGGACCAAGCGGACGGAAATCAGATTCAGAGAACGCCGCAGACCTTCGCGCAGGGTGGTTTCATTGCCCACAGACAGGTCATAATTGGCCGGTGTCCAGCGGCTGCCGTCCGGCATTTCGGCCACCACCGGCTGATTGAGTTTTTGATAATAGGGCATATAACCGTTATCAATAGCTGCGGTGTAGACAATGGGTTTAAACACAGAACCCGGCTGGCGTCTCGCCTGGGTGACACGGTTATATTCGCTTTCTTCAAAGTCGCGTCCGCCTACCATAGCCAGGACATGCCCGGTAGAGGGTTCCAGCGCCACAAAAGCCACCTGCACCCGGCACTTTTCGTCTATGAGAGAATCCACAAACGCGGTATCCGCCATCAATTGTTCCAGGGTTCGGGATTGCAGTATGCTGGGCGGCACCAGTTCTTTAAAATTCTTGCGCTGGCGCATATCGCGTTCAACACGTTCCTGCAGTTTGGGCAGTTGTTCCGCTATAGCACGATTGGCACAGGCCTGCAGCCGGGTATCCAGCGTGGTTTGAACCTTTAACCCGGTTCTGTAAATATCATAACCGTACTCATCATACAGCTTGCGCCGGACATGTTCGACAAAATAAGGTGCACGGTCCGGGTTGAGAGTATCCGATTTTGCGGCCACATTCAATTCTGTTTGAATCGCATCATCGTACTGCTGTTGTGTGATCTCTCCTTCTTCCAGCATACGGTCCAGCACCAGGTTACGGCGATCCAAGGCTCCGTCATAGTTCGTATAGGGATTCAGAGCACCCGGGCGCTGAAGCATGCCGGCCAGGAGCGCACTTTGTTCGAGGGTCAAATCATGGACAGATTTTTTAAAAAAATAACGCGCGGCTGATTCTACACCATAAGTCGAATATCCGAACTGCATCTGGTTCATATACATTTCCAGAATCTCAGTCTTGGTATACGTCCGTTCCAATTGAATGGATGTCAGGATCTCTTTTAATTTCCGGGTGACGGTCTTTTTCGGCGTCAAATAAAGCCGGCGTGCCAGCTGCTGGGTCAGCGTACTGGCGCCCTGCTGTTTGCTGCCGGATGTCATATAACGAAAGGTCACAAACATCAGACGTTCCGGATCCACACCCCAGTGATCATAAAACCCATAGTCCTCAATGGCCAGAACCGCATCCAGCATATGTTCCGGAATTTCAGACAGGGGTGTATAAAAACGCCGCTCAGTAAACAGCTCTTTCACCAGTTTGCCATCAGCAGAATACACATGTGTTGCGAGTTCCGGTGAAAAATTTTCCAACTGCTCAAAAGAAGGAATATCTTTGCTCAACCAGACCACCAAAAGGACGCAAGCGGCAACACCGACGCCGAGCGCAATCAAAGCGATCTTGAACAAAAGATAGTTCTGAAACCATTTCATTATTTGTCCTCAATTTCAAATTTATACAAAAAGGGGCGATATTGTATCGCCCCGAACAATCAATATGTTTAGACCGGTCGAAACCGGTGCATGGTCTAATGACGGAAATGCCGGTGTCCGGTGAATACCATCGTCATATCATGTTCATTTGCAGCCTCGATCACCTCGTTATCGCGGATTGAACCGCCCGGCTCGATGACAGCACGGGCTCCGGCTTTTGCGGCGGCATCCACACCGTCACGGAACGGGAAAAAGGCATCTGAAACCACCACAGACCCTGTCAGATCGAGTCCGGCATCTCCCGCCTTGCGTACGGCCAGGCGTGAGGCATCGACTCGTGACATCTGTCCGGCTCCGATTCCCAGGGTCTGATGTGCATTCACATAAATCACCGCGTTGCTCTTGACCCACTTGCACAACGTCCAGCCGAACTGCATGGCCGCCCATTCGTCTTGTGTCGGTTCCCGGCGGGTCACAACTTTATACTCGGCCGAATCCTCCACCAGCCGGTCATGATCCTGCAGCAGCAGTCCGCCATCCACTGCTTTGATATCATATCCAACATTCACGGGCTTGTCCACAGGCCATTTTAGCAAACGGATATTCTTTTTCTGTGTCAGGATATTTAGCGCATCCCGGGAAAAGTTCGGCGCTACAACCACTTCGGTAAAAATCTGAGAGATGCGCTCTGCCAGATCCGCTTCCACCGAGCGATTGACAGCAACAATCCCCCCGAATGCAGATACATTGTCTGTTTTCAGGGCATTGTCATACGCGGTCGCCAGGTCTTTATGAACTGCAGCGCCGCAGGGGTTGCTGTGTTTGATAATGGAAACCGCAGGCTGTTCAAATTCCAGCGCCATATTGATCGCGGCATTCAAATCCATGATATTGTTATAAGAGAGTTCTTTGCCGTGCAGCTGTTTAGCAGCCACAACACCGGCGGGTTCAATAGAGGCATCCGCATAAAACGCTGCTGCCTGGTGCGGATTTTCTCCATAGCGCAAATTCTGCACCTTTGACAGCTGAATGGTGATATTCTCACCAAAACGCTGCACAGCGCCCTGCTGTTTGGCCAAAAAGGCCGAGATCGCCTGATCATACTGTGCCGTGCGCTGAAAGGCCGCAAGCGCCAGTTTCCGGCGCAGCTGCAGCGTGGTTCCCTGATTTGTTTCCAGCTCTTGAATCACCGCTTCATACTGGTCCGGATCGGTCACCACAGCCACATCCGGATTGTTTTTTGCGGCCGCGCGCACCATGGTGGGGCCGCCGATATCGATATTCTCAAGCGCTGTCTGCATGCTCACATCCGGATCCGAAACCACCGTTTCAAACGGGTACAGATTGACAATAACCATATCAACAGGAACAATGTCATGCGACTTTAGTTCCCGCATTTGTTCGCTGTCCGTACGTTTTGCCAGAATGCCGCCATGGATGCGCGGATGCAGGGTCTTGACGCGGCCTCTTAAAATTTCGGGGAATCCCGTGACATCGGAAACCCGGGTCACAGGAATATCGTTCTGCTCCAGGTGTTTTGCGGTCCCGCCAGTGGACAGCAGTTCAGCTCCGAGAGAATTCAGGGTTTTTGCAATGGACAGTAAACCTGTCTTGTCATACACGCTGACAAGAACGCGTTTCACGTTTTTCAAATCACTCACAATATAATCCTCATTTTTTAAATGATCGCATATATTTTGAATTGACACCAATGGAAATCTTTACCTCACCAGGCGGACTTGGTCGCGAATCACAACCCGGCGTCCGTCAATTTCGATCCGCTTCTCGGCAAACAGACGCACGGCACGCGGCAGTATTCGATGCTCAACCTCGAGAACCCGGGCGGCCAGAGAATCCGGGGTATCGTCGCTGTACACCGGAACGCATTCCTGGACCACCGGCGGACCGGTATCGTACTCGACATCCACAAGATGCACGGTGGCGCCGGAGACTTTGGCGCCGTAATCCAGAACCGCCTGATGCACATGCCGGCCGTAAAGTCCTTTTCCTCCGAATGCCGGCAGCAGGGCCGGATGAATGTTCAGAATCCGGTTTTGATATTTTTGGATCACAGCGGTCGGAACTTTTTTCATATACCCCGCCAAAACAACAAGTTCAGTGTTCAGATCAGTCAGAATCTGCAGCATACGCTGTTCAAATTCCCGGGCATTTGGACAGGTTTTACCGGACACATGCAGCGCCTGGATTCCGCGATCGCGGGCTTTGCTCATCACGCCGCATGTCGAATTGTTGCTGATGACCCCGACGATCTCTGCATCAAGCTGACCGCTTTGAATTGCATCATAAACGGAATCAATATTGGATCCCCGTCCGGAACCCAATGCTGTAATACGCAAAGGATGTCTGCTGCTCATGTCACGCCTTTCTCCAAAAACTGCACAGTATTCATATCTGCATCGATACGCACCCGGCACCCGAGGGGCAGAGTGTACTTTTCATGAATATGACCGTAGGGAAATCCTGTTATCACCGGAATCGACAATGATGACAAATAATGCTGCATCAGATCCGCCAGTGTGAGAGGCGGATCGTGATCATCCGGCATCAGATCAACAAACTCACCCAGTACAACTCCGGCAAGGCGGTCGAGGATACCGGCATTCCGCAACTGCGACAGGTAGCGGTCAATTTTATAAAGATTTTCTCCCACATCTTCGAGGAGAAGAACAGCGCCGTCAAAATCGGGACAATAGGCTGTACCGATCATCGCCGAGATCACGGACAGACAGCCGCCCAACAGAGGACCTTCTGCCGACCCGTAAAAATCCGGCCAGTCGGCAGGCGCCTCACCTGACTCTAATATCCCGGGATCATCACCGGTCAACACAGCCCACAAGGATTGGCCGGTCAGCGGAGCAGGACGGCTCAATTCTACAGCCACCAGCGGACCGGAAAAGGTAATCCATCCGAGACGCTGATAAAAGGCCAGCTGCAACGCGGTAATATCGCTGTATCCCATTATAATTTTGGGAAACGCTGCAATACGATTCCATTCGAGCTGGTTCAGCAGGCGTGTGCTGCCGTATCCGCCGCGGCTGCAAAACACAGCTTTAACCTCCGGGTCCAGGAGCATGCGGTTTAAATCTGCGGCTCGTTGTTTATCCGTACCGGCCAGATAGCCGTATTGGGAGCGAATAAATTTTCCTGTTTTTACACGGTATCCGCATCGCTCAATATAGCGGACCCCGTCTTGCAGCATCTCCAGTTTACCGGGACTCAGACTTCCGGCCGGAGAGAGAATGCCGATCAAGTCGCCGGGATGCAATGCAGCCGGTTTCATACCCATAACACCTGATCACTGATTTCCGGCATAGCGCTGCAACTCATGTATGGAAACCGGATAAAGCATCTCGTAATTGCCGAATCCGGTCCGGTCGTAAAATTCAAACTGGCGGTTGATGGAATAATATTGCCACACCTGATAGGGCCGGGAATTGGCGGGATAGTTATTGGAAACGATATTATCCGGAGGTCCCAGGATGATAAAAACCATACCGCGGTCAGTGCGCCAACCGTCGCGTTTCATCACACCGAAATGCCGGTTGGCCGCTTCCACCCTTGCGTAAAAATTATACATAGTTTCGTTGTAATCATTACCGGGGGTGGGATCTTTATCAGCCCAAAACTCCTGAAACGCTTCCAACTGTTCATCGCCTTTGGCCTTTTTCAGCTTTTTCCACTCGTCACCCTTTGCGGCGTAGCGGGCCTGTTGAATAGCTGTCTCTAAATCCTGTGCGTTACTGGGCAGTCCCTGCCAGCGGATATAAAACGGTTTTTCCAGCTTGAAACTTTTTTCCTCATTTTTCACACGGATGGTCAGCATGTACGCGTCGTGTTTGAGCGTATCAGTGGTCAGCGGAAACGTAATGACATCTTTTTCGCCTGACAGGAAAAAAGGAAATCCTGACTTTATTTCCATATCCGTGTGCTCGCCTTTAATCTCATAATCGATCTGCACGGAATCCAGCCGGTTCGGATTGTAAATTTCAAAATAAACCTGTGTATTGCGCCCCAGACCTTTTTGCCGGGTGGTCACCTCCGGTACGATACTTTCCACACCTCCCCGGGGATTGCGGTTGACATGCCGGGTAAATGTCAGACCGCCTGCTGAAATTCGATCCGTTGGAAAATCCTGCAATTTGACCTCAGCCTGAGCCTTGTATTGTTCTTTGCGCTGTTCATCCTGTACGTAAACCTCCACGTCGTATTTGTCCGGTTCAACTTCAAAAGCGGCATTGGTCAAAGACACATTTCGGCGGCTGTTGGTCAGCTCGTAGGTATCCACATTCACGGTCTCCTGCCAAAGATCACCGGTCACCTGATTGCCGTTTTTCTTAATGGCGACGCTCACTTCATAACTGGCGGTATAGCCTTTTTCCGACTTTAGAAATTGTAAATCATCGTATACCACTTCCAGCAGCAGAGTCAGCCGCGATTTATCCGGATTCTGTGGAGGCTTGCTGTTGACGATATCATAAAAAAACATGCTGTTTTCCCGGGTGCGTTCCAGTACCGTCTGTCCCCGGAGGACAGAAACAAATAACAGACATATTAAAAACACTAAAAATTTCATAGTCAACCTCGGGTTACATTTACCTTTGACAGCTGATTCCGGGTGAGATTTAAACATACTCTCCTTTTAAATCATAAACATCAGCTGAGGTAATTTTAATTCGATAAAACATTCCGGGGACTGCATCGTTACCGAGCAGAACGCTGTTATCAATTTCAGGCGCATCCCAAACGGTTCGCGCTGATACAATATCCGGGGAAACAAATGAATCTGCCAATATTTTAACGGTCCTGCCGACAAGTTGTTCATTTTTTGCCAGTGAAATATCGGACTGCAGCTGCATAATTTCGGACTGACGTTCGCGCTTGACCTCTTCCGGCACAGAATCCATCCATCGAAAGGCCCGGGTGCCTTCTTCATGAGAGTAGGTAAAAACACCAAGGCGTTCAAACTCTGTTTGCCGGATAAATTCCAACAGTTCATTGAACTGGTCTTCGGTTTCACCCGGAAAACCGGTGATCACCGAAGTGCGCAATGCCAGATCAGGGATACGTTGTCTTAATTTCAGAATCAGGTCTGTAATATCACGCCGGGTCACAAAACGTCCCATACGCTTGAGGATCGGATCAGATATATGCTGGATGGGAAGATCAATATCAGGGCACAATATGCTCACTGTCAGCGAGCACATCGATCAAACGATCGGTCCAATGGGCCGGATGGGTGTACAAGAGGCGGATCCAGTGAACACCGTCCATGACATTCAGGGTCTGCAGAATATCGCTCAGACTGACGTCCGCACTCAGATCCGCGCCATAGCTGGTGATATCCTGGGCCACCAGGATGAGTTCCTTGACATTGCGGTTGATCATCTCACCCGCTTCCCGGTAAACGGCTTGCGGTTCCCGGCTTACAAGGTCTCCCTTGATCAGAGGAATAGCGCAATAGGAACAGCGATTATTGCAACCGTTTGAAAGCTGCAGATACGCATAATGCGAAGGCGTCAAATAGTGGCGCATAAAATCCGCGTCGCCAAAAGCCAGATCGGTCTTTAATTCCCGCAAGGTTTGATAGGGATTGATAGAAAAATAAAATGCGTCGACCTCGGGCAGTTCTCTGACGAGTTCAGATTTATAACGCTGCGGCAGACACCCGCTGACCACAACGCGACGGCTGCGGTTTCCCTGCAATGTAACGATATTCAGGATTTCATCAATAGACTCTTGCTTGGCCGGTTCGATAAAGGCACAGGTGTTGACGAGCACCACATCCGCATGAGTGATATCCTGTGTAATCTGGACATGCGGCTTTAATCCACCTAAAATAATTTCAAGGTCAACCTGGTTTTTGGGACATCCCAGATTTATACAAGCCAGTTTTTTCACTGTAGCAACGCCTCTACAAAGGTTTCCGGATCAAATTCGGTCAGATCATCCACCTGCTCTCCCACACCGACATAGCGAACCGGCAATCCCAGTTCACGCTGGATGGAAAACACGATTCCGCCTTTGGCTGTACCATCCAGTTTGGCCAGGATAACACCATCCACATCAACAATCTGAGTAAACTGTTTGGCCTGGGACAGACCATTCTGCCCGGTGGTGGCGTCCAGGATAAGATAAACTTTATGCGGCGCTTCGGGAATGACTTTTTTCATCACCCGATGAATCTTTTCAAGTTCCTGCATTAAATTGCGTTTGGTGTGCAGTCGTCCGGCGGTATCGACCAGAACGATGTCTGATCCTCTTGCTTTTGCCGCCTGCAGGGCATCATAAACAACAGAGCCGGGATCACCGCCCGGCTGATTGTGGATAAAATCCGAATGGGTACGCTCCGCCCATATCTTTAACTGATCAATGGCCGCAGCACGAAACGTATCTGCGGCCGCCATCAGAACCGTTTTTCCCTGCGTCTGAAACAGAGCGGAAAGTTTGCCGATGGTTGTGGTTTTACCCACCCCATTGACGCCGACAATGCTGATCACACAGGGTTTTTCAGTCATCGAATCAGCAGGAGCCTGTTCAAGTTCAGCTGCGAGCTGTGCCTTTAATTCATCAAACACAGATTCTTTGCTCACTTTATTCATACGGTCACGTAAATCATCAATAATGCGTTCAGCCGTATCCACTCCCATATCACTGAGCAATAAGAGTTCTTCGATTTCATCAAGCACATCCTGGTCGAGCTGGCCTCCACCCACCAATTGTGAAATACCGTCAACCAGTCCGCTGCGCGTTTTGGATAATCCTTTTGATAATTTTGAAAAAATGCTCACGTATTGGTTTCTTCCTTTTTTCAATTTACGAACCACATCCTGATGGGTTCGGTAGTAACTCACCAACGTCGCGGGAATCAGCACAAGCGAGACTGTAAGCAGAATCCATTTGACAACCGGAATTCCTATAGTAAAACTGATAATCACCAGCGCCAGACAGGTGGCCGTGTATTTGCCCAGTGTATCCGATTCTGCAATCAGGCGAATTTTAGAGATCACAAAAAGACTGGTCACCAGAAGGATAACATCACGCCCGATGACAATCAAAGCATACCAGAGGGGTAAACTTTTATTTGCGGCGAGAACCAGCATGACAATACCGACACTCAATTTGTCAATGACCGGATCCAGGATACGTCCGAGATCGGATTTCTGGTTATAATAGCGGGCAACGCGTCCATCAAGAAAATCGGTTACCCCGGCCAGAAACATAAACAGCAGCGCGTAATAATCGGAGGATGGCGTATCCTGCTGCAGAAAATAAACGATAAACGGCAGGAAAATGATCCGCGCCAATGTAATAAAGTTAGCAGCGCTCAACCGATGTTCATCTTCTTTGATGATGTGAAACAGGGCAAATTTCATTTGCGGTCCCATTCAGTTTATTGAAAAGAAACATACAACCCGGTTAAGCCACTCGTGCATTACGAAAATACTTTAATCGCGTCCAGTATCAGTCCCGGCTTTTTAAAAAGTGCGATTTTAAACAAAGAAATAAAGGTACGTTTATTTTCAGGTATTTTGAGAACAGAGGTTGCAATAGTTTCAAGTTCATCGTCTGTTAAATTGTAGACATAATTTTTGATCTTGTAGCTCAGTCTGTGATTCCTGCCTTCTTTTTTATGCCAGAGTTTTTCATATTCTTTCAGGCGTTTTGCACTGACATTCTGTTCGGCCACCGCTTTTGCGGCCACGCGTCCCGCGAATTGTCCCGCCAGCATGCCGCTGGCGATACCGCCGCCGGACATGGGATTGGCCTGATGCGCTGCGTCACCGGCCAGCATAAAACCATCTGCCGTGATGCAGTCGAGGGTCTGGTCGCAGGGTACACTGCCCGCCACGGCAGACAAAACCGATGCCTCGGGAAAAAAAGCCTGCATAAATTCGACCAGATACTCACGCGGTGTTTTCTCGGCAGCAAAGGTGCCGGAAATACCCAGACCGATATTTGCCACGCCCTCTCCCTTTGGAAATACCCAGACATAGCCTTGCGGCGCCAGATGCGTTGAAAAATACATATGCAACGTATCTTCACGGGCGTGCACATTTGCCGCGGTCACCTGATAACAGGTTTCGATATCGCTCAGGGAGGTATGCGTGCTGATACCGGCCCAGCGTCCGGCGCGTGATTCAACGCCGTCCGCGCCAATGACGATTTTTGCCTTGATCTCAACATGTTTGCCCAGATGCGTCATACGCACACCGGTAACGGCATTGTCCGGCTTGACAAGACCATAGACATAAGCGCGCGTCAACACATCAGCGCCGGCATCCACAGCTAGGCGCGCCAGATCATAATCGAAACGCTTGCGGTTGAGAATAAACCCTTTTTCATTTTCAAGACTTGCGGAAACCGCTTGTCCGGCCGGAGAATACAAATTCACCCGGGCGATGACCTGTTCGATCCAATCCGGATGAATTCTGTCAACACTCTCCAGTAAACCTTTTTCACTCACACCCTCGGCGCAACGCACGGGAATGCCTATATCCCGGTCTTTTTCCAGAACCAACACCGACGCTCCACCGCGTGCAGCAAAACGCGCTGCTGTGGTGCCTGCCGGTCCGGCGCCAATGACGATCACATCATATTCACTTTTCATCGATCACCTCCAAAGCCCGCACCGGACACACTTTGATACAGCGAAGACACAGGGTACACTTTTCCCGATCGATGGTCAAACTCATTTCCGGCAATTCTATTGCGTCGACCGGACAAACAGCCACAGCAGGTGCCGCACAGATCACATTCACGATGCTCGCAGATCACTTTTTTCATCTCGTCTCCTGGTCAAAATCGCACGCTGTTTTTCTGGTAATAGCCAGCAGCCTGTTCGTTTTGCCTGATTCTATTCATGCTGATGTTTACTGATCGTCTTTTCAACCGGGATCGGATACTCTCCGGTAAAGCAAGCGGTACAATACCCGCCGCAATCCGACGGCACCGAATCCAGCAGACTTTTTACGGATAAATAGTGCAGACTGTCACAGCCCATATAATCGCGTATTTCATCCACGCTCATCTTGTTGGCGATCAATTGATGCTTTTCGGGAAAATCCATGCCGTAAAAACAGGGAGAAATGATGGGCGGGGAGCTGACACGTACATGTACTTCTTTGGCTCCGGCCTGACGGAGCAAGGTGACCAGTTGCCGAAGCGTGGTACCCCGGACTATCGAGTCCTCAACCACCACAACCCGGCGGCCCTTTAAAATCCCGCGCACCGGATTAAACTTGACGCGCACGCCGAAATCGCGCATATCCTGTTTGGGGCTGATAAACGTACGGCCGATATAGTGATTGCGTATCAATCCCAGTTCAAATTTCAATCCCGACCGCCTGGAATATCCGACAGCCGCGGTATTGCTCGAGTCAGGTACTGATATGACAATATCCGCATCTGCAGGACTTTCCAAAGCCAGATTTTTCCCCAGTTTGCGCCGCACTTTGTCCACATTTTCATTGAAAATCCGGCTGTCCGGTCTGGAAAAATAAATAAATTCAAAAATACATTTATGAGATCCATTGGATTCAATGAACGGTGTATGTTTAAATCCATGTTTGGAAATTTCAACCGGCTCACCCGGCTGAACATCACCGTAATACTCGGCGCGCACCAGATCGAGGGCACAGGTTTCGGATACAGCGAAAAAGACTCCTTCTTTGCGTCCCAGACACAGGGGCCGGACGCCGTTCGCATCCCGCATAACAAACACCCGGTTTTTCGCCATCAGGGCAATTGAAAAAGCGCCTCGAACCTGCCGCAGCGCAGATACGATCCGCTCTTCCAGGGTTTCATCCTGAGCACGCGCAATCAGATGCGCCAGAACTTCGGTATCTGACGTGGTTTGAAAAATTGCGCCTTCATTGACCAGATGTCTGCGCAGAGTTCCTGAATTGGTAAAATTTCCATTATGACTGATGGCGATGGGACCGTCCTTGGTGTTGGCCAGCAGCGGTTGAGCATTCAATATATGTGTGCCGCCGGTAGTCGAATAGCGGTTATGGCCAATGGCCATATCACCCTCGAGCTCTTCCAGCACCGACTGATCAGAAAACACATCCGCCACCAGACCTTCGCCCACATGCTTGTGCACGTATTTTCGGTCAAAACTGACAATCCCTGCACTCTCCTGGCCGCGGTGCTGCAGCGCATAGAGCGCCAGATAGGTGAGAAACGATGCTTCCGGCGTGCCGACTGCAGCAACCACACCGCAATTGGATTCAGGCTTGTCCAAAGCCGAATATTTTATGTTCATATTACTCCATTGTCACATTTATAATGAATAATCCCGCAGCTATTCCCAGAATATCTGCAAACAGATCCTTGTAGCTGAATTTATGATCATAGCACTCTTTTCCGATCCCCAGAGAGATCGAAACACCCGCCGCCGCACCGGCTGCGAACCTGTTGTCAAAGCCGGCTTCCTGCCGCGCCGCATAGTATCCCAGACCGGTCAGCACAGCGCTTGTGGTAAAATGATGCGCTTTATCCAGCGCAAACCAGCGGTCCTGGTGTTGCTGAATCGAGAGAGAATCCGATGACCCGGCAAATGCGAAACCATTCAAGGTTAACCCTGTCAACACGATGAATACGGCACGCATCATTTTACAATCCCAGATCATCACTGATTTGTTGCATTCCGTTGAGGGAAATGGAAAGAAATTCGTCAAGCGGTAAACCGAATTCTTTACACGTCTGGATTTGTTCCCGACTGGCGCCGCGAGCAAAACTTTTTTCTTTATAGCGGCGCATCACAAAGTCAGTGGTCACCGAGGCGAGCTTTTTCTCGGGATGCATCAAGGTTGCCGCCACAATCAGTCCGGTCACCGGATCTGCAGCGTAAAGCGCCTGATCCATCAGAGTTTCGCGCTCAGCCTTGTGGTTGTGACATTTGATTGCATGGATAATCTCCTGCGACACATCCTGATCTTTGAGCAGTTCTTCGGTCACCAGAGTGTGTTTTTCCGGTGTATCCGCGGTCTCTTCGTAATCCATATCATGTAAAAGCCCGGCCACTCCCCATGTTTCCACATCCTCTCCAAAATGAGCGGCCAGTTCGCGCATCACCGCTTCTACGGCCAATACATGTTTAAACAGATTTTTATTGGAAAACCGTGGTTTTACCAATGCATATGCCTGATCTCGTGTCATAACAAGCCTTTAAAAATAGTTATGAGTTGCAACAATATAAACAAAAATGCAAAAAATAGCAACCGGACAGACAAACCGGATCAAAAAGGTCCAGGCGCGTCTGAAATAAAAAATATTGGCATGCTGCTCGATTTCAGACCGAACCGCCTGTATTCCCCACCGGTATCCAACGAACACGGAAATGAGCAGTGCTCCGAGCGTCAGGGAATAGTTGCCGAGCAGAATATTCAAAAGATCAAGAAATCCCATGCCCATACCGGGAATGGCGCTCAGCCAGTTAACACCGCCAAAGGAGATAGCTGAGGGAATTCCGAAAACAATGGTAATCGCCGCGACAATTAGGGCGGCTTTGCGGCGTTTCCACTTGTGTTCATCAACCAGATAGCTGACACAAACTTCGAATAGAGATATCGTAGAGGTCAGAGCCGCAACACTCAGCAGCAGAAAAAATCCGGCGCCGAAAATACCGCCAAGAGGCATTTCGTTGAAAATCGTCGGCAAAACCACAAACACCAGTCCGGCGCCGCCCTCCGGATCAATATTCATTGCAAACAACGCGGGAAAAATCAGAAAACCGGCCATAATTGCAATGGCCGTGTCGAACAGACACACCCAGCCCGCGGAAACAATCAAATTATCGGTTTTGGATATATAACTTCCATAGGTGATCATAGCCCCCATACCCAGACTCAGGGAAAAAAGCGCCTGCCCCAAAGCCATGACCACTGTAACCGGAGTGATTTGTGAAAAATCCGGGTTGAGATAAAACTGCAACCCTTTACCGGCGCCGGGCAGAGTGACAGAGCGAAGGGTGAGTAAAATCAACAGAATGAGCAGTTATAGGCATCAATATCTTGACCCAGCGTTCGATACCGCCGGAAATACCTCCCATGACCACCATCGAGGTCAGAGTGACAAACACAAGCAAAAGCGCCAGATTCAAAGCGGGATCTCCGACGAATTGGGTAAACAGTTCCACTGATTCTTCGGAACTGAGCGCCTTTGCAAAGTGCCGGCCAGAAGTTTTAAAAAAATATCCAACGGTCCACCCGGCAATCACCGAGTAATAGGATAAAATACCGATGCCGGTCAGAACACCGAGCATACCCACACCTTTCCACAGGCCTTTGGGCACGATTTTGCGAAAGGCTCCCACCGGATTGAGCTGAGTGGCCCGACCCAGGGACAATTCAGCAATCATCACCGGCAGTCCGATCAACACAACAAATCCGATGTACAAAAGTACAAACGCCGCGCCGCCGTTTTCGCCGGTGACATAGGGAAACCGCCAGATATTGCCCAGCCCGATCGCAGAGCCGGCGGCTGCAAATACAAATGCTATTCTCGACCCCCACGCGCCTCGTTTCGCATTATCCTGATCCACTCGCTCGCCTCTATTTTATTTCAAAGATGACATTTACAGTATAAATATGATTCAGTTCTCCGGTATACGCGAACGGCTCGGTCCGGCGCTGCAGAGACAGTTCAGGGCCCGCATCAAAATCGGATAAATGTGCATCCACATAAGCATCCGCCATACTGTACAACACAGACGCACCCAGCCACCACAGCGACAGGTTGCGGTTATCCCAGTAAAAATCGCGTTCGCTCTCGGAATCAGCCTGTTTCATGTACTGATGCAGTACAACAGCATTGGTGATCAAACCAACTTGGGCGCCGGCGATAATCGTACCTTTCAGCCATTTGCCGTTATAAAACTGCCCCCATCCGGGAACAATTGCCGATCGCAGCATGGCTCCCCGGGGATCCTTACTCCGGCTGCTGTCTGTGTCCGCCTCTAAAGCCGAACTTGGGCTGCACAGAGCGGTGATCAAAACGATATAAACCAGAGTATACCGCATCATGAGCGGACCGCAGCAATGGCTTCGATCTCAATACGACCGTTTTTCGGAAGCGCAGCCACCTGGACCACGGATCGTGCCGGTTTGTGCTCTCCAAACATCTGAATGAATATGTCATTCACGGTCTGAAAATCTGCAATATCCACAAGAAAAACAGTAATTTTTACCACATCGAACAATGTCAATCCAGCGTCATCCAGCACAGCCTGAATATTTTTCAGGGCCTGACGGCATTGATCAGCAGAAGAGCTGGAGACCAATTCGCCTGTATCCGGATTCAGGCCCAGTTGACCAGAGGTGTAAATGAAATCTTTTGCGGATATCCGCAACGCCTGACTGTAGGGTCCGATGGCTTGCGGCGCTTTGTCAGTTTGAATGATCTGCATTTTTTACTCTATTGTTTTGAATGGGGGTGTGATAGCCGGTTCAGGAGCGGTCTTTGGTTTCGTCATCCACAAAACGAACGTCTTCGATATCCTCATCGCGCACATTCAGCGGATCCTCTTTGCCTTTTCCATGCACCTCAACGGGCGGTTCTGGCGGTTTGAACAAACCAGAAACAATTTTACCGACAAAATATAATCCCACACCCAGTAAAAGTAATCTTAACATTTTAGTCTCTCAAGTAAATATTCTAAACTATTAATATGCGATTTTTTTCAAATGAAATCAAGTAATACTTGCGGGTACACTAAATTCAGAATTTCACCAATCTTGTTTGCTCCGGACAGAAATATTCTACAGGACAAACACGGCAGTTCTTTTACGGAAATACAGGACAGCTGTTCCAGAATCTGTAAAAACAGACAAAAACAACATGATTTAGAGAAACAATCTATACAATATTCGTATATTCTGATAGAATTACACTGGAGAACAACATGGCACAGCCTTTCATTTTGCCGGTTTCTTTGTTTCAAAAAACCTCGCTTTGCAAGCATGTTGAGCAACAGGTTAATGAGTTTCAAAACACCTGGCACCGCTCAGCGCGTCACTGTCTGCCCCTCATCCGACTCTATAAGAAAAGTGACCAGCAGCGAAGAGAAGCTCTGCTGCGACAGTTTATCACACAGATCCAGACTGAGGACGTAGCGAATCGAATCGAAGAAAAAAGCGTACAGAAGGACCTGTTTGCCAAAGTCCATTCTTTATTCCGCTCGGGCCTGGACATTGATGCCCCCAGCCTGGACCTGATCCTGTCACCGGACTGCAAAGCTTCAACGGAACTGTTTATCCGTAAAGCCAGAACCTTTGACGCTTTACTGTCATCCGCAGACCTTTTCCAGGCTTGCCGCAATGTCTGGATCATGAACGGACTGCAGCTCATGCTGAATTTGCCGGTTCGTCTCACAGACTCTATGCTTGCCTACAGTCTGCTGTATCCCTACACGGATAATTATGTCATGATTACCAACCCGCTGCCGGTGAAACAGCAGTTTAATAACCGGTTTGCGCAGCGCCTGGCCGGTTTCCGGTTCTTTGCGCTCAACCAACATGAGGAAAAAATTTATACCTTGGTGGAAATGATCGAAAGTGAATACGACCGCCGGCAATTTCCCCGGGTATTTGAAAGCCTGCTGGCCATTCATCAGGCACAGACAAAAAGCGTCCTGCTCCTGCAATCCGATTTGCTGCCGGAGGATCAAATCCTGCGCATCAGTCTGGAAAAAGGAGGCACTTCTGTTGTGGCCGACGGATATCTGGTGGCCGGTAATCTGAGTTATGACCAGGAACGGTTTATGTTCGGCTATGGCGCCTATCTGCAGCTTCTCGATGACCTGCAGGATGTCAATCAGGATGCCCAGTCCGGTCAACAATCTCTTTTTACGCTCGAGTCCGAACACACAGGTCTGGATGCCATTACCACACAGACATTTAATTTCGGCGAGACCGTTTTGAGCAAAGATTACGGCTTTCCCGGGAAAGATACCCCGATGTACGTGCAACTCATGCAAATCAGCATTCAGCTCATGCTGCTGGAAGCAGCGGGCTTTGCCTGTGACCGGTTCACAGCTCCCTACGTGCGCACCCTTAAACCATTCGCCGTTTCGTTTTTCAGTGTTGCAGGCCATGAAATCCAAGCACGCCCCGTATTACGCATCACTGTTCGGCAAATTGATTTGATAGTCTTGAAAAAAACGCTCCGCATATAAAGCGGAGCGTTGCAGACTAGTTCAGCGGTTCAATATAGAGATTACGGAACTCGATTGCTGAACCTTCGCTTTGAAAACCAATGGGACCACTGATAAAGGACACGTCCGTCACACTGTTCTGCAGCACACCATTCACACGCACGGTCATTTCCGCGCTGTCGCATACGATAGAATAGGTATTCCACTCACCCTCAGGATTTTCACTGCTCTCCTCGAAGCGCGGCGCCTTGTCAAAGCCCTGTTCGTTCCTGATCACCGAATCAGCCTGCGTAACACTGGATGGTCCAATCAGAATAATATCACCCGCGTTTCCGGCCTGCACTGGCATTCGATACAATTCGGCCAGACCTTGTCTTCGCCTGTATATGCAGCAGCACACCGCTGTTGCTGGGTTCATCCAGCCAGCGCCATTCCACATTCAGTTTATAGTTTGAATAGGCTGAATCCGTACGCATATATCCATTCGGCTGCCCCTTGCAGAGGATAGAACTGTCCGTAACAGACCACACATTTTCCGCAGTAACGCTATCATCCGCCAGATAAAATGTCCAGCCGCTGAAATCTTTGCCGTTCCACAGCATGTGCTTTTCAGTCTGCTGTTCCGGCGCACAGCCGGACAAAATCAGAAACACCCCCAACATCAAGACTGAACCTGTACTGATATTTTTAATATTCATACAACATCCTCCTTTATCTTAAATTCACTTGCGCCGGACGTACTCGGCCTTTATTAAATTAGCTTTGCAGCGACCAGCCGTTATGATAGGGTTCTTTCAGCAGGTTGTTGGCCTCCGGATCATTAATAAACTGACCGGAATCGGCATCCCAGTCCAGCCGTTTTTGTCGGCGAACGGCAATATTGCCCAGCAAGACTACCTCTGTCAAGGGGCCGCCATAACCAAACTGCGCACCGGCCGGTTCTCCGCCTTTACAGGCATCAATCCATTCCCGATAATGGCCGACGGAGCGGGAAAGGGTTTTGGGGGGGCGTGTATAGGCCTGCATTTTACTTTCAGGAATAATACGGGGATGGCGTCCGACCGCACTGCTGAGTATGGTGCCCTTGTTTCCAATAAACAAAATGCCGCCATTCCAGTCGCCAAACTTGCGTTCAGCCTCTAAAACTTCCGGCCGCTCCGGTTTCAAGCCGCCGTCATACCAGGTCAACTCGACCGGTGGCATTCCGTCACGGGCGGGAAAATTATAGTAAATAATCGACGCTTTGGGAAACGTTTCTTCAAATAAAGCTGTGGAACTCGCATAAATACTCTCCGGAAATCCCAATTTCAAAGCTTTGATCACCGGATCGAACTGATGACAGCCCATATCTCCAAGCGCTCCCGCGCCAAAATCATACCAACCGCGAAAATTAAATGGATGATAATCGGGATGGTAATGCCGATACGGGGCCGGCCCGATCCACAAGTTCCAGTCCAGATAGGGCGGACAGGAGGGTATGGCCTCGGGCCGCTCAATACCCTGCGGCCATATGGGCCGGTTCGACCATAGATGTGCCTCACGCACATCACCGATGGCGCCGTCCTGAATCCATTCAGCGAGTATACGATGGTCCTCCGAAGCGTTTGTCTGAATACTCATCTGTGTGGCGACCCCGGATTCCGAGGCAGCACGAGTCAGGAGCCTGGATTCATGAACAGTTCGGGTGAGCGGTTTGGCGCAATAGACATGTTTATTTAAGCGAATAGATTCCATTGCCACAACCGCGTGCGTATGATCAGGAGTCCCGATGACCACGCCGTCAATTTCCGGCATGCTGTCCAGCATTTCCCGAAAATCCGCAAACCGGCGCGCATCCGGATAGGCCTCGAATACCGGTTTGGCAAATTCGCTATCGACATCGCAAAGTGCAACAATAGTTTCGCTGCTGACATTCTTGATATAATTTTTACCCACTCCGCCGATCCCTACACCGGCCAGATATAATTTTTCACTGGGAGCCGTGTGCTTTGCACCGCCGAGCACAGAGGCGGGGACAATCATAGCAGCGGCTGCGGAACCTTTTATAAAACTGCGCCTGCTCAATACTCCCATAACCACTCCTTTTTTGAACAGTATTTCATAACAAAAAGTAATAAATAAACAACATCAATATACACAAATAATAGACTTTAAAAAAAGGTTTTTTGCTATCCGAACCCCGTCGCAGCGAAACTCTCTATATCCGTCGGCTGCCAATTTCTTGATTCCGTACAAAACATGTAAAAAAGGGGGAAACACACTGATAAAATTCTATTTATCAAAGAATTGGCTTGTATTTTGCAGCATTTTACGAATATTTTCCAGGCAGAGAACCTGATAATCTTTTTTTCAGATCGGGAAGCTAAACTTGATTTCAAGTGTTATATAAAAAAAGGCATATACTCAATAGCAAAAGGAAGGTACATCATGAAAAAGGCTAATTATATTTTGATTGTATACCTTGGTATCGTATGCATGCTTTTTTCAGCGCCGGCATTCAGTTACAATCTGCTTCACGATGACACGCCGTCCTTTCAACAGCATAAGGCGAGCGAGTTCATTTACACGCGTCCCATCGTGCGGATCGGAGATGTCATTCCCTCAGACCGTTCTCCCCAGCAAAAAAGTGTTGAAACACTGCAACGGGTAATCCGACAGGCTCAGGCCTGGTACCAGGAACAGATGGCGTTGTATGGGTTCGCGTCTAAAACCTTTGAATTTGAAAAGGGCAGCGCCCTCGCCCCCACGGTCAACATCATAGAGGTTGATAAAACAGCGGCTTATTTGCGCCAAAACGTGTGGGACCGCACCATTCAGGCAGCCCGCGCCGCAGGATATAACGTGAGCACGGAACGTCAGGTGTGGTTGTTGATACCGGAAATACACGTCCAGAATTCAGACGGCAGTGTGGACGGGAGTTTTGCCTACGGCAGCGGCGGGCTTGACGGCCGGGATGCCGGCATTGCCATGATCGGCAGCGATGCGTTGGCCGTAATGGGTCTGAATGGCATGAATGATGACAGCTTTATCAACGGAAAAATTATTCCCGGACTCGGTCCCTATCCGGCAAAATTTCCCGTTCATTGGGGCAGTACCGTGAGTAAAGTGACGTCCCTGAACATGGGCGCTATTCTGCATGCTTTGGGTCACGCCTTTGGACTGCCGCATGACGATCGGATTGATCTTTACGCATTCGGGCATCTGATGTCCAGTTCATACCGCAGTGTGCGTTCCGCGTTTTATCCGAACCGCTACCCGAACGAAGCCAGTTTGTTATCCTGGGGCGCGGCATTGCGCCTGGATGTCAGTCACTATTTTAACTTGTCGCTGGGCGACAATGAAGGCCCGAATGTCATCGGCAAAGTGCGGAACACCTCGCCCATCAACGGCAAACTGGTGTTTGAATACTTTATTGACGATCCGAACGGATTGTCGTGTATGTTCCTTTACAATGATTTTTTCCGCAAAGGTGAAAAGAAACTCAATGGCACATCAGCAAAGGGTACCATCGAAATATACGATTATGAAACCGGTGATTCCACAACCTTTGAAATGTGGGCCTATGATAAAGAGGGAAATCTGACGATAGAGGAAATCCAATTTGCACCGACAAACGGTCAGAATCGCGCCCCTTATCCGAGTTTTTTGTGGACCCCGTTCCGCCCGACGCTGGAGAACGGCAACCGTGTGGAATTTTACGCCAACTTGAGCTCGGACCCGGATCACAATAACAATCAACTCCTGTATGAATGGGATTTTGACAGTGATCTGATCTTTGATACCCAGCCCTCAGATAAAAACTCGCATATCAATCAATATGTCAATGCGGGCCCGCATCTGATTCGACTACGCGTCACAGATCCGGCCGGCGCCACGTCCACATCACCGCCGCTTCCCATTTATATTCGGGAAACCATACCGGTGGAACTGGCATCATTTGATGCAGCGGTCCGGAATGGACAGGTATACCTGGCATGGAGCACGGAATCGGAATCCAAAAATTATGGCTTTGCTATTCAGAAAGCCGTCAAAGCTGACAATCCCGACTGGAACACTCTGGATATTGTCAGAGGCCACGGCACCAGCAACAGTCCGCATGAATACAGCTATGTGGATGAACAACCGGGCAGCGGAACCTTGCTGTATCGTCTCAAACAGCTGGATACTGATGGCGCTTTTACGTTTACAGAGGCCAAAGAAGTACAGCTTCAGTCCTATACGGCCTTTCAATTGTTACAGAATCATCCGAACCCCTTTAACTCATCCACGCTAATCCGGTTCAATCTGGAGCGTGAAGAACAGGTTGATTTCAGGTTATACAACCTGCAGGGACAACTCGTACAGTCCCGCGACCTCGGACGACTGGAATCGGGCGCACACAAGATACAACTCTCAGCGGATGATCTGGCGTCCGGTATCTATTTTTATCAAATCAAAAGCGCCAGTCAGGCTGCCATGAAAAAACTGACAATTTTGCGCTGAAATCATAACGGGCGGCTTATGGCCGCCCGTTTTTTTATCCACCCACCTGTTTTTTTCTTTACTGCCCGATTGAAAAAGAAATTAGCGGAAATTATTTTAGCCGTTTTACACATACCTGATTTTTAACCAGAATCAATAACTGTTCAAGTCAGGATCCCCATAATGCAGTTCGGATCATTATTTTGCTTTGCCCTGTTTGGCCACCGAGTTTATGGCCTGCTGCAGCTCTGATTCTTCAGCCAGATAATAATGACGCATGGGCTTTAAGGCATCATCCAGTTCATAGACCAATGGAATGCCTGTCGGGATATTAAGTTTGACAATTTCATCATCGTTTAGCTGATTCAGATATTTCACCAGCGCCCGCAGACTGTTCCCATGTGCAGCAATAATCAGACGTTTTCCGGCCCGGATGTCCGGTACAATCCGTTCGTCCCAGTACTCGATCACCCGCTGTACCGTATCCTTGAGGCATTCTGTTTTCGGCAGCCGGGAACGGTCAATCTCCGCGTAGCGCGGATCATGTCCGGGAAACCGCTCATCCGATTCATTTAGGGCTGGCGGCCGCACATCATAGCTGCGCCGCCACTGCAGCACCTGGTCCTCACCGTGTTCAGCTGCGGTTTCCGCTTTGTTCAAACCCTGCAACGCGCCGTAATGGCGTTCGTTCAGACGCCAGTCGCGGATCACCGGAATCCACATCTGATTCAGCTCATCCATAACGATCCATAACGTACGAATTGCGCGTTTGAGCAGCGATGTATAAGCAATATCAAATTGAAATCCCCTGTCCTTCAGCGATTCAGCGGCTTTGCGCGCTTCGGATTTACCCTTTTCAGCCAAATCCACATCATGCCAACCGGTAAACCGGTTTTCCAGATTCCAATCAGACAAACCATGCCGCAAAAGTACGAGTTTATACATTTTTTCTCCTCATTCACAAGTTACATTGTTTAATACAAGAACGTGAACTCGTGGACGGGAATTCCACTTTAACAGACTAAAGCTCCCGGGCGATCTCTCTTCCCCTTGCCATGACATCATGAAAGTGAATATATTGGAACAAGCTGCTGCGTCCGTTCCGTCTCAAATTGGTAAAGCGTCCAAGATACTGCTCGATTTCTTTGAGTTTTTTTTCATAACCGAGTTCCAGCAGTGGATAAGCGTAATTCAGACGCTGAACGTGTACATCAATAATATGTTTTGGCTTTACCCATCTCAATTTTTTCAGTTGCAATTGTATCTCTGAAATCAATTCAACTTTTACTGTTTTGGATAAAACAGTATCCTGATTCCAGGGGACTTTTATCAGCAGGGACGTTTGATTGCGGGGCGCCATGTATACACTACAATTTTTAGGTTCAGAAATCCTTGTAAAGGGAACGGTTGAATCCGGGAAATATACCGTACCGCAAGTTGTAACAGAGGGCTGATTGATTAAAAACACAAAAAGGATCAGACTGCGATATCTCAGTCGTCTGGAAAAGTCGAGTATATCGGGAGGGGGAGACGGATTGAGCTTGTTCAGGATATCCGGCAATGGCAATTTGCTGACAACCGTTCCGGTCTGTATTTTTTGTTCACCATTAATCTCAAGGGTATGAATCCGATGATCATCGTGAAGCGCGTCTCGTGTACCCCGGGTGTTCAGTCTAATTGATGCCGTGTCGATATATTCTGCCAGCTTTTCCGTGATTTGTCCGAATCCCTGTTCCGGGTAATAGAACGTACCGTCTAAATGCCTGGCCTTGATTTTCGAGGTGGTCAAGCTTTCAATGATAAACGAAGATAACGACAATCCCTCCAGCCGCTTTCCGCTGATATCCGTTGACAATTGACAAGCAGGCAAACCCCATAGCTTTTCAGAATAATTTAACAGAAACTGTTTGGCAATATATTTCCCGTACCGATAAACAGCAAACGATTCAAAGCTATCATCTAAATATTGCTTTTGAAACCGGACTCGTAAAAACTCTGCCGCGGCATTCAAAGTATCTACGATCCCCAAACGTTTCATCAAATTGATGGGAGACAGTGGGAAATTATAATACTGACCGTCCAGATAGATTTGGCTCGGCAAATCAATCGCGGATAGATTTGATCCCAATATGCTTTTCATTTCATGAATTACAGATGAATCTTTGCCATGTTGACGGTGAGCGCCCAAATCATAATAAAATGGACCGAAAGAATTTGTTTTACATAGCCCTCCCACCCTGGACTCGGCCTCAAAAATCGTGAACGATTTACCCGCTTTTGCAGCATAATAACCGACAGCGAGTCCTGCAGCGCCGCCGCCTAAAATCGAAATATCGGCTTTTTCATGTATGGTCATATTTTTGGTCCTGTACAAGTAGTATAGAAAGAGAACAACCAACAGCAGCGGATAATAATGGGGAGACAATGAAAACCCAAGCCATAGCCAATACCGGACAACAGTCCGCGAGCCATTTGCCAGACTGCATATACATGTTCTGCTTGATCATAATCGGGAGCAGGTGCAAAAATCATCAAAATAATTGCAAACAGTGCAATCGAATGAATCGACACTGTTTTATGTCCTGATAACATTTAACAGGCTTGACCGGTGAATTTTACGATAAATCATCGTGTTATCACCACACTCACATTATAAATTTAACCTAAATTGATCGATTTATAAGGGCACCAAATAAAACCGGCGCAAAATGTTGCCGGTGCCGTCTTTTTCTATTTGTTTTCATCTGAAATAACTTCTTATTACGCAATCAACCTTGCTTTTTGAACTGATTTTTCATTAAAGTCAGAGAATTATCAGTGTAACGGCATACTTCTCCCATTGTTTAGCTCTTTAATACGATTAATTTTTATTATGTTTTACGTCACAAATGCGGGTTCATACTCCTCAATGAATGACCATAATTTTAAAATCTTCAGGGAATCATAGACTGTCTGTGTTACCCTTAGTATAATTTTTCCGCCTGTTGTCACAATTTTGGCTGCAAAATCAATCATGATCCGACGAAAGGTATTGGGGTAAGCGGTAACTGGTACTGCTTCACAGGGGATGTCCCTTTTATATGCTTCAAAAAGAAAATGGCTGATGATCATCAAATAGTAAAAAACTCTATTCATACCGAAACGCTTAAATGGTAACTGTTCTCTTCCAGCAAATTCTTTCTGTGATCGGTGTACTAATTCAGCTCTACCTCGACTGTGGTTTAACTCGATAATCTTTTCGGCCTTGAGATAATTGCCACTACCAGCATTGATTAGTTTTTCATCCAGCTCACTGTTTCGGCCTATATTGGTATAGATTACTGAATCCGGTTGTGCAAAATCAAATAAGAGTTGACCATTTTCCTCAGCTTTCTGAGAGGTAAAAATACAACGGCGAAATGTCTTCCATGATTTGAGGCGATTAGCAAATTCGACAAAAGTCCATGTCTGTCTATAAGAACGAAAAGCATCATAACTAAGATTGTTAACATATTGTTTAATATCGTTATATATTTCCCGGCACAAACATAATGAATACCAAGGCGTTGTTCAAAGAACCGAAAGTTCTGGTCATCCATAAAACCACTGTCTGTTAGCAGAATGATTGGAACATCTTTATAGCGACGTCGAATAGCTTTGACCAGACGCCCCACTGACTTTATAAAGTCGCTGCCATGATTACAATGAACATCTCCGGCTCGGAACAGCGCATCAACAACATAAGGCCCCCAACTAATTTGCATAGGCTGGAATCCTTTTTTATTTTTATAGGTCACATTTGAGCCTTCACGCTTTTTAGCGCCGTCATTGTCGAAAACTACGCTGTCACCAAAAAGAATAACTTCTTTGGGTTGTTCAATAATAAGTCGCCAAATAAACATCTCCAACAAAAGAGACCGAAATATCATTTGCCCAACAAAACTGAACTTGCGAAACATCCTTTTGATTTGATGGGATGTTGCCATTTGTTCCGGGCGATTTTCGAGCACGGCAGCATAGGCTTCATCGTTTTTTGACGATCAAAAGAACAGATTGACATATCCGTACCATCAATAAACCAAGCAAAAAGCTGTTTGACAAACTGACGGTATCCCAGTCCTTTAGAAGAGCCTTTTAAAAAGCTAAAAACGTTTTCAAATAGAGAATAGAATCGAATTTGGTCAATATATCTAAGAAAAAACAACAGACCACCACGACCGCTAATTTTATCTTTTGTGATCTCAATTTTTGATATTTTAGGTTGCGTTGTATCGGTTTTTTTCTGCATATTATGGCTACCTTTTGGGTTTTGTTGTTATTCTTTTTATTGGTTACACAACTAAAATAATAACAAACTATTATAAACCCAAAAGGTTTTTTATTTTTTTAAAAACCGCTCAATTTAGGTTTAAAAAATAATTTCTTGATGTGCAAGAAGATAGTCGACAGAGCACCTCTGATGACGATGCCGGGCGGGAAATACGCTATCGGGCATTTTGAAATCCACACGGACGGATTCGGCGCTGCCTGGAACACCCTGTTCGGCGAATGGATGCCGGAGAGCGGTTATCAGCCGGCTGAAGGTCCTTGTTTTAAAGTCTGCAAAACCAACTGCCATGAACACCCGGAAGGCAAGCATGTGATTGATATTTTTGGTCCCGTGGCGCCGCTGTAACCGTCAAAAGACTGAGCGTCGATATTGATTCTAAAGTGACAGGTAATTTTGGCGATTCCCGGTTGTTTTTCACCCGTGGCTCACTTTTAATGATTTCCATTCACAACTGCAAGCGTTCGCATCGCTATCAGAACGGCAGAATCTCCAGGTTATAGGTTTGTTCCACCGGCTGCACCCGGTACTTGGGCAGCGTGCGGATGGCTGTACCCCCGACCCCGGTGACGTCAAAGTCAATGTTCAATGTGTTGAACGGCGCCCGCTGCAGCTGAAAACGATAGACCGCGCGCGACAAATGATCGGTGCTGTAGGGATGCAGACTGAAATTCAGCAATTGATCCGAACGCAAAAGCAAACCGTGTTCCGCATCATTCATAATCCGCAGCCAGCGTACATCGCGCATAGATTGCCGTAATCCTGGGGAATCAGATAAGGCACAATCTCTTGTTCTGCAGTGGATTCATAGACACCGATTTTCGCGCCGGTCTTGCGATCCGGAAAAGTCTCGAACGGTCCTCTGCCGTACCAGCAGATGCGGTTCATCGACTGCGGCAGCCGCAGCTCCAGTCCGCTTTTCGGCAGATGCTCCGGCATAGCGCCACGGGGCACAATAGTTAAACGCAGCAGAATGCGCCCGTCGCCGCGGACGGTCCAGGTCTCCCGACGCTCAAAGCCTGACGTTCCGCTCCCGAGCGAATACGCCTGCACTTCAATGCGAATCGCAGAATCCAGTACAGCAATTTTGACTGTATCCACGCGGTTGCGCATCCGGTCCAGACCCAGCGTGCGCAATTGATTCTCGATGCTGCGTCCCCGTCCGGGCGTTATATGATCGTCACCGTACACCTGGCTGCCCCAGGGATCCATGCTGTTGGCCAGCGGCGCCCGCCAGACCCGGTACCGCGGCGCGGACTGCAGCAGATCGAACTTTTTGTAGATCATACGGACAAACTGACCAAGTTTTCGATTCATTTCATATTCAAATCTCTCGCCCGATAGGATGATCTTGTCATCCTGTTCCGTTATGTTCAAGGGAGGCGCACTTGAATTGACATCCATGGTGGATACAGATCTGATGATTAGCTGCTCCCAGGCTACCTCATGTCCGGCTTGCGCCCAGTCTGTGGATTTTCGCAGACAGAACGACAGGGTCAGGATATACTCGGCGCCTTCCAGTGGAGTAGGCAGAGAAAAGGGCGCCCGGATATCCGTCGACTGTCGCGGGGGCAGATCAAATTGTATCTGTCCGGAATCTATGCTCTCGCCCGCCCTGAGCAGTTCCCATCGGCAGTCCAATTCGTTGAGATTTTTGAAATGATGCCGGTTGCTCACCCTGACCAGCTGTTTTTCCGGATCCAGCATTTCAACCCGAACCGGCTGCGCCGAATGTTTGATCTGCATGAGCTCCGGCTGTGGCTGACGGTCCGGCCAGACAATACCATAGGTTCTCCCGCCCAGTCCGGTGGAATAAAACGACCCGGTTTTATGATCAGATTCAAAATCCAGGCTCAGCAGCGCAGCTTC
Organism: candidate division KSB1 bacterium; assembly: GCA_034521575.1. Lineage (NCBI taxonomy): Bacteria > Pseudomonadati > Candidatus Zhuqueibacterota bacterium. Next base: position 1,166,054 of record JAXHMJ010000005.1, read on the forward strand.
CGCCAGTTTATCCGCGTTTTTATCCCGCAGATCGCTGATATCAACAGCTGTATCGTAGAGGCGCACATCATCCAGACGCATCGCGGACAAACGTCCGGAGAACTCGCCCTGATCGTGGCGTTCGGCATCGCGGCCCAGGCACAGAGGATACGCCGCGTGACGGATGGCGCCGCTGCATGGCACACGCGCCGTTCTCTGATAATCAATATACAGACTCAACTGCCGGCCGTCATACACGCCGGCCACGTGATGCCAGTTTTCGTACCAATCCTCCGGTACCCCGGTGGCAGCACTGACTCTTTGACCGGTGTGCACATAAAACTCAAGCGAGTCCGGATGCGGCTGCACAAGGCCGTACTGGTAACGGCTTTTGGTCAGAAATGTGTTGGGCATATCCAGACGTTCCGGCCGCACCCAGAACTCGATACTCAGACTGCTCGCCGGGTGATATTTCAGATGCGGATGCCGATACAACTCGATCCAATCGTCATGCCCGCTGAATTCCAGCGCTCGACCTCTACCGCGTTCAACAAAATCAGGTTGTCCCATGACATAGGCATCTACATGATGCGGAGAGGCATCCGGAGTGATCCACACCGGCGCGCGTTACGCCGGGGCTCACCCAGTCCCAGATGGCGCCGCCGGTCAGACGTGAGTAATTATAAATCAAGTCCCAGTATTCATCCAGTCCGCCAATACCGTTACCGGTGGCGGCGAGATATTCGTCCATAAAGGACGGGCGATTGTCATTGCGCGGCGTCTCCAGTCCCTCTGCCAGACGCTGCAGGCGTTCGGGCACCCAGTAACGCGGACCGGTGATATCTTCAAAGGGTATATAAAATGTATTGCCGCCGTACATCCAGGGGCGCGTCGAATCAAGGTCTTTGCCGGTTTCAATAACCGCTTTAATATTTTCACCACTGCCGGATTCATTCCCGGCGCTCCATACCACCACCGAGGGATGGTTGCGGTCGCGGTACACCAGCTTGCGGGCGCGGTCGCAGTACATGGCGCGCCAGGCCGGATCTTTAGATAACTGAATATTGCTGTGGGCTTCGTCATTGACTTCGTCCATCACATAAACCCCCAGTTTGTCGGCCATGTTCAGGTATTCGGGGGTGGGTGGATAATGACTGGTGCGCACACAGTTGATATTGTGCTGTTTCATGAGCACGAGATCCCGGCGCAGGGTTTCCAGCGGCACCGCCTGGCCGTGATCAGGATGGTGCATATGACTGTTGACACCATTAAATTTCACAGGCACGCCATTGATCAACACAGCGTCCCCTTTGATCTCGACCTCGCGGAATCCCAGGTTTTGCGAAAACGCTTCGATTGTGCGTCCTTGCGCGTCCGACAATTGAAAAAGCAGCGTATACAGATTCGGCGTTTCAGCCGACCATTTGCGTGGATCAGCGACCCCGGTACTCAACCGCAGCGTTTTTAAGGATTTCCCGGGCAAAGTCAAATCTTTTCTGAGCGGTTCTTCCAGGATCGAATCCGTGTCATCCAGCACATCAACAGTCAATTGAAAGCCGGAGACCGGTTCCGCACCTGTGTTTTTCAAATCAATTGCCAGATTCAACCGGGCATCGCGATAGTCTTTGTCCAGATCAGTCACTGCAAACACATCTTGAATGCGGGTTCGGGGAACAGCAGACAGTTTTACATCCCGAAAAATACCGGATAGCCGCCACATATCCTGATTTTCCAGAAACGTCGCGTCACAAAACCGCAGCACTTTAACCGCAAGCTGATTTTCGCCGGGTTTGATAAACGGGGTAATATCAAATTCCGCCGGTTCAAAGCTTCCCTCATTGTATCCGGCATACTCGCCATTTACATACACCCAGGCCGCGGATTTGACTCCCTCAAAACGCAGCAGAACATCCCGGTCAGTCCAGGAATACGGCACTGTAAATGTCCGGCGATACAATCCGACCGGATTAAATTCTGTCGGAACATGCGGCGGTTCGGCGCGGAACGACAGAGCGATATTACGGAATTTGGGATAACCATATCCCTGCATCTGCCAATTGGACGGCACCGGGATGCGGTCCCAGTCCGACGCGTCAAAATCAGTCTGATCAAAAGCCTCCGGTACCGCATCAGGATTTTCAACCCATTTAAAATGCCAATCCCCGTTCAACAGCTGATAATAACGGCATTCTGCATCGCGCCCGGTCAGGGCCTGATCAATTTCAGCATATGGAACGTGAAACGCATGCGGTTCAGTCTGATTTTCCTGAAAAACACCGGGATTTAGCCAGCGCGGCAGAGGTTCGTTTGCGGACACAACGGCAGAAAGGATGATACAGCTCATAATCAAGTATTTCATGATCAACTCGTTTAGTTAAAATGTTCGGTTTTTTGAGGATGCTGCCTGTACATGCGTATGCTGCAGGTGAATCTAATATCCGGCGCGCGCATTCGCCAGCCACAAATCAAAATCCGCCTGATTCAGAACACCGTCCATATTGAAATCACAGTCGCTATACTTTTCCTGACGCTGAGCGGCGTTGAGCCATTCTGTGTAATCACGCGTGGTGACAGAACCGTTTTGATCGGAATCGCCGGAAATCAGTCCATAAAAAAGTGAATCCGGTTGTAACAGTTTAATGCGGTCTGCGTCCAGACAGGCTGCCGCCAGTCTAAAATCGATGTTCGCGGGCTCGGCGTCCTGCAGGGTAACCGGATTCAATGACTGTACTGCAATGTGCGAACGATGCACCAGTGAAATATCGTACTGGCCTTTCGGCACTTGAAGCAGCAGCTGCGGCTCATTGACAACCGGATCAATCAACATCCCGTCACCGCGCAGCAACGCGCATGCGGTCTGCACAACTGAACCCGTTGCAGGATCATGCAGGCGCACAAACAACCAGTCGATGATATCATCGATATTGCTGAAAACGATACGGCTGTCCGCATCATAAGGGGATTGTTCAGGCGTCTCGAAACCAGCGACCATATGTCCCGCGCCGGCATCAAATGCGCCCTCCAGATAACATTGAACGCGGAGCGCGGCCTTGTCCGCGCCTGAAGACGACTGCAGCAGGACAAAATACATTCGAGACCCGTCCGCCCCCTGATTGCCGTCCAGCTGAACCTGTCCGGCCGGAAACTCTTTCTGCAGGCACTGCATGGTACCGTCCGCTGTCTGCACGGTTTCACCCGTGGACTGCCAGTCCTGCAGCCAGTCCGGCAGACTCGCGCCGTTTTCATACGCCACCGTAACTGTAACGGCCTGCTTGACAATAAAGGACATGGCGTTGGCACTGTCCGACATGCGGTCCGCGTAGGCGGTACGAATCAGTGTGCTGTTTTGGTAACTGTCCGGGATGTCCGTGACCGCCGTTTCCCGGTCTGTATAACATACCGAGCCATCAGTCAAAGGCGCAATGGCATAGTTAACCGGAGTGAGGTCAAACACCCGCACCGATGTGGTGAAACTGTAATTCAAAGATGTACCCGGAGCGATGAGATTCGCATCTCCGGCACAATCGGCAATCTCATTGACAGATAAAGTGTACACACTGTCTGACGCATGTTCCCCCGTATACAGCAGGGTCGTTTTATGGTCATCCTGCAACACAGCCTGATAAACCGGTATAGCGGGTGAAATACTGTAATTCGCAATCGTTTCAGCAGCGTGCGTGCGCACACATTCGTCAAACTCTATCCTTAATTGATTATGCGCGCTGTTTGTTAAAACCGCTATTTCAGGCAATTCGGTGTCCAGGGGGAATTCCTGCAGATGGGTCACGTTTTCAATATAATCGCCTCTCTGAACTCTATTAAATTCACAACCGATGAGCCGAACATCATCAACAGGGGAACGTTCATAGCCTTTAAGCCACAGCCCCCAGTAGCTGCTTTCAGAGGTCACGTTCTCCAGGATAATGTCACGGACAATGGGAGTATAAGCCCCGACATCCCCCTCTCCGTAATAAAAATTCACTTTAAAAACCGCCTCGCCGACATCAGAAATGTGAACATTGCGGAAATGAATATTTTCAATAATCCCGCCGCGCACCGAATTGGTTTTGATGCGCAGGGCGCGCTTTAGATTTGGGTGTCCCATGGTACAGTTTTCAACATAAAGATTGCGGATATCCCCGGTGCACTCGCTTCCCATGACAATGCCGCCGTGTCCGGCTTGCATGTGGCAATTGCGCACCACCACGTTTTCACAGGCCACATCAACCCGGCGGCCGTCCGCGTTGCGGCCGGACTTTAATGCGATACAATCGTCACCGTTGTTGAAATAACAGTCCTCGATGAGCACATAGCTGCAGGATTCCGGATTGCAGCCGTCATTATTGGGTCCCAGACTGTTAATTGTCAGACCGCGTATGGTCACATTATTGGACAGTACCGGATGCACCACCCAAAAGGGAGAATTGAGCAGCGTCACACCTTCGATCAATACATTGTCGCAGGAATACGGCTGAATCAGAGGCGGCCGCAGATAATAGCCGTCGCCGAACACGCGCTCTTCCACCGGCACACCGGCTTCCGCCATATCTTCAAGGATCGCTTTGCTTTCCACATGGCCGTTTTCCTTCCACGGCCACCACACCGTGTCGCCGGCCTGACCATTGATCACTCCGCTGCCGGTAATGGCTATATTTTCCTGCTCATAGGCATAAATAAACGGGGAATAATTCATGCACTCCATGCCTTCAAACCTTGTATACACCACCGGCAGATAATCAGCCGGGTCCTGACTGAAATGCAAAAATGCATTCTCCTCAAGGTGGAGATTCACATTGCTCTGTAAATGAATCGCGCCGGTCAAAAACGTATCAGCGGGAATGACCACCCGCCCGCCGCCGGCATTATGGCAGTCGGTAACGGCATCGTTGATGGCTTGTGTATTATCAGTGATGCCGTCCCCCACGGCTCCGTAATCTGTGATCAGGAAATCAACCGGCGGGAATTCCGGCGGCTGGATCTGTTCGAGTATAAAGGGTACATTTTCCCAATAACAGTCACATGTGACACCTCGCAAGGGCAAAACGCACAGAAACAGGCTGATGATACTGATCAAAAGCTGAAATAAATGTCGGTAATCCTTCAAATGCATATCCAATACTTACAAAATGATGCTGTAAAAAACAAGATTTTTTTCTTGTCTCTATAAACCAGCAAAAAAAGTGCCTTTTATTATAAATTGCTTATTGAAACATTGCAAGCAGAGACGCGAGAGCTTGCAGAGGGAAAAATCAACAAACACGTTTTAGTGCATGTGATGAAACAAGCGCTCGAAAACAAAATGGTAAAATATAGGCCAATAGATATTTTCCACGGTTTAAAAGCATAATTTGGATTAACTTTTTTCTTTGTGACCTCTGCTTCTTTGCGTGGATTGGTTTTTAAAATGGATGCAATGATGCCAGACAAAGCCAAAAACACAGTATATTTGATTTACAATTATCTTTACGACCTGCCGTTTAATATTTTCTCACTCGTTTCGTTATAGCACCCAAAAACTCTTTTAAATACAAAAAAGAAACGTTATTTTAAACGAATCATAGAGGAATTCCATGGCTTTTGTTTATATTGTCCGATGTGCGGACGGCACTTTTTATACAGGAATGGCCACCGACGTAGAACGGCGTGTCCAGCAGCATAACAGCGGCCGCGGCGCCAAATACACACGCGGACGCCGGCCGGTGGAACTGGTGTACTGCGAAGAACGGGAAACAGTCGGCAAAGCTCTCAGGCGTGAGAAAGAAATCCAGAAAATGAATCGGCATAAAAAAAGCGAATTGATAAAGTCGAAAAAACAAGCAAATTCCCATCCTGCCGACAAAGGCAGGATGGGAATTTCAGACTCGGAAATTTAAAAATCGGATTCCATTCTATCCTACTCTAATACAAGCATTTTTCGTAGCTATTGATTCTCACCAGCATGTAATCGATAAAAAAACAACAAAAAAAATACCAACCACCGCCGGTTTACATGACCCATTACTGCCTCCTGTAATATTGCATTAAACGGTTATATTCGTCCTCATTGATTTGTGACCAGATGATAAAACAACTCCAGTGTTTTCCCGGCCCCTCCTTCCGGCGGGGTCTCGTTCCAGTGTTTGGACTCTTCGCCATCGTGATTCACCAGAATATGATCGTAATCCTGACCCCACAGGACTTCTTCCCAGGCCTTTTGAGCGCGAATATTGATATCCTGCATCACCTGATCCGTCAATTCAATCCCCTGATTCCGCGCCCGCTTGACCAGTTTGGTGATCTGGATCGCGGTCAAGGCCTCGGCCATGCTGACGTCTCCCATGGCTGTGCGCACGCTGTCAATATCATCAAAGGAGGCAGGCTGAATAAAAATACGCTGCCAGACTATGTTGTGTGCGGTTTTAACAAGCTGGTGATTCATCAGTTCGCGCGCCAGAGTCGGATAAATATCATAAATCACATAGTCGAATGTTTCCCGCAGGTTCAGCAACGCTTCAACATCCACAGCCTGGCGGATATGACGGGTTTTGGCCACGGCATAACGGGCCGGATCCAGATCCCGGATTTGCGCTTCATCGCGGAAATAGTAATCCCGTCCTTCCTGTTCCACCGGCCGCGGACTGCGACTGGTATACAGCAGCGGCCTCGCATGATGAAAATCAGGATATACGCGCCGCAGCGCGTTCAACAGCGGCGTTTTCCCGACACATGACGTGCCTGACAAAATAACAATTTTCATAAATATAGCCCCTTTTTGTTCCTTTAATATACATAAAAATCTCATTTTTGCAAACCAAATCAAAACGAGCAGGTCCGCCGGGACAGAAACGTTAATGTCCAAAGCCGGAACAATCCGGGTTGGCCGGGGTTGGATATAATAGGGTGTTTCCCACACTTAACAATCTTGACTATTTGTAAAAAAAATTGTACTTTATGGGAAAAATTGAGGATACTATGCTCGAAGATATTCAGCAAAAACTAAAAGATATACACAGCCGTTCCAAAACGCTGTGGAGGTATCTTTGACATCGGCGACAAGGAAAATGAAATCGCCGATCTGGAAAATAAAAGTCAGGAACCGGATTTCTGGGACGACCCGGAACAGGCGCAGTCTGTTATGCGCAAAATCAGTTCCTTGAAAGAGTGGGTCGATTCCTGGCGCAACATCCATGACACCAGCGAACAAATGCAGGAACTGGTCGAGATGGCTCAGGAAGAAAATGATGCCAGCATGGTCAACGAAGTGGAGCGTGAAGTCCGCAGTCTGGAAAAACGTCTGGAACGCCTGGAATTCCAGAAAATGCTCGGGCGCCCGGAAGACTCGAAAAGCGCGATTCTGACCATTCATCCCGGCGCCGGCGGCACGGAATCCCAGGACTGGGCTGAGATGCTGCTGCGCATGTACACGCGCTGGATTGAAAACCAGGGATTCAAAGCGGAATTCCTGGATTATCAGGCCGGGGACGAAGCCGGGATCAAAAGTGTGTCCATCGAAGTTAAAGGCTCATATGCTTACGGCTATTTAAAAGCCGAGGCCGGTGTGCACCGCCTGGTGCGTATTTCTCCATTCGACTCGAACAAACGCCGGCATACATCATTTGCCTCTGTGTTTATTTATCCGGAAATCGAAAAATCCGTCGAAGTGGATGTGGATGAAAAAGACCTGCGTATCGACACCTACCGCGCCAGCGGCGCCGGAGGTCAGCATGTGAACAAAACCAGTTCAGCTGTTCGCATTACTCACGAGCCCACCGGACTGGTGACGCAGTGTCAAAATGAACGCTCCCAGCACCGCAACAAGGAAGCGGCGATGAAGATGCTGCTCTCCCAGTTGTACAAACGCAAACTGGAAGAAGAGGAAGCCAAGCGCGCCAAGCTGGAAGATTCCAAAAAAGAGATCGGCTGGGGCAGCCAGATCCGGTCTTATGTGTTTCATCCGTACAATATGGTCAAAGATCACCGCACCAGCGTGGAAACCAGCAATGTTCAGGCTGTAATGGACGGCGAGCTGGATGAATTTATACAAACGTACCTCATGCAATCTACTGGATCCAAACAATAGAGAGACCCGATGAGTGAAGAAAAGCAAGACCTGAATGAAGTGATGAAAATGCGCCGGCAAAAGCTAAAACAGATCAGAGAAATGCAGGTTAACCCGTTTGCCTATTCCTTTGATGTCAGTCACAGAGCGCGGGATATCACATCCAATTTCGATAAATTTAATGAGAAAACCGTTTCCGTGGCTGGACGGCTTCGATCGATCCGGCGTATGGGCAAAGCCTCGTTCGCGCATATCATGGATGAATCCGATCAGATCCAGATCTATGTGCGCCGGGACGATGTGGGTGAACCCTCTTATGACCTGTTCAAGCTCACAGATATCGGCGATTTTATCGGTGTGACCGGCAGCGTGGTCAAAACCCGGGCCGGAGAAATCACGATCAAAGTCGATGCATTGACCCTGCTGAGCAAAAATCTGCACCCTCTGCCCATTGTCAAGGAACGCGAGCAAGATGGTAAAACCGTCACTTTTGACGCGTTTTCAGATACCGAAGCGCGCTATCGCCAACGCTACGTTGACCTCGTGGTGAACCGGGATGTCAAGGATGTCTTTGTCAAACGTTCACGAATCATTACCGCCATGCGCGGTTATCTGGATGAAAAAGGCTATCTGGAAGTTGAAACCCCGGTGCTTCAGCCCATTTACGGCGGCGCGGCGGCGCGGCCGTTCAAAACGCATCACAATGCCCTGGATATTCCTCTGTACATGCGCATTGCGGACGAGCTTTATCTGAAACGCCTGATTGTCGGCGGATTCGAGGGTGTTTATGAAATCAGCAAAGATTTCCGCAATGAAGGCATTGACCGCACCCACAATCCCGAATTCACCATGATGGAACTGTATGTGGCGTACCAGGATTATTCCTTCATGATGGACCTGGTGGAGGACATGCTCAACCATATCGCGCAGCAGGTGATCGGCTCTTCAACCATAACCTATCAGGGCGAGGAAATCAACCTGACCCCTCCCTGGCCGCGTCTGCCTCTGTATGAAGCCATAGAAAAGTACACCGGCAAGAATCTGTACGGCCAATCAAAAGAGGAATTACGCGCTGCCGCCAAAGATCTGAACGTCGAGATTGAGGATTTTTGGGGCGAAGGCAAGCTTTTGGACGAAATCTTCAGCGAACGCGTGGAACCGAATCTGATCCAGCCCGTGTTCATCTGCGATTACCCGGTGGAACTATCGCCGCTGGCCAAACGTCACCGCAATGATCCGAAACTGGTTGAGCGGTTTGAACCGTATGTGGCGGGACGCGAAATCGGAAACGCATTCTCCGAGCTCAATGATCCTATCGACCAGCGCAAACGTTTTGAATCCCAAACAGCCCTGCGCGAAGCCGGAGACGAAGAAGCACAGATGATGGATGAAGATTTCCTGCACGCGCTTGAAATCGGCATGCCCCCGACCGCCGGGCTGGGCATGGGCATTGACCGGCTGGTCATGCTTCTGACCGATCAGGCCTCAATTCGCGATGTGATCTTTTTCCCAACCATGCGACCGGAATAATGCCATGTCATTTGAATCGTTTATTGCAGTCCGTTATCTGAAATCCAAACGCCAGACCGGTTTTATTTCGCTGATATCCTATATTTCCGTAACCGGCGTGGCCATCGGGGTTGCCGCCTTGATCATCGTGCTGTCCGTCATGAACGGATTTGAATCCCAAGTGCGCAGTCGTTTTATCGGAGTGGACACGCATGTCAAAGTCCGCACCTTTCATGACCGCGGCGTAACACATTACGAACAATTGATGCAGGACATCGCAGACACCCCGCATATCCGGGCCATGTCTCCGTATATTCATGAAAAAGGACTGATCTTTTGCAGGGACAAATCAACCGGTCTTTTGATCCGCGGTATCGATCCGCAAACCATCGGCCAGGTTTCCCGGCTTCCCGAAAGCATCACCTTCGGCGAACTCAATCTGGATACACAGTACAAAAGCCGGGGACGCGAACTGGACGGGGTTGTCCTGGGGTTTAATCTGGCTGACCGGCTGGTGGTAACCGTCGGGGATACCGTGACCGTTGCGAGTTTCAAAAACATAAAATCGTTCGGACAAATGCCGCAGATGCGTCAATTCATTGTCACCGGTTTTTTCGAAACCGGCTTGTTTGAATTCGACAACAGCATGGCGTACATTTCCATTGCTTCGGCGCAAAAATTGTTCAATATGAACGGTGTGGTGTCCGGTATCGGCATCAAACTGGACAATTATGAAAACGCCGACAAGGTGGCCATGCAGCTCGATGACCAGCTGGGCTACCCGTATCGCATCCTCACTTACTTTGATCTGAACCGCAACCTGTTTGCCTGGATGCAGATTGAGAAATGGGCGGCCTTTGTGGTGTTGTGTCTCATCATTATGGTGGCAGCCTTTAACATTGTCAGCACCATGATTATGGTGACCATGGAGAAAACCCGCGATATCGGGATACTGCGATCTATGGGCGCCACCCCGAACAGTATCCGCAAAATCTTTACCTTGCAGGGCCTGATTGTCGGGATCATCGGCACGGGGCTGGGCGCTTTGATCGGCTACCTGCTGTGCTGGGCGCAATACAAGTATCACTTTTTCTCACTGCCCATGGATGTCTACATCATTGACTGGCTGCCGATTCTGATGAAATGGACGGATTTTATCTTTATTTCAGTGGCCGCCATTCTCATAACCTATGCAGCTTCGGTATATCCGGCTGCCCGAGCAGCGAAACTTGATCCGGTAGAGTCTATACGCTATGAATAATACACCTGAACACCCTATTTTAGTGCGAACCAATAACGTCCACAAGACGTATAAAAAGAAAGCATCTTCACTGCATGTACTCAAAGGCATTGACCTGAACGTGAAACAGGGTGAAATCATTGCCATCGTCGGACCGTCCGGGGTGGGCAAAAGCACTCTGCTTCACATCCTCGGTATCCTGGACCGGCCGGACCAGGGCTCGGTTGAAATCGATGGACTTGATGTGTTTGCATTTGATGATTTGAAATGCGCGAAAATCAGGAACAAAACCGTGGGTTTTGTGTTTCAGGCACACCACCTGCTCCCGGAATTTTCGGCCATGGAAAACATCATGATGCCCGGGATGATCTCCGGCTACAACAGACAGGAATTGCGGGAGGATGCATTGAACATGCTGGCCAAAGTCGGATTGCAGGAACGGGCTGACCATCGTCCCAACGAATTGTCTGGCGGGGAACAACAACGGGTGGCCCTGGCCAGGGCGCTGATCAACAACCCCAAACTGTTGTTGGCTGACGAACCCACCGGCAATGTGGATATCCATGCAGCAGACAGACTGCATGATATCCTGTGGACGCTGAACCGGGAGGAAGGCCAGACGCTGGTGCTGGTCACTCATAACCATGACCTGGCCGCGCAAGCCGACCGGATCGTGGAATTGTTTGACGGCAAGATCAAGAATATCACCGTGAACCGCAAATAAAGGGATATATGGCATAATTATTGTAAATTTTTAGAACAGGAATAAAACACCCGCTTACGGGTTTATAGGATATAGAACAGCATATTGATAAATACATTTTTTTTAATAGAGGTCACACTATGAAAAATAATTTTTCCAGCAGAGTCCAGATGATCATACAATTTGCTCGGGAAGAGGCGCTCAGACTGGGACACGATTATATCGGCACCGAACATCTGCTTCTGGGATTGATCCGTGAAGGTGAAGGCAGAGCGATCGAGATTCTGCGTAATCTGGGATGCGATCTGGAAGAAATACTGCAGGCCATTGAGGATGCCGGTCGTGTTTCAAACGACACTATGACGTTGGGCAATATACCGTTCACCAAACGGGCGGAAAAAATATTAAAAAATGCTTATGTGGAAGCGGAACGACATAAATCGGATATTATCGGCACAGAACATCTGCTCCTGGCCCTGGTCAAAGAGCAGGAAGGTCTGGCCGCACAAATATTGAACAGTTTTGACGTAACTTATAATGCTATTTCAGCAGAATTGGGACGGATCATGGAACATTCCCAGCATGCACAGCAACCGACAGGCGAAACTCGAGGCAAATCAAAAACACCGGCTCTGGATCACTTTGGTCGTGATTTGACGAAACTCGCCAAACAGGATAAACTCGATCCAATCATCGGCCGACATAATGAAATCCAGCGTGTGGCGCAAATTCTGAGTCGCCGCAAAAAGAACAATCCGGTGCTCATTGGCGAGCCGGGTGTGGGCAAAACCGCGATTGCGGAAGGTCTGGCGTTGCGCATAGTCGACAAAAAAGTGCCGAGGATCCTGTACAACAAACGGGTGATTACCCTGGATCTCGGAGCCATTGTGGCCGGAACCAAATACCGTGGTCAGTTCGAAGAGCGCATGAAAGCGATTATGAACGAACTGAGCAAAATGACGGATATCATTCTGTTCATTGACGAGCTGCACACCATTGTCGGCGCCGGCGGCGCTTCCGGGTCCCTGGATGCCTCCAATATGTTCAAACCGGCTCTGGCGCGTGGTGAACTGCAGTGTATCGGAGCAACCACACTGGACGAGTATCGGCAGTACATTGAAAAAGACGGCGCCCTGGAACGGCGCTTTCAAAAAGTGATGGTTGATCCGCCCTCCCTGGATGAGACGCGCGAGATCATCAAAGGATTGCAGCATCGCTACGAAAAACATCATCATGTGCACTATTCCGATGAAGCGCTCAAGGAGATTCTCAGTTTATCCGAGCGTTATATCACCGACCGGTTCCAGCCCGACAAAGCCATTGACGTTCTGGATGAAACCGGCGCGCGTGTGCATTTGAACAATATTGTGGTGCCGCAGGAATTTGTGGAAATTGAAAACAAAATCAAAGAGATCCGCAAAGAAAAAGAAAATGTGGTTCGCTCGCAAAATTTTGAAAAAGCAGCCGAACTTCGTGATCGCGAAAAATCATTGTTCCAGGCTTTGGAAGAAGCCAAGGAACGCTGGAATGATGAACAGTCCGAGTTTTATGCAAGCGTCACCGGAGAGGACGTCGCGGAAGTGGTTTCCATGATGACCAAAATTCCGGTCACCCGGGTGGAAGAATCCGAATCCGAAAAGCTTTTAAAAATGGCGGATCAGCTCAAATATCGGGTGATCGGTCAGGATCCGGTGATCGAAATGCTGAGCCGCACCATCCGGCGTTCGCGTGCCGGACTCAAGGACCCCAATCGACCGATCGGATCGTTCGTGTTTCTGGGTCCCACCGGTGTGGGCAAGACGTATGTGGCCAAGGAACTGGCAAAATATATGTTTAATGATGAAAACGCGCTGGTGCGCATTGACATGTCCGAATATATGGAAAAATACTCTGTATCACGCCTCACCGGCGCGCCTCCCGGCTATGTCGGCTATGAAGAGGGCGGTCAGCTGACGGAAAAAGTGCGTTCGCATCCCTATTCCGTGGTGCTCTTTGACGAGATTGAAAAGGCGCATCCGGACATGTTCAACATCCTGCTGCAAATTCTGGATGAAGGACATATCACCGACGGTCTGGGACGCAAAATCGATTTCAAGAATACGATTTTGATCCTGACCAGCAACATCGGCGCCCGCCAGGTGCGCAGAGGCGGCTCAATCGGATTCACCAAACAGAGTGATCAAGACAATTACGAAAGCATGCGCGAGCGCATCACGGAAAAGGTCAAGGATACATTCAATCCCGAATTTTTGAATCGCCTGGACGACCTGGTTGTTTTCCGGCAGTTAAATCGGGATGATATGGTGCGCATCATCGATCTGCTGCTTGAAGATATGCTCAAAAAAGTGGCCGACCGGGATATGTACCTGGAGCTCACACGCGACGCCAAAGAACTATTGGCGGAAAAGGGATTCGATCCGGTGTACGGGGCGCGTCCCTTGAAACGCATCATCCAGACCCATATTGAAGATCAACTGGCGGAAGAAATGCTCAAAGGCCGCTTTGAGGACGGCGCGCAAATCAGCGTGCACCGCAAAAGTGATGAACTGGTGTTTAAGGAAATGGGAAAGAACAAGCCCAAACCGTCAAAAGAAAAACAAGAAACAGTCAATCATTAAAAATAAAGCCCGTTCAACTGAACGGGCTTTTTTAATTTCTCCTGCCAACAGTGATTTATTTCAGATACATCATTCGCCCCGTCTGCTTGACATCTCCGGCCCGGAATTGATAGATATAAAGTCCGGAAGACATTGGAACTCCCTGTCCATTCGTCGCGTCCCATTCGATATGCTGTCGACCGGCGTTTTGCATTCCGTCAACCAACGTGCGAATCAACCGACCGTGTATGTCATAGACCTGCAGAGATACAACTGTGGCATCCGGCAGGTCATATTCAATCGTGGTGCTGGGATTGAACGGATTCGGATAATTGCCGTACACCCGGAAGCTGCGGCTGGCATTCAGCTCTTCTATTCCTGTAGATAAAGCCTCGGCTGCAAGCGGTCCATGGTCGGTCCCAGCGCCGTTCAAGCCTACATCACGGATCATATAATAATAGGTTCGTCCCGGTTCTACACGGCGGTCTGTGAATTCATAATATTTGACCGTGCCCTGAACACGGGTGGCCTGCGTGATCAATGTATGGCTCACCATTTCAAACGGACCCTGCTGAGAAAGACTGCGCAGCACAGAATAGCCCGCATGGTCAATCTCCTGTTCTGCCGTCCAGCTGATATGAATTCCATCCTCATCAGCCTTTGCATTGAGTTGAGAAAGCGCGACAGCGACGGGTGTATAACTGTTTGTATCCCAATAGTAATCTTCTACCTCACCGGTAGTGGCAACACCCGTTGCAGAGGCGCCGCCGTCGCCGGAATTATTGGTAAAGCGAAAGCGGGAATAGGTATCATTGACCAGTGTCGGCCATTGAATGGTCAGATTATACGTGCCAGCTGCGGATAAATAGGTTTCAGAAATCGTGCCGGTTGTCACTGTAGCCGGACCGGTCGAAGAATTCAAGGTAACCGCATCCAGAGTACCATCCCCGTCAAAATCGATGAATGCGGACAGGTAACCGGGAGCGCCGGCCTTAACCGTCAGTACAGCTGTACTATTGTCAAAATCGATCGAGGACAGAACAATACCATCCTCGTCATTGATTGAAGACATATTATCCCCTCCGGCCACCACATCCGGTTGACCCTCGGTTTCCGAATCCGGACCGGTGCCCAGATAGGCGCCGTTGGCTATGATATAATGCTGAGCCCCGTTGCTGGCGACCCGTGTTCCGTAAGTATCCGGAAGATCTCCAAAATCAGATAAAATCGTCTCGTCTCCGGGCGGAAAGTCATCATTTTCATCTTCATCCCCTGTATCGGGATCAATATAGTCGGTTTTCATGGGAGAGTGATGTGACGAACCGGAAAACACATAGATGGGATTGGGCCCGAAACTGCTCAAATCCACGGACCACTCATAAACCATGGACCACTCCCATTCATAATTGGGATCATAGGTGATTTGCCCGCTCGCCGGATATCCGGTCATTTGATTCACATTTTCATTGCTGTCCCATGCGGATTTCCAGTTACCCACACCCGTTCCATAAACTTCCAGATCAAACAATTGTGTACCTGAATTGTAGCGTTGGGCGTAATTGTTCAGGTTGCAGGTAAAAGAGCTTGCTGAAGTATATCCCGGAGGGGCTGTGCCCAAACCATTTCCTGTTGTATTATCGGAAACCCAACCTGTATTAATACCGGGCGAGGGATTGTATGCATACCCTTGCTGCCAATCATAAGAAGTGGAACCTATCGTCAAAGTAAAACCTGCGAATTCAGAATTAGTCAGCGTATTGACGTCATGAGACTTTTTCCAATCGGCACTTTTCATATACGGATCCCGATCTCTTCCGCCGCCGCTTAAAGGACTAAACACACAATCATTCACACTCCGATGAACAACCAGGGCGACATAAAGGGTATTCTCGTGCACGGTATAATACAATCCGCTTCCATATTCAGAGGTTGAATACAGAGTGTAAATGGCATCATCTCCATCTCCGTAAAACAAACCATTGACAGTTGGCTGGGCATATAATTGCAAAGAAGAAAGTAACAGCACAAACAAAAGACTCCATTTTGTGCCGGTTTTTAACTTTACACTATTTTTCATTTAATTTACTCTTTTCATAGCACGAACGATTAACGTGAGAGTTGAACTGCAATTTACATCACTCAAATATCATGCCGCTTTTTTTAAATATAATATCTATTTTCATTTCCTGCTATTGTTTTTATTTAACTTAAACACATATATTGCATCAGGTGTCCATTCAACTTTCATTTGTTAATAATCTTAACATATAATCGGGTAATTTTGTACCATATGGGGAAATTTACCCGATTTGGGTTCAGGAAATTTCCATAAAAAAAGCCCGGACACGATCCGGGCTTTCATTGAAATGAGATTGAATCCAGGCTGTTATTTCATATAAATCATCGATCCGTTTTGGGTCACATCGCCGGCCCGAAAGCGATAAAAGTATGTACCGGAAGAAACAGACGCTCCGGCATTGTTTGTCGCATCCCACTCTACCCGGTAACGCCCGGAGCCCTGCGATTGCGAGACCAGCGTCGTTATCAGACGGGCGTTGATATCGTAAATCTCGAGATGTACAAAAGAAGCTTCCGGCAGACGGTATTCAATCACTGTGCTCGGATTAAAGGGATTGGGATAATTATCAGAAATCCAGTATTGATCCACTGCGATTTTTTGTTCAATACCGGTCGTGGTCACCTTCACCGGACCAAAGGGCTGAGAGCCGCCGCTCAAATCGACCGCATTCAGTCTGTAATAATAGGTTTTATCGGATCGGACTTGGCTATCAGTATAGGCATAGGATTTCAGCGCACCCTGTTTAGAGTCCGGCTCGGTGATTAATCCGGAAAATAAAGCCTTAAAAGGACCGGTTTTCGATTCACTGCGCGAGACGGTGTATCCGGCATGATCCACTTCGTTCTCGGACGTCCAGGTTAAAATGACGGCATTGTTGTCCAGTTGAGCATCAAAAGACGCCAGGCTCACCGCCACCGGATCGGTATCGCCCAGCTGCGCGTAATAGTCCTCCACCTCGCCGAACCCGTCGCCGTAGCCGGACGGGGAGAGCGGATCGCTGCTGTAGCCGGTATCCAGACGAAAGCGCACATAGGTCAAGTCCGCAGAGGCCACATCCGGTACGGTAAAAGTATACTCGCGGGATTCGGCCATCGTCTGATTGCTTTTGGCCAGACTCGAGATCGCAGATTTTGCCATGCTGCCTTTGTACACATCATTATCAATAATCAAATCCGGGCTGCCGTTATCAAATCCGTCGCCGTCAAAATCAAACCATGCAGCAAGTCTGGCGTTCACACCGGCCGCAACCGTCACGTCGACCTGTACTTTATACCGGGCGCCGCGGACAAAGTACAGCGGTTCACTCATTTCGCTCCAGGTCGCCCCGGCATCTTCAGTGGAATAAAACGTCACCCCGTCTTCATCATCAATGTCGCTGTTGTCATCATCATCTGCAGTCAGCGTTCCGGTATAAACCCCTTCTTTGTCCACAGACGAACCCAAATAGGCATAGGAGGCATCCACCGCTTCGCCGGCCGGGAGCCAACCCTCGGCCGCATCTCCATAATCTGCATATTCGAGCGACAGTACCTGCACCCGGTAATCCTCCACCTCACCGTCCGATGCGCCGCCTGTGGGGGAGAGACCCGTTTCACTGCTGAACCGGAAGCGCGCATAGGACACGCCCTGCGTCACATTGGCGGGAACCGAATAATTCAGATTGTTGGCGCCGCCGCTCAAGGCCTGATCCGTAAAAATTTGTTCGCCGGTATCATCAAAATCGCCGTCGCCATTGAAATCCATCCAGGCATTGAGATAACCGGACAGATTGGCGGTTGCGGTCAGGGTTGCGGTTTCACCGGCGGCAATTTTTGATGTAAATTCAATACCGTCTTCATCGTTTTCCGTATTGTCGTTATCATCACCCGATGCCTCGGCGCCGGGGAGTCCGTCCATATCCGCATCCACAAAAGCGCCCAGCGTGGGATTTGATGCAGATGTTAATTCATGGTACGGGCCGTTATCAGCTTTAACTGTTGGATAGGGGGACGGTAAATCACCAAAATCCTTGGGCGTAATGGTGGTCAGGCTGACTGTGCCTGATATGGGAATGGGCACATTCTCGTTGTCATCTTTTGAGGGCGAATTATGAGCGCTGTTGACGCGAAACTCCATGGTTCCGGTAATCCCGTCCAGCGGGATCATCATTTCATAAACCAGAGCCCACTCCCATTGATTGACGCTGTCCCAAAAGGGATAACCACCGGAAAGGCTATTGGGATCGTTGGGGTCATGTGGAGATTTCCAGGGGGCCCGTCTGCCGCCGCCGTCAAAATATTCGGGATGATTGGTTACCCACGAGTCGTTGTTCAGATTCCATTGCAGAGAACTTTTGGAAATAGTTCCTTCTGGTGGTAATAGACCATTTTTTGAAGACCCATCATCTCCCCAAGCATCCGACAGCCAGTCAGCTTCCATAGGATCACCATCTCCGTCCGCGTCATAAACATAGTCCTGATGCCAGGACAGTGTTTCGTTCACACCATTTTTGGTACGTGTAAACGAAAACTCGAGATGATCGGAGCCAACCAGTTCATAACCGGTCCGTCCCGCTCCCCGGCTCCAACCGGCTGAGCTGATATAATCCGTTTCCTTAAACTTGTCAAACACATTGTCATTAACAGAAGGATCGACCACCACCGCCATATAAAGAGAATTATTTTCCAGATAGTAGTATAAAGTGCCCCGGCCCTCTTCATTTTCCGCCAGCACTTCATATTCGCCAGAATCCCCGTCGCCGTAAAACAAACCGTTAACCGTGGGAGTGGCATTCAAAAATGCAAATGTACTAAAAAAAAGTCCGCTGCATAAAAACCGTTTGACCAGTGTGTTCATACTATCTATTAACATTTTTATACTCCACGGGCAAAAATAGCCCGATATTGATTGTAATAACCGATTAATAAAACATACTTTACATCTATATACAATAGATTCAAATATTATGCCATTTCTTTTAAAACCAGGCCTGTATCCGACGATAAAAAAACGCCTTATCTTATTGTTTATATACATCTTTTAATTTTACGGAAATTATATTTACATCTCGTTTGCAAAAGATATTAACTTAAAGCGGGGTGTTTTTACCCAGTGGTTATATTTTACCCAATTATCTCTGAAACTGTGAATTGCTTATAACTGAAACAGTGTCAATAATACATCCGGCGCTGCTGCCACCCAAAATCGAATCCGGCGGCCAAACAGGCCTTTTTATTGGCAGGCAAACGTGAATTGACGGTCTCTGCAGGTTTCATTCAATATAGATGAAAATCTCTCAGAAACAAAGTGACTATCAGCGTTTTGCCTGACTCGCAAAGATCACCCGTTCCTGCACAGATTTGCGTTGTTTCGGTTTCGGCGCATCCGCGGCATACCCCAACGGCGTCAATGCGATGGGCTCCCAGTTCTCTTGAAGCAGAAAAACCTCCCTGACTGCTTCCGGATCAAAAGCGGCGATCCAGCAGGTTCCCAGTCCCTGCTCGGTTGCGGCCAGAATAAGATGATCCATAGCAATCACCGTGTCCACATCCGCGTAATTGCGTCCGTCCATTCGCGACCACGCCTCATCCGGCGCTGCGCAGGCGCAGATAACCAGCGGCGCCTGCAGCAGCCAGTCGCGTTTGTACACCCTGCGTAATTCGTTTTCATTGCCGCGTGTGGAGAGAACAATGAATCGAAAGGGTTGCTGGTTCACAGCGGTCGGCGCCATTAAAGCCGCTCGTAAAACCGCCTGCAGCTTTTCCTCTTGCACATCTTTATCGGAATAAGCGCGCACACTGTAGCGGGTTTGAATCAGATTTTCAAAATGCATATTCGCTCCTTTGACAAGTTGGAATGATCATCTTTTATTCAGTATTAAAGTAATGAGTTATGTCAAGAGAATCAAAATTAAGAGGGGGATTATGAAAAAATTATTCAGCAGTCAATTTCTAAACGCAGACCTCGCCATACTCATTTTGAGATTATGGGTCGGCGCCATGTTCATCTGGCACGGATACAGCAAACTCTTTGGAGGCATGGAACAATTTTCAGGGTGGCTGGGACAACTCGGTGTGCCCCTGCCGGTACTGTTTGGATATCTTGCAGCATTGTCCGAGTTTGTCGGCGGCATTTTGCTCATCCTCGGACTGTTTTACCGTATCGCAGCGTTTTTCATTTTATTTGTTATGATTGTCGCGCTGACGACGGCGCATGCCGGAGATCCATTAAGCAAAACTGAAAAGCCTCTGACATTTGCTGTCACGATGATATCATTTATTGTTTTCGGTGCGGGGAAATACAGTCTGGATGCTGTGTGGTTTAAAAAGCCAGAGCAACACGTAGCATTAAATCGGCAAATAAAAGTAAACTCTGATTTTTATTCGCCGATTTGTCCTGTAAGACTGTTAACCAGTCTTTAATATTTCTATCATTTTACCCCATATCAGTTCACAGGATTCGGCGCCGATATCTGTTCGGCTTTACGAGCTTTTCCATTTTCATCCGTCAGATGTCTGATGCGCACCAGCCTTCCCTTTAACCGCAAATGTCTGTATTATTTCAAATAGACCATACGCCCTATTTGATGAAAATCCGCGGCCCGAAATCTGTACAAATAAAGTCCAGAAGGAACAGAGTCACCATTTTCCGACATTGCATCCCAGGTCACACTATAATGTCCCGGGGATTGAATAGCGTTCACCAGTGTTTTTATATGCTGACCCTTGCTGTTGTATATTTCCAATACAACCTTTTCCTGAACCGGGACATCATATTCAATGACCGTCAGTGGATTAAAGGGATTGGGATAATTACCATATAAGCGAAAATCACGAATCTCCATATTTCCCTCAATAGCCGTTTCCACTGATACATTGACCGCAATCGGTCCATGTTCTGTCGTCGAGCCGTCCACACTCACATCCTGAAGTATGTAATAATGGAGACCGGGTTTTATACCGGCATCTGTAAACTTGTAGTATTTTGTGTTGGATTGTACGAATTTCGGTCGGCTAATCAGTCCGCTGATGGATGAAAACGGTTCATCCGGGGCAGAACCGCGGAGCAGCTCATATCCGACATGATTGATTTCTGATTCCGCGCTCCATTCCAGGAGCACATTGTCTTGAAATGCTTCAGCCGTAAAAGCACTCAGCGTTACGGCAACAGGCGGAGTATCTGACAATTCCGCGGTGTAGTCCTGAACCTCACCGGCGTACTCGCCGTATCCCGTTGGTGTGAGATTCTCCGGGGATTGCCCGGGAACACCCAAATCAAGTCGATAACGAATGTACGTCGTACCGCCGCCGGTATTCGCGCCTGTCGGCACCGTAAATTGGTGTGTTGTGGTCACTGTAGCAGCGCTACCTGCATTATTTTCCAGCAGGACATTATCAATGATGCGTTCGGTACTGTTGTCCTCAAAAGAATCATTGTTACCAAAGTCGAACCATGCGGCCAGGCGGGCGTTCTCATTGGCCGGCAAATAAGATTCAACCGTCACTCTGTAGGTTTCATCCACAACAAACGTACTGCTGGTATGTGAAACCCATTCATTGCTGTCTATTACGTTATCCTCATCCGCATCCACCCAGCGTTCGTAACTGATACCGTCATCATAATTATCACCATCGGCAGCTAAAGAGTATTCCTGAGCATCCTCGACCTCGACATCGTCTCCCAGTTTGACAATACTGCCGCTGGGCCGATAATGTCCGGCCAGTCCATAATCGGAAGTCGCATCGCCAAAATCAATGTCGCGGGTGTAAAAGATTCCGGGGATCGCGCCGCTGCCGTCTATATTGATTTCCATGCGTTTGACATTGGCGACATCCACGTCCTGTTCGTAATAGACATTTTCTCCGGTGACCGTGATCGATATCGAACTGCCGATTTGATTATTGTCTTCATCATAAAAATAAACGTCGGCCTCCACATCATCCAAGGTATATATTTTATCCGCCAACTTTACAGGAGAGCTGAATGTAAAAATAAACCGGGCATTGTCGCCGGAAGGTGCGTTCCAGTCGTTGGGGACCGACTGGTTGTTATCAGTTGACAGGATAATCACCATACCCCTTGCTACATCGTTTTTTCCCGGATCAGTAGCACCTGCTGCACCAACTCCAGGTCCCCCAAACGCTTCATTTGGAGTCCCCAGGTCGGTATCACCACCGGTCGGATTTTGACTGTCAAACGCCATGACCCGGTGACTGGAATGGCTTTCGCTGATCGTAACCCCCCAAGCTTCATATTCATCATCGATAAATTGACCTGCAACAATGTCAGTTCCCTGTGCATCGGTATCAAAGTTAATTTCAAATGCGGTTTCAGACGATACTTTTATACATGCAATAATGAGCAATAAAAACAAGACGCTCAACTTTTTTACAAACTTCATTGTGCACCTCCTGCACGGGCAAGTTCGTGACCTACCATTCCAACCACGACCTACTGTTGAATGGTCAATTTATTGAAAAGTTGGTGCCAAACAGAATCAAATGTTTTGCTTGATTTTTACAACCGGTGTTCTGGTTTAAAAATCGATTTTCTTGAAACACCTCTATTCTACACTGGCAGTGTGTTTCTGCTCAAAATGTACTTTTTTAATCTATTAACACCCAAAGTTATTTGGCAAATTTAATGCCATATTCTTTCAATATTATTATTTTTTAGTCTTTGCAACACACTATTATATATACACTTATTTTCATAGCACTACTCACCCCTTATGATAACAAAAATAAAAGTGGGTAATTTCTCCTCAACAGGGGAAATATCCCCAAAACCGGAGTCCCATTATTTAAAGATCACCCGTTCCCGCACAGATTTGCGTTGTTTCGGTTTCGGCGCATCCGCGGCATACCCCAACGGCGTCAATGCGATGGGCTCCCAGCCCTCTTGAAGCAGAAAAACCTCCCTGACTGCTTCCGGATCAAAAGCGGCGATCCAGCAGGTTCCCAGACCCTGCCCGGTTGCGGCCAGAATAAGATGATCCATAGCAATCACCGTGTCCACATCCGCGTAATTGCGTCCGTCCATTCGCGACCACGCCTCATCCGGCGCCGCGCAGGCGCAGATAACCAGCGGCGCCTGCAGCAGCCAGTCGCGTTTGTACACCCTGCGTAATTCGTTTTCATTGCCGCGTGTGGAGAGGACAATGAATCGAAAGGGTTGCTGGTTCACAGCGGTCGGCGCCATTAAAGCCGCTCGTAAAATCGCCTGCAGCTTTTCCGCTTGCACGTCTTTATCGGAATAAGCACGCACACTGTAGCGGGTTTGAATCAGATTTTCAAAATGCATATTCGCTCCTTTGACAAGTTGGAATGATCATCTTGTATTCGGTGTTAAAGTAATGAATGTTGTCAAGAATATCAAAATTAAGAGGGAGATTATGAAAAAATTATTCAGCAGTCAATTTCTAAACGCGGACCTCGCCATACTCATTTTGAGATTATGGGTCGGCGCCATGTTCATCTGGCACGGATACAGCAAACTCTTTGGAGGCATGGAACAATTTTCAGGGTGGCTGGGACAACTCGGTGCGCCCCTGCCGGTACTGTTTGGATATCTTGCAGCATTGTCCGAGTTTGTCGGCGGCATTTTGCTCATCCTCGGACTGTTTTACCGTATCGCAGCGTTTTTCATTTTATTTGTTATGATTGTCGCGCTGACGACGGCGCATGCCGGAGATCCATTAAGCAAGACTGAAAAGCCTCTGACATTTGCTGTCACGATGATATCATTTATTCTTTTCGGTGCGGGAAAATACAGTCTGGATGCTGTGTGGTTCACGAACAAACGCAAAGAATAAAAAAACACCCCGTAAATCGGCGAAGACAAGCATCATTGCCGCTTTTTCTTCGCCGATTTCCAGCCGGTTCACGCTTGCCCACTGCTTTACATTCTTATCTTTGATCAGGCTGCAAAAGTTTCAACGTTTCCACCCATATAATCTCACAGGAGCCGGCCCCGGTATCTGTACGGCTCAAAGAACTTTTCCAGCTCCATCCGTCAGAAGCGCCAATCCGCACCAGCTTGCCTTTTAGCTGCACCACATGTCCAATTTTTATTTGTTTCAATTTCTTTTTAACGCGTTCATTGGACGGGATCAAATGCATGTTGGCGCTATGTAACTGTATACTGGACTTTGGGATGGGCAAATCAGAGGAGCGCCAATGATACCAGCGGTTGCCTTGAGAAATCGATATATGCTCCAGCACGCGTTCATCCGACATGGGTCCCCAGCCAAACACAACATCCAGAGGTGACAGCCGTGATTCCTGGCCAAAATAATATTTCCGTGTCGACAATGCACGCGCTTCCATATTGAACTGAGCCAAAGGCTGAACCTGATAGCCATTGACTCTTTTTGCCTCTGCGTTCAAAAGGCGTTTCTGTTCAGGTGCGTCCGGAGCAATCCGTCCCGGCCCGTAGGTAAGCTTACCCTGCGGAAAAAATAAAAATAAAGCCAGTCCGGCGACGAGGAGGATGACAATTATTTTTTTCATTGTTCAATTCCTTATACTTGTTCACTAAAGATGAACCGATTACCATGAATATCGATACCGATTATACCCTGCACCATTTCAAAATGCGGATATAAAAAAGGAATCCCGGTTCATCTAAAGCGATTGAAACAAACAGTATGTCTTTAGGATAATGCTGGATTTGATACTGCTCCGGCCCCTGACAGGATTCAAACAAACACAGGCGGATAAAACAAGTCTTGTCATGATTTAATCAGATCACGCCCGGTTTTGATCAAGAGTTGACGTGCTTGTTTGTTAAACGCATCAACCGTCTCATTTTCTTTTTTATGGCGTTTCAAAAAACCGGTCGTTATCATAGCCAAAATAATTCAAGACGCGGTCGATCTGAATGTCTATCATTGAATCGGTTTCTTTTTCAATCAACTGTATTTTGCCGGTCTTGTCCTTGATATCTTTAATATTTTTCCAGGGAATATAAAAATATTCAGTTCGAAAGGGATACGTATTGGAACCGATCAGGGAATTGATTTTATTAAATCCACAAAAGGGGTGCACCTGAACGAGTGCATTTTGGGTCATCCGATATTCAATCCCATTCACGATATCCCGGAATAAATTACTCGCAATCCCGAGAAAAAAGAAAATAAAAAATAAAACACGAGCCATGGGCTGTGAGAGATGAGGAGCGTTGAGAAGCAGGAAAAAAATAGACGTCAGCAGGCCAATCACAAAAGCTCCCAGCAACCAGGAAAATATTTTTGACAAAAAACGACCCGTCGATCGCACCCGCCATCCGAAAACATATTCATCATATTCATTTTTTTGGTTTTTTGCCAAACCGTCATAACTCC
Organism: candidate division KSB1 bacterium; assembly: GCA_034521575.1. Lineage (NCBI taxonomy): Bacteria > Pseudomonadati > Candidatus Zhuqueibacterota bacterium. The sequence continues at coordinate 1,191,522 of JAXHMJ010000005.1, forward strand.
CTCTATTGTTAAATGTTAAAACACATGTTCGATATGGGTAATTGTCTATTCCAAATATACAAAAATCCTGTAACTTTTGCAACGCGGTGACAAAAATTTTTCGCGGAAACACGGGGTTTGCTGTTCATTTTTATTCAATTCGATACAACCGGAACACGCCATTATTTTCCCGATCCACAAAAATATAGCGGCGGGACAACTCTTCATATGTCCATATTTCCGTCACAGGACCGGTCATGCTGTTCCGATTTCTCTCAACATCATCCGGCTTGCCGTATTTCATATAAATTCTTCCCCGGTCGGTTTGCCAGCCAACGCGTCCTGTCTTGACCTCGGAAAAATTGCGAATTGCAAACTCGGCCCTCTGATAATATTCCTGTTTGAGTTCATTGACCTCGGTGTCCGGGGTGGGGTCCCGCTGTTCCCAAAAGCGTTCGAACAGTTGACGTTTGCGTTCGCCCTGGGCCGTCCGCATCGAGTCCAGGCTTTTATTGTCAACCACCACCGCAAGCTGTTCAATCGCTGTATTCAAATCCGTCCCTTGTCCCGGAGCCCCGCCCCAGAATACGCTGAACCGGTTGCGTTTGACAACTTTTTCATTTTCAGTCTGGGCCCGGAACACCACACGGTATTCACCGGGCTTCCGGATATATTCTTTCATAGAAACGCACAAATCGACCAGCCGATCCGCTGCCTTTAACGGATAAACGGCAGTCAGATTCATCACTTGCTGACCGTCATTATGAATCACCTCGGTTTCAATTCGCAAACTGTCACCCTGTTGCGGCGTTGCAAGATGAACAAAAAGCGAAAAACTCGAATTCATATCCTGAAAACTGTCCCGCAGATTAGGCTGAATATCCGGCGGGTCCTGATTGCAATCAGCTTTATCCGCAAAAATCAGGCTGCTTACCTGCAATTTACGTCCGGAAAAATCTTTCAGCTCGACATTTTTTTCCTCCTCCAGCAACTGATTGCCCTTTCCATCCGATAAATTGATCAGAACTTTATATTTTCCAGGATCAAGTGAGAAACGCATAGAATATCGATGCAGAGGGGTACGGGAATTTGTTTTATCAAACAGTTCGACTTTAATAGAATCACGCAGACTTTTCTGCGCCAAAATATCTTTGCCCTGATAAACCACTGCGCTCAATTCAAAATCGGCGCGATAGGCATCATTCACTTTATAAAATGTCAGAATATCATTCACCAGTGCAACGTGGCAATCCAGTCGGCTCTTTGTGGAATCCTGGCGGTCCGCAAGATTGAACAATTTATACAGAAACAAATCCCGGCCAAACATGTTCCTGGCCTGTTGATTTTGCGAATACGGAAACTGTGCAGTTCCTGATTTAAAGATCATTACGATAAACAAACAAATAAACAGTTTTTTCATCAATCACACCTTTTTTAAAAGTCCGCGCCTAACGACCAGAGAATATTTCCGTTGGATTCTGTGCTGTAAAAATCCGTTGGCCAGGCATAATCCACTTTAAGCAGAAACATACCCAGATTCACCCGTAAACCGAGACCGATACTGGCGAACAAATCATCCGCCCGCACCAATCCATTGGGAGCCTTTTTGAACAAGCTGAAAGAGTCCGCATCATTGCGAAATCCAACGGATTCATCTTTGTCCCAGGCAAGTCCCATATCCAGAAAGGCCGCGCCGCGAAGATTCCCCAGACGTATGGGCGGGAAACCCAATTGCATATAGCGCACAAACGGAAACCTGAATTCGATGTTGGACAAGAGAAATCGAGTGCCTTCCAGTGCGTAAAAGGGGGCGCCGCGAAGAGGCATTTCAAAGGAGGAAAAATAAATTTCCTCAACATTTTCCACGCGAATTCCTCCGCGGTAATTATAATTAATCCAGTTGCTGGTGCCGCCAAGAAAAAATTTCTGCGCGTGCTTGCCAAAGCTGACACCACCGGCTGTGCGAAGCGTCAGGGTATAATCACGCACAATCGGCATATAATGACGCCAATCCGCACGCAGGGTGGTAAAATCAAGACCATAATCCATGATCTCCGGGCTAAAAGTGACGCCCACTCCCCAGCGGGTTCCGTTCATCGGTCCCGTGTATTTCCACACTGTATTATCTTTGGTATATGACAGGCTGCTCAGCCAAAAGTAACGGTTTTTCCCGGAGATATAACCCTTGTCAACCCATTCGTCCACTACTTCATCCGGCAGGTCCATATAACTGCGGCTGATTCCCCGCAGCGAGGTGCCAAAACTCATGCGCTTGTAGCGGCTAAAGGGTAAATTGGCGGATATTGACAATCCATAATTCCGATCCCGCACCCAGCCCGTCTGATATGAATAAAAGAAATACGCATTATGGTAAATACCGCCGCCGATATCCATTTTGTTCTTGAGATGGTAATAGGAAATTGCATAATCTGCATTTTTCAAATCACCGTACAAATTCAGTCCGACATTGATACGATGATCTCCCAATACATCGGACAGCATAATCTGAGTGTACCCGGTGGTTCCAAAATACTGGTCATACCCGACATTTCCGTAGACCAGGTCCGTAGAGTATTTGACCTCATAGTCATTGACCTTGTAATCGCCGGAATCAGATATATATTCACTTGAATCCAGGAACACACTTTCTTCATCAAACTCGAGGTTCCCTTGGGCAAAATCTCTGTCAAATACATAATTCCGGTATTTTTTTTCCGTATCTTTGCGGCTCTTTAGTTCCTGTGCCGGAGCGTCCTGCACATCAATGGGCGACAGCGTCAACTGTCCGGTTTTCTCACGAGTCACATAGCCGGTTTTTTTAATATCAATTTCATCGCGTCCGACACTGAACGGATGTTTCATAATAAAAATATCATATCCGCCCCGATAAAATGCAGCGAACGCCATCCGGTTTGCCGTGCCGCCCCAGGACGGAAAATGCACAGACGTCAAGACATTGGTAACCGGCCATTCGTCACCGGAAGAAAATTCATACAAATAGATATTGTTCACACCGCTGCGATTGCTGGTGTAAGCGAGTGTGGCGCCGTCCGGTGAATAAAAGGGAGCGCGCTCCTGGTGTTCACTGCCTGATATTTTTTTCAGCCCCGTTCCATCCGCATTGATTTCATAGATATCAAAATCTTTAAAATCCATATCCATCGGCGGCAGGCTGCCCTGTATTTCGGTATCCACAGCAGGCCTGTCGCTGGCAAAGGCCAGCTTGCCGCCATCGGGCGCCCAGGCCGGTTCCACATTGCTGAACACATCATCTGTAAGTTTTCGCAACACGTCTGTTTCGAGATGATAAACATAGATATCTCCGTGGCCGTTCAGCAAGCCAAGAAACGCAATTTCATCGCCTGCCGGACTCCAGGCGGGATTATAAATTCCATCCATCCCGCAATCAATGCTGCGGACAATATGACCGTTTTCGACATTGACCAAATGCAGTTGATCTTCGGCGCCGGTCTTTGCACTGAATACAATTTTTCGGTCATCCGGGCTCCATGAAATTTGACGCCCGCGAAGCCAATTCAAAGATTCGAGATTACCGGACCTCTGCCCGCGCACCAGTTTTTTGAGAATCTTGCCGTCAATTGTACTGGCCAGGTAAATATCAAAATAATCATCCTTGTCGGAGATAAAAGCCAGCTTGTCCCCCTGATTGCTCATCACCGGACTGGTATTGACAAAATTTCTCCATTCTTCATGTTTGGTAATTTTATCCGCAAATTCATCCGGTTCCTTGCGGTCCGCAATGTCCGGCCAATACTCGCGTTTCAAATATAAATGCCAGCGTTCCGTCAATTCTTCCATGTCAATACCAATAGCCTGTTTTAACGCCCGGTTGAAATCTTTGTTGGCTTTGGCTTTGTAAAGAATTTCACTGATTTTTTCATTTCCATAGGTTTCAGAAATGTATTTCAAAACGGATTGTCCGCCTTTATAAGCCATGTAATAGTTCAGGTTCTGTACCTCCGGCACATAACCGCTCACCGTGGCATCGCGCATAAACATATCACTTTCAATATCCCATCGCCGGCTCTGCCATTCGGCCAGTCCTTCTATCATCCATAACGGCGGCGCAAACTGCATCAGTCCGGATATGATGGACTGTGTTCCGGATCCGTAAAGCATCTGCAGCATCACGGCGTGAGTCAATTCGTGATGAATCACATGCCGGAATTTCTCCCACTCGCCTTCATACGGAAGCACAACACGATTTTTGAAAAATTCAGTAAAGCCTCCAACCGACTCTTCGGGCATTTGAGATGTTACATTGGTTTGAGCAAAATCATTATGACTGTTATAAATAATCAATTTGATCCGGTCGGTCAGCTTGTAGTTCAAGTCCTGCTGCAGCTGAATATAGCTGTTTTCCGCCACGTTTGCGGTAAATTCAGCAATATTATCCCCACCGTCGGTAAAATAAATATCAAAATGCTCAGTTTGCAGATAATGCCAATTGAATGAATCATATTGTACTTTATTTTTACCAAAAAACTGGGCCTGACCCAATCCTGCCATGCTTATCAAAAGTAACAATATGATACAAAGCCTGAGTTTCATTTCGTCTCACTTTCTAATGGATTGATTTCATTTTTCTTATAAATATAAATATGGCAATTCCAACACCTAAAATCAAGATATTAGTGTAAACGTAACAGAATAAAGCCGGTTCCGGGAATTATCACCAACATACATGTTTGACACATTTTTGAATACAGATATTCCGAAAATCTTTGTTTTGCTCAAGTTGTATCCGCTGCTGGACATTGTGAGGGTTTCTGTGCGATTTTGACCCATGGTACATGATAAGCAGTTTTTTAACATAACCGAAATTCTTATTTTTATTAACTTTACTTTACCCTGTAAACCCTAAATTGAAAATATATTTTGGCAGGAAATTTGTAACTTTGATATTGTGCACACTATCAGGAGACGGCAATATTGAAGATACTGAGATCAGGATTCCAGATCATTTGTTTTCTGCTCGTGATACAGGTTTTTGCTCAGCCCCAATGGGCCAGAGAGCAAATCACATTGCGGAACGTCACAAAACAACTGGTAACAGAGACTCAAAAATGGGAACAGGATGCAGGCGGTCTGTATTATTATCTGAACACCTGGAAATGGGATGATGAGGTTGAAATATTCTATTATTGGCTGCCCTATTATTATCTCACCGGTGACCAATCTGCATACGAAACCGTGAAACGCGCCGGTTTGCGCTATATCTCACGGGCTACAAATGCCGGAATGTTTCATCACGGATACTATAAAGAAGCATTTTACGATACTGAACATACACTTGAAGGCTTGATCATACTCGCCAATCTGGCCTATGCCAACCCGACTGACACCGACGTGATAAAAGCCCTGGAGGATATGGTGGAACATATCGGCAACTGGGTCAATACCTGCGAAGACTGGACGCATGAGCAAACCGGATTGATGCGATCCCTGCGTATGGGGACCCAGGAAATTGAAACCGGTAACAACACAGCAGTAGACTGGGCATTTAACCTGCAGTTTGCCAAACTCGCTCTGGCGGCATACCACAGCACCGGCAAAACACGTTATCTTGACTGGACGCAGCGCTACCTAAATGCCTGGATTGGCATAATGGAAACAAACGAGCAGGAAAACGGCTATTACGTTCCGCCGTGTTCGGTTGATCCCTATACCGGGGAGATTGGGCCCTACAGCGGCGTTTGGTGGCAGGCACAATATCAAACAGGCTGGAGCTGGGAAAATAACGGATTCAGTTCGTTCCGGGATTTCCGCGTATTTATTGATTGTTTCAGAACCAGCAAAAACCGCATATACCTGAATTCATTATCCCGTTTCTTAATGACATTGTTTGACAACGGCGACGGGGCTGAACCGGCGCATTATTTTGACGGTACAACCTGGAGCGTACGCAGCAGCAAATGGATTGCCTATATGGGGACTGAATCAAGTATATTTAACAACTATAACAATGTGCCGCTGGAAAACGCCATGTCACGCTGGTTCAAAGCAATGGTTTACCCGTATAATTCAATGAGAATGTGGAAATTTCTCCAAACCGGAGATGAAAAGTACATCCATTTAATCAATGATTATGCCATTGACAAGACAACAGATGTTGTGAATCAACTCAAAGCTATGACCAAGCGTCCATCCGAACCCGATGACTTTCCCAAATATACAACCTCCTGCGGCTGTGCGTTGGTGCCGTTTGGAGCCAGCACGGCACCACGAGGCGAGATGCCGCCTCTTCAGGTCGTTTATTACCGGCAGGATCAGTCTCTGGGGCTATATGAAGATGTCGCCGCCCTGTTTCGTACACGAACGGATACCACACGGGAGTTTTCCCTCTGCAACACCGGTACAAGCACAAGAACCGTCCTGGTTCAGTCGGGTTTTATTCCTCAGGACATTGTAAACGTGTATATCAACGAACAGGAACACACTGTTCTGAACGAAAATCTTGCAGAAATCACGGTTCCGCCCAATAGCACCGTTGATGTACTGCTGAATATTGACATCAGCGATGTGGTTCCGCCGGCTGCGCCTCAAAATGTGGTTCTGCAGTAACTCGATCAACAGGCCGGTATGCCGGCTTTTTGACCTCCAGGACGTTTTTACCAAATATCACAGTCCGACAATACACTGCAACGTGTACTGTCGGATTCCATTTCTTTTATCCGCCAGATCTAAAATTACAAACCTCTCAGATCATCCACTATTCATCAAGACCTTGCAACTTTTTCAATACGAAAGATTTGACTTTTTTACAAAATGCCGCTTGCAATTTATATCGGAATGTTGTATTGTAATTAGGTAAATATATCCTTTTGTCAGACGTCTATATAATAATACAATCAAGATTATTGGCCCAAAGACTATGAAAAAATACGTTCGGTTTTTCCCGTGGTGGATTGCTGTAATCTGCCTTGTCGCCCTTAATGGATACACTCAAACTCCTGATATGGAGGCAGATCATCTCTTTTTCACGGCAAAAGGCATGTTTTCGGATCAGCTTTATGAACTCGCTGCTGATCAATTTGATATGTTTTTATCCCGATATCCCGCTAATGAGCACGCGGCCGAAGCACAGTTTCTGATCGCCGAATGCCGTTTTCAGCTCAAGGAATACACCCGCGCGGTTTCGGAATACCGACAACTGCTGACCCATTATCCCTCTGTCGGTATGCGGGACAAAGCCCAGTTCCGGGTCGGCGAAGCGTTGGTCAATGCGGGTCAGTACGAAGAAGCGATGAACGCTCTAAAACTGTTTTTCGAACAATATCCAAAAAGTCCGCTTTATATGAACGCCATGTACTGGTACGGAGAAGCCGCCTATTACAAGGGAGACATCAAAACAGCGCTGCGATATTACACAGATGTTTATAAAAAAAATCCCAAAGGGGAATTGGCGGACTATGCGTTTTATTCCGCTGCTTATCTGTTTGAAGAGATGGAGCGTTGGGGTCAGGCGGCCGCAGCCTATAATAAACTCATTGAACTGCATCCGTCAAGTCCTCTCAAAGCTCAGGCCACTTTTCGTCTCGGACTCACAGCGTATGGGAAAAAAGACTATGACACCGCCGTCTCTACCTTGTCACGCGCACTCGAGTCATATCCAAATAATCCTTTGAAAAATGAGGCCCGGTTTTTCATCGCCGAATCGTTTTATCAGCAGGGTGACTATCAGAAAGCGGTACACGCCTATCAGTCCCTAACGGCTCTGCAGGATAACCCTTATGCGGATGACGCCCAGTACAGTCTGGGCTGGGCGTTGCACAAATTGGAGCGTTATAAAAGCGCAGCGCGCGCATTTGAATCGGTAGACACCCTGAGTTCAGATCGCGATTTGGCCGGATCGGCCCTGTTCCAGGCCGGACGCAATTATATCCTCAGTCAACAGCCGGACCGGGCGGTTCAGGCATTCGGCGCCGTGATCGACCGATACCCGGACAGCCAGGACGTGCCCAATGCGTTGTTCGAATACGCATCTCTGCAATTTCGCAACAAACAGTACAAAGCCGCACAAAGCAGTTACCAGCGTATACTCGAACAGCATCCGGAATCTCCGCTGCGCTCCCAGGCCGCATTAATGATCGGAGAGTGTTATATCGGGATGAACAACCTGGACAAAGCGCGCAAAGCCTATTCCGATGCAGCACAGTCTTTTTCGGATATTAGCCTAAAAGCCAATGCCACGTTCAAACAGGGCTGGATTGACTACCATCAGGGACAATATGATGACGCAGTTTCACAATTTAACCGGGTGCTGACTGCATTTCCCGACTCACCCGCCCATCGGGATGCTTTATTCTGGAAAGCCGAGGCCTTGTACGCCCGGAAAGAGGTTCAGGAGGCCATCTCGGTATACAGAGATTATCTGCGTCGATACCCCGGCTCTGAACATGAAAGTGATGCGTATTACGGCCTGGGATACGCCCGGCAAGCCGCGGAACAGTTTTTAAAAGCGGCCGAAGCCTTTCAACAAGCCTATGAGACCGCAGAGCAGAGTTCACTGCGGGTTGACGCCATGCTGCGCAAAGGCGACGCCTTGTTTAATGCCCGCGATTATGTGCAGGCGATCAAAAGCTATCAGACCGCGTCTATAGATGCCACAGACTCTGACATCAAGGCAGAGGCATTGCTCCTGATCGGGCAGTGTCGGCGCAGACTGGAGGAGGCCGGAGCGGCATTGCAGACATTCACAGAAGTATATGCACAATATCCAGGCACCTCCTGGGCGCCCCAGGCCCTGTACTGGAAAGCCCGGCTCACGTTCAAGCAGGAAGACTACGAACAAGCGGCTTCCCTGTTTACGCAAATCCCGGAACAGTACCCGGAGCATGAACTTGTCGATGATGCGGTCTATGCAATGGGTGATTGTTATTACAATTCCGGTCAATATGACAAGGCAGCCTTCCAGTACAAAAAAGTTATCACCTTGTATCCGGAAAGTGATATTGTGGATGACGCGGTGACCGGTCTCCAGCAGGCGCTGATGCAGAGCGGTAAGCCCCAGGCCGCCATCGATGCGGTGGATACACTTGTGATCAACGTGACAGACAAGGAAAAAGCCGCAAGTATTGTACAGAGAAAAGCAGAGTTCGCCTTTGACCAGGAAGATTACGGGCGCGCGATTGCGCAATACACCCATCTGCTCGAACAGTATCCGGACAGCAAGGTCGCGGCATCAGCCTGGTTTCAGATCGGTATGGCGCATCAATATCAGAACAATCTTCAATCGGCTTTGGACTCTTATACGAACCAATCGCAGCGCTATCCCGCCTCCGGTTCGACTCCGGAGGCTCTGTTCAAATCAGGTGAAAATACTTTACGAACAGGAAAATTATAAAGCAGCCCGGGATAAATTCATAAAAATTGAAAAACAGTACAGCGGCGCTCCTCCAAGCGCACAAGCCCTGTTTATGACCGGCCAGACCTTTTTACAAACGGGTGATTACAAGTCAGCAGGCAAGTACTTTAGCCGGGCGCGTGAAATATCTGATGAGCCGCGGCTTGAACAAAAGGCGGTGCTTGGATTGTGCCGTATCCTCATACACGAACAGCAGTATCAAACCGCCATGCAGCGTCTGAATCAGGTTGTCAATCAGGGAGAAATTGACATCAATGCCGAAGCTCAATTTTTATTGGGTGAGGTTTATCGCGGACAAAACGACCTCCGGGCAGCGGCGGTCGCCTATTTAAAAGTAAATATCTTTACGGCAGTGAAGCCGGCTGGGCCGTGCGGGCGGTCGACCAGGCCGCGCGGTGCTACCAGGAGCCTGGGACGGCTGGATGACGCAAAACGCCTGTATCATTCGATCCTCCAGGACTATCCTGACTTTAACAGCTATACAGACAAGGCCAGAATGAAAATAAAGGAATTGGCGAATCTTTAAGGATCATCACTATGAAATTTCAAATACCAGTCAGCCTGTTGCTGTTATTTTTCATTCCCGCAATGGCGCAAAAAAACGCGGCGCCGGAAACGCGCTTTGACCTCGCATCCGACTCGAGCCGAACGGTGCGCCAGACAACCAAAAAAAGCGCACAAACCAAACTCGAACTTCCTGATGTGGTCATTCTGGGACATGACCGCTATCAACGTCGGGTTTCCAACAAAGTCACCCGCGCCCAGTCCCCGACGCTTCTGCAGCCCGGTTCGCCCTATGATCCCATCACACAATGGTTCACACGGGAAAGCGAAAAACCGCAGGTCTATGCGGATACCAGCCGGATTACCCGTCGCATATGGGGCCGTTTATGGGGCGGCACCTCTACCCGTATCCTCCTGAACGGCGGATACTGGCAGCAGTACGATCCCAGCACCACCTTTCAAGTCAATACGGAAATGGACAACAGTTCAGGCCAGTACACCAACAGTCAGTACCGGACTATGATGATATCCGGACAGGGAGATTACCGGATTAACCGCTCGCTGCACACAAAAACCAAACTGACCTTGTCTGATGACCGTTTTGGTCTGCATCGGCATATTTCTCACAAAGCCGAGCGGAATGCATCAAAAATCAATATATCGACTGAATTAACATTCAAACCCACACAGTCGTCCGAAGGAACCGCAGGAATCGGCTATAATGGACTGTCCCTGCAGAGTGACACCGGACAAACGCAGCTGAAAACATCGGATGCCCTGTATAATTTATTTTTCGATTATACCTTTCATTTTAATTCACTGCAAATCACAGCATCGGGACATCATTTGAATGAACGTCTCCAAACCCCGGATACATTGCACACCCAAAAATTCAATGAACTGAATCTGGCGCTGTTTTATCCGGTTTCCCGACTGATTTCAGCTTCAGCCGGAATTGCCTACCAATCCGCAAAAGCAGACAGCCAATTTAATCAGTTCCGGTTCTCCCCTTATGGCCGGTTCAACCTGATGATATCGAACCGTCTCGGATTAACCGCCATGATTTCCAGCGGCTATGAAATGCATCATTATATCACCCGATGGCAGAATAATCCGTATTTGAACCACGACATTCCGATCATACCGGACAAGAAACAGCTCGGCATCAAGCTCAAGAGCGAGTTTATGATCACAAACGGACTGGAATTCTATTTGATGTTCAAACGCGACTGGTACAGGACCTATTCGGTCTTTCATTCCGACCCTGCATTTCACTTTCCGGATATGATAATGATTCGGGATGTCCGGCTGTCAGAAACCAGCGCCGGAGCCACATGGCAATACAACGACTGGCTGCGGTTCCAGGCATCATTTACCACATATTCAGCATCGTTGAACAATAATCCACTGACTTTGGATGAACTGCCGTATCGTCCCAAGTTTTATCTGCCGTTACGCTGCACACTGCAGCTGGAGCCCGGACTTTGGATCAACCTCATCTCCGAGATCACCGGAGAACGTCACACCGGGTTCTCAGGCTCGGGATCACTGCCGGCTTTTGCGCTGTTGCACCTGGAGGCCAGAAAAAACATTATTCCGCAATTATCAGCTGAATTGACAATATATAACATTTTAAACACATCCTATAAAACCTGGGCTCCGTTTCGAGAACCGGGGATACAGATCATGACCGGTTTACGGGCCAAATTCTAACGCTTTCGAACCACGAATTCTGGAGATTACAGCATGTCACTGTTTCAAATCATTGTCAAGGGCGGGATTGTGATGATCCCGTTGGCATTGTGTTCCATCGCGGCATTTGCTATTTTAATTGAACGTCTGATCACGTTGCGAAAGATGAAAATCAACACCAATTCCTTTGTACTGCAGATCAAGAACATGTTGCTGCGCCGGCGTATTGATGACGCTCTGCATCTGGCTCAGCAGACCCGCGGCCCCATTGCCCGCATCACCATCGCAGGATTGTCCAAACATAATCGTCCGCGCGAAGAAATAAAAGATTCTATTGAAGGCGCCGCCAAATCCCAGGTGTATCACATTGAACGCTACCTGGGCATTCTCGGCACCATTGCGGCGGTCGCCCCGCTCATCGGATTTCTGGGTACGGTAACCGGCATGATCAAGGCATTTATGCAGGTACAGACCCTGGGGGGAAGCGTGGACGCCAGCGTTTTGGCAGGCGGTATCTGGGAAGCGCTTATTTCAACAGCCGCCGGATTGACGGTCGGTATTCCGGCTCTGGTATTCTACAATTGGCTGCAGGCCAAAGTAGAACATTTCGTGTTTGAAATGCAGGAAACATCTACGGATTTAATGGACACCCTTTTGGAACAGGAGAGTTGACATGCACATTGAATCCACTCGTAAACGAATGGTGCTGTTTTCAACCATATCGCTCACGGACATTGTCCTGCTGCTGCTGATCTTTTTTCTCCTGACGTCTTCATTTGTCATTCAGCCGGGCATCAAAGTCCGTCTTCCCAAAGCGGCCGCCGGAGAACAGACAGACAGCAACAAGCTGTTTATCACAATCACCCGGGAACAGCGCATTTTCCTGAATCAGCAGCATATTGATGAAAACGGCCTGGGTAACCGCATCAAACAGCATATTGCCGATCACCCGGAAAGCGTTATCGTGATCCGCGCGGACCAGGACCTGCCGCTGAATGCCATGATCCGCGTTGTGGACATTGCAAAACTGGCAGGCGCGGAACGGTTTATGATTGCAACCCAGTCCATAACCCGGGGGATGTAATGCGGTTGCGTGATTTAAACCCGATGCAGAAAGCTCTTTTGATTTCAGTGGGGGTGCATATCCTGCTTGTTGCGGTTGGTCTTTTGATTCATTCCGGCATCCAACTGCCGGACCACTCGTTTGCGGAAATGGGATTCACGGTCACACAACCGGCCCGGGACCCCGTATCCTCTACGGCGTCATCAGCGGCTGAACCGGCTCCGGAGACAGCTCCGCCCGTTGAACCCGCTGCAGATGAACCGGATGAATCCCCGGTTGATTTGCCGAAACGGCGCATGCTGGAACAGCAGGAACCGGAACTGTCCTCTCCAGGTCACCGCAAACTGACGCCCGGGAACGAGACCACAACGCCTGTCAGCCGTCCGGGCGGCAGCGACGAAAAATCAACAACAGTCTCTCCCGCCAGTGGAGAAAAATCCATGCGGCCCTCGGAATCCCCTCCGTCATCGGTTCTGGGTGATCCGGGCAGCAGCAATACCGGCAGCGGCGAGACCCTGCGGCCTTTTTTCCTGCAGGGCGACGCAGCAGACAGACGCATCGTACAGCAGGTGCTGCCGGAATATCCGGATGATCTGCAGCGCGAGGCCCGAGTGCAGTTGAAATTCACCGTTTACCCGGACGGACGGGTGGGCAGGATCATTCCGATCAAAAAAGCCGGCCCCCAACTGGAGAACCGCGCCATTAACGCATTGAAACAATGGCGGTTTGACGAACTCACTCCGGCTCAGCCGCAAAACAACGTGACCGGGATTATAACATTTATTTTTAAACTTCAATGACATGACCAGGTTTTACTCTGTTTTTTTGTATTTGATGTCAATTCAGTTGAAACATGAACACGGTGCATTCGTATGGAGACATCAGAGACTATTAAAAAAGAAACAAAAACAGAGGTGAAATCATGAAAAAAGTATTACTGCTATTATTCCTTGTCGTGACCCTTCCGGCAGCAGCGGAGGAAACTTTATTTGACGGTCACATCCATCACAGTGGCGGATACGGCGGACCGGTTGTACGTTTCACGGAAATCGGTCCCAATTCTGATATGGGCGTTATAGTCGGCGGCCGCGGCGGCTGGATCATTAACCACAAGTTTATTTTAGGCGGCGGCGGATACGGCCTGACCACAGAACACAACCCTGCGGACTGGGAACCCACTGATTTTCAAACCGATTATCGACTGAATGTCGGTTATGGCGGCATTTTCCTGGGTTATACTCAAAATTCCGATCAGGTTCTGCACTATACCGTAGAAACCATGATCGGATGGGGCGGTGTGAATTACAGCCGGTTCGATGTGGAGCAAGATCCGGACAACGGCGACTCGTTTTTTGTACTGGAGCCGGGCGTCAATCTCGAAGTTAATGTGACAAGTTTTTTCCGGGTGGGAATCGGCGCCACTTATCGGTATATTCAGGGTGTGGATTATTATAGCATAACAAACGAGGACCTTTCCGGTGTGAGCGGCCAAATTATTTTTCGTTTTGGATCATTTTAAAAAAGGGTTTTATGCAGAGCGTTCGTCTTGATGACAATCGTCGATTGAAACTATATCAGGAATCGACCTTGCCGGTTCAAACCGGTGAGGTGCGTTTAAGGATCAATGCCGTTGGAATTTGCGGTTCCGATCTGCACCGCTTTCGCGATGTTACATTCGCAGGTGAAAACAATAAAGGGCTTGTACTCGGGCATGAATTTTCCGCTACGATTCTCGAAATCGGCAAAAATGTTGATGATCTGCAGCCCGGCGACCGCGTAGCGGTCGAACCGGGGATCCACTGCGGCGCCTGTGAATGGTGCGGGAAAGGCCAATACAATTTGTGTGTCAATATAAAGTTTTGCGGCGTCCCTCCGCATGACGGTGCTCTCCGCGACGAGCTGGTCTGGCCCGCACACCTGGTCTACAAGCTGCTGCCTCACATGTCTCATGATGACGGCGTGATGCTGGAACCCCTGGCGATCTGTCTGCACGCCATTGATTTGGCGCATATTAAACCGGGATATACTGCCACGGTACTGGGCGCCGGCCCCATCGGGCTGGGTACGATTCATCTGCTCAAGCAGACCTCCGGATGTCATACGGTCATAGCCTCGGAAATCATAAAAGAACGGCTCAGTATGGCCGAACGTATGGGAGCGGATACCCTTTTAGATGCGAAATACACAGACGTGGTCGCTGCAGTGATGGATCAAACCCAAGGCCGCGGAGTTGATGTGGTATTCGAAGCAGCAGGCCAACCCGACACGTTTGAACAAGCGGTTGAAATCTGCGCACCCGGCGGCAGGGTATTGCTCATCGGCATCCCGGAAGACAACCGGATTCCATTTTCAGCCGCGTCCGCCCGACGCAAAGGCCTGAGCCTGCTCCTGGTGAGACGCTCATTGCTCACCGTGCCGCGCTGCATGCAGTTGATGAACTCGGGGCTGATCAACGTCCGGCCGCTTGTGACGCATCATTTTCCGCTGCAAAAGGCACAGCAGGCATTTGAATGGGTGGACCGATACAAGGATGGGGTAATCAAGGCGGTGATTAACCCATAAATAAAGTCCGGATGCACATCATCATCCGGACGGATTCGATTTACTGCTTTTTTTCCAAAAATTCTTCCAGAGCCTGCGAACCATACACCACAGACGGGCCGCCGCCCATCAGAATAGAAACCCCGATAGTCTCGACAATCTCATCGCGCGTGGTTCCTTTTTCAATGGCATCATGCACGTGAAACGCAATACAGCCGTCACAGCGCACACAAATGGCAATCCCCAATGCGATTAACTCTTTGGTTTTTCCGGTCAAGGCTCCATCCTGTCCACTGGCTTTATGGATCTGCATAAAGCCTTCCATGGTATCCGGACTTTGCTTGGCGTATTTCTGCATCAATGAGTGCACTTGTTCCGTTCAGGATAACTATGTACCATTTCTTCTGCATAGATTCGAGTCAGATGGTTTCATTTTCAAATCGTTTACTCTGCGATTAAAACCATCGTTCGGCACATAAAACAATACCCTGAAATATTGCTATTTCCGAAAATCTGAACTCGCTAATCTTCAACCGTCACAAAATCGATCAGGTTTTCATCCCGGTCTACCCGCGCCAGCTTGACTCGGACTTTTTGACCCAGACGATACTGCTTGCGTGTGTTTTGACCCAGCAGAGCATAGCCGGTTTCATCATAAATATAATAGTCATCCTGCAGATCGGTAACATGCACCAGACCGTCTATAAGATAATCGGGCAGATTTACGAAAAACCCAAAATTCACGATCCGTGAAATCACACCGTCAAACTCGTCACCCAGGTGCTGTTCCATATATTCGACCTGCTTGGCCTTGATGCTGTCGCGTTCCGCTTGTTGCGCTCGAATCTCACATTGTGTTGCGGTTCTGCAGGCGGATTCCAGTTCTTTTTCAGTAATTTTAGCATCCCTGGGATGCGTATGATGATAGAGTTTCAACAACCGGTGAACCAAAAGATCAGGATAACGGCGAATGGGAGATGTAAAATGCGTATAAAATTTGTACGCCAGACCGAAATGTCCGACATTATTGATCGAGTACTTGGCTTTGGTCATGGTACGCAGCAGCGCAGCACTCAACACCGACCGGGCCGGATGATCCTGTATCTGATCGGAAACGGCTTGCAGAGATTTCGGAGTAATTCGTTTGGGTGCTTTGATATGAATGCCAAAAGCGCGCGCCAGACGGATCATATTCAGCACCTCATCCTTATCCGGTTTTTCATGCACCCGATAGACAAAGGGAATATCATTCTCCACTTTCTGTCTCAGAATAACGCCGACATGACGGGCCACGGTTTCATTGGCCAACAGCATAAATTCTTCAACAAGACGATGACTGGCAAAACGTTCATACTTTTTGATTTCGACCGGACTGCCCTTGTCATCGAGCACCACCTTGACCTCATCCGTATCAAAATCGATGCTGCCGCGGGAACGGCGTTTCTTAATCATCATTTTTGACAATTTGAGCATGTCATTTAGCACGGTTTTGTATTCATCATCCGTTTTACCGTCCATGATATCCTGTACTTTGGTATAGGTAAATCGTCGGTTGCTGTGAATCACCGAAGGTTTGATGTCATAAGATATTAATTTGGCCTCCGGAGACAACTGCATGAGTACGCTGAATGCAAGTTTGTCTTTGTTCGGTTCCAGACTGCACAGTTCATTGGACAAACGCTCCGGCAGCATGGGAATGACCCGGTCCACCAGATAGACCGAATTTCCCCGGTTTCCAGCTTCCCGATCCAGCGCGGAACGCTCCGGCACATAGTGACTGACATCTGCAATATGTACTCCCAGACGCCAGTTGCCGTTTTCCATAGGTTCAAGGGATACCGCATCGTCAAAATCTTTTGCATCATCCGGATCGATGGTGAACATCTGCTTATCGCGCAGATCCAGCCGTTTTTTAATCTCCTTTGAGAAATCTTCATGAATGGCCGCAGCTTGTTTCTCAACGGTCTTGGGAAAGTTAAGGGGCAGTCGATGCTTATGAATGATGGATAATATATCCACACCCGGATCATCCGGCCAGCCCAGCACCTCGACCACATGGCCGCCGGGATTCAGGCCGTAATGTTCCCAATGCTCTATCCGGCAAACTACTTTTTGTCCATCCTGAGCGCCGTTTTCATCTCCGTGGGCAATAACAAGATCACGCTGTATTTTGACGTCATCCGGAATCATATATCCGTATTTCTTGCTTTTATGGTACGTGCCCACAAAGGTATCAGTGGCGCGTTCAATCACTTCAATGATGCGGCCTTCCGGGCTTTTTCCCGTAGATGTGGCATACAGTTTAACCTTTACCCGGTCGCCGTTCAGAGCCTGGCCCATATTCTTTTGACTCACAAACACACTTTCGCCTTTTTCAGGTCGGACAAACCCGTATCCCTGGGTGTTCACATGCAGTTCGCCAATCACTTCGGGTATTCCCTCCCCCATTCCAAAGCGGTTTTTCGGAAAACGATGAATTTTATTTTCGGATACCAGTTCGCGCAGGGTTGATTTCAGCTGTTGGTATCGTTGTTGAGGTAGACTCAGTTGGTTTTGAATTTCCTTTGTCTTAAAGGCATGAAAGGGTTCATGCGACAACAGATTTAAAACCTTTTTTTTAAATTTGTTCATAAAAACCATCCAATCAAAATTTGTTGTTCTGCCGAAAGTAACGGCAGACATGCAATCCGCTCAAACGGATTGCCTTAAAAATCAGTATCATCGAATTCGACTTGCGGATATTTCTTCAAAGTCTTTTTGAACAGATCAATGATGGCATTTAGACGATCCTGAGTTTCTGCTTCGAACCGCAGAACCAAAGTCGGTTGCGTATTGGAAGCGCGCACCAGTCCCCATCCGTCTTTAAATTCAACCCGGACTCCGTCAATATCAATGACTTTATTATCTTTAAAATCTTTGGCCAGGCTCTGCACCACATGAAATTTTGCGTGATCCGCGCAGCTTACACGTATTTCCGGTGTCGAAGGGAAATCAGGGATTTCATCAACCAGGTCCGCAAATGTCTTGTCGGTATTTGATAAAATCTGCATCAGACGGCCGGATGCATAGATGCCGTCATCAAATCCGTAAAAGGAATCCGCAAAGAACATGTGGCCGGACATTTCGCCCGCATAGGGCGCACCGGTCTCTTGCATTTTGGCCTTTAAAAGCGAATGCCCGGTCTTCCACATAACCGGTACGCCTCCGTATTTTTCAATTTCAACCGGCAGCGCCCGTGAACACTTGACATCAAAAATAATTTGGGATCCCGGTTTTGTCTTGAGCACATCGCGGCTGAACAGAGCAAGCAGGGTATCGGCAAAAATCAGGCGGCCCTTGTTGTCCACCGCCCCCACGCGATCGGAATCGCCGTCGTATCCGATACCGAGATCCGCATTTTCTTCAAGGACCTTTTTCTGCAGGTCAACCATATACTTGGGAACTGTCGGATCCGGCAGGTGATTGGGAAAGCGTCCGTCAGGTTCACAATACAACTCAACCACATCCATTCCCAGATCACGCCACAACTGCGGCGCGACAGGACCGGCGGTTGCGTTACCCGCGTCAATAACAACCTTGAGCGACTTTGGAAAGGAAAACTTGGATTTCAGCATATCAATATAATCAGGCATTAATTCGCGGATTTCATCACTGCCGCTATCGGATTCGATAAAATCATTTTGCTGAATGATGCGCAGAATTTCGCGAATATCATCACCATAGACCGACCCCATGCCTTCACACATTTTAAAACCATTATACTCGATTGGATTATGGCTGCCGGTAATCATCACACCGCCGTCTGCATTGTAATGTAAAATGGCAAAATAGAGTGCGGGCGTGGTCACCTGGCCGATCCGGATCACATGCAGACCCGTGGATTTCAGACCCCGCAGATAAATCCGGTCCAGTTCCGGGGATGATAAACGCAGGTCATGTCCCAGCACGACAGTTTTGTGCCCCCGGCGTACCATCAAACTGCCGTATCCTTTGGACAAAGCAGTCACAGTATCCGGTGTCAGATCGGTTTCCGCAATTCCGCGGATATCATATTCCCTGAAAATATCAGTATTCATGGTTTCTCCTGTTCCATAACATTTTAACAATTCGGTTTTTGCCGGCCAGATCATCCATGACCTGTATATTTTGAAATCCGGCATCAGAAAATATATGCGATACGCTGGACGCCTGTTTTTCTCCAATTTCAAAAAAGGCGACACTGTTATCAAAAAGCAAGGTAGGTAAAATATTAGAAAACTGCCTGTAAAATTCCAGCCCGTCATTGCCACCCAGCAAGCTGCGTTTGGGTTCAAAATCCTTGATTTCAGGCGGCAGTTGTTCAAATTCCTGGTATGATACATACGGAGGATTGCTGACCACAATATGAAACGAGTTGAGATAATCCACCGGCCAGGGTTTCAGGCATCGCAGCTCTTGAAAATGCACCTCTACATGATTGTATTCCGCATTCTTCTCGGCTGTTTCAAGCGCCTTTTCAGAATCGTCCACTGCGGTCACCCGGGCATTGGGAATATAATGGGCCAGAGATACGGCAATACATCCGGAGCCTGTTCCCACATCCAGTATGTGCACGTTTTCCTCCGGTTGAAAGCGATTCTCGCAGTATTGCATAATGTGTTCAACCATCACTTCGGTTTCCGGACGAGGCACCAGTACATCCGGATTGACAAAAAAAGGCAGAGACATAAACTCGGTAGATCCAATGATATACTGCAGCGGTTCATGCGTCAATCGACGCTTTAAAAGCGCCTTGAACGCCGCCAGTTCATCAGATGTGAGGGGGCGGTCAAAGTTGGTATAGAGTTCAATTCTTGAAAGGTCCAGAGCGTGCGCCAGCAGGCGTTCGGTGTTTAACCGGGCTTGATCGAATTTTTTTTCCAATAAATAGTTAACAGTCCAGTCCAGCAATTGAAGAACAGTCCAGTCTTTTTTCTTTTGCTGTGTGGGCACCCGATTTATTCCAATTCTTTTAATTTTTCAGAACGGTCAGCAAGTTTGAGTTGTTCTATAATCTCGGTGAGATCCCCTCCGAGTATTTCATTCAAGTTATATAAACTCAGATTAATACGATGATCGGTCACGCGTCCCTGTGGAAAATTATACGTCCGGATTTTTGCGCTCCGGTCCCCGGTGCTGACCATGGAACGCCGTTCCGCTGTCAGTTTCGCCTGTTCTTCGGCGATGGCTTTTTCATACAGCCGGGCGCGCAGTACCTTGAAGGCTTTTGCTCTGTTTTTATGCTGGGATTTTTCATCCTGGCACGTTACCACCAGTCCGGTAGGTACATGTGTCAAGCGCACGGCCGAGTCCGTCGTGTTCACACTCTGTCCGCCCGGTCCGGAAGAACGGTATACATCCATACGCACATCGTTGGGATCAATTTTTACATCCACATCTTTGGCTTCCGGCAATACAGCAACCGAAGCAGCAGAGGTATGGATTCGTCCGCCGGTTTCCGTGGTCGGAACCCGCTGGACCCGGTGAACCCCGGCTTCATATTTCATGGTACCATAGACATGCTGACCATTCAGTAAAAATATGATTTCCCGGAATCCGCCGATTCCCTGGGGATTCGAAGACATGATTTCCATTTTCCACTTGCGTATCTCGGAAAAATGTTGATACATACGAAACAGATCGCCGGCGAACAAACCCGCCTCATCCCCTCCGGTCCCGGCACGAATTTCGATAATGGCGTTGCGTTTATCCTTGGGGTCTTTGGGCACCAACATCATATTGATCTCTTCTTCGAGACTCTGCTTTTGTGACTTTAAATCTTCAAGCTCGCTTTCCGCCAGTTCCCGCATGTCTCCGTCATCCTCTTTCAGAACCTCATGGGCGCTGTCGATATCAGACAATATCTTTTGATAATCCTGATACCTCTGAACGATCGGAGACAATTCGGACTCTTCTTTTGCCAAATCACGGTAAAGCTCATTCTGCTGAATCACCTCGGGATCACTAAAGCTGTTTCGCGACCTCGTCGTAACGTTTCTTGACTTTTTCGAGTTTATCGATCACAGTCGGTTAGTCCTCTTTTATTACACCTCGACCATCTGCACGTCCGATGGCCCTGCTTGTGGTTCCTGTCCCAGCGCACAGCGCAAAGCCACCATGGCAACTTCAATTTGCTGATCATCCGGTTCTTTGGTGGTGATCTTTTGCAGCCACAATCCCGGATAAATGAGATACTTTATGATAGAGCGTTTCGGAGCCCGGTCGGCAAATCGGATAAACTCATAGGACAATCCGCCGATCAAAGGTACAAATGCAATTCTGAGAAAACGATCCGCAATTGTTTCCGGACGTCCCAGAAACATAAACACCAGAATGCTCACCAGCATGACAATCAGCAGGAAACTGGTCCCGCAGCGGGGGTGCAGCGTCGTATAAGAACGTGCGGATTCGATGCTCAGCTCTTTCTGATCTTCAAATGCAAATACACTTTTATGCTCCGCACCGTGAAATTCAAAAACCCGTTTAATTTCCTTCCACAATGAAATCAGGTAAATATAAGACAAAAAAATGATAACACGAAATATCCCGTCAATGAGATTAAAAACAATCCCGGACTCGATCGGGAACAAATCCGTCAGAATAAGGGGAACATAGAAAAACAAACCCAAACCAATTATAAAAGATAAAAGCACGGTCACTCCCATCCAGATATTATCCCAAATGGATTTCTCGGTATTTTTACCTGCTTTTTTGTTTTCTTCTTCCATGGCAATATCACTGGAAAACGAAAGAGCTTTCATCCCCAGAACAAGACTTTCAATTAATGTGACTGCGCCCCGCAATACCGGCCATCCGAGCGGTTTAAACCGCTTTATGACCGATTCAAATTTACGGTCTTTGACGACAATCGTACCATCCGGCTTGCGTACCGCCACGGCAACCCGTTCGGGGCCGCGCATCATAACACCTTCCATAACAGCCTGACCGCCGACAGTCACTTTTTCCTTTGCTTTCACAGGCAGGCTCCACATAAAAAAACGGAATCAACGTCTGACGACATTCATTCCGTTTAACGAAAATCGTCCAATCGGGTTATTTTTTGTTGGTCTTGTAATCCCCGTATTTTTTACGGAACTTGTCAACACGGCCCGCCGTATCGATCAATTTTTGTTTTCCGGTGAAAAAGGGATGGCACTGTGAACAAATTTCAACCTGAATATCACCCACGGTTGAATGCGTCTTAAAAGAATTCCCACAGGCACAGGATACAGTTCCCAGCTTATAATCCGGATGTATTTTCTCTTTCAAAATAACCTCCGACATGTTGTAGAGTAAAATCTATTATTTGCCAAACAATAATATAATATATTTTGCTCTAAAAAGCAAGAGAAAGATCAGGCATTCATGGATTCCAAAAAGGACTTGTTGGAACGGGTGCCTTTCATTTTGTTGATCAGCACCTGCATCGCCTCAACCACCTGCAGTTCGGACAGGAACTTGCGCAAAATCCATACGCGGTCCAGCTCTCGTTTATCCATCAACAGCTCTTCCTTACGGGTACCGGAGAGATTGACATCGATGGCCGGAAAGATGCGACGATCCGCCAGACGCCGGTCCAGAACCAGCTCCATATTACCGGTGCCTTTGAATTCTTCAAAAATTACTTCGTCCATGCGGCTGCCGGTATCAATCAAAGCCGTCGCAATAATAGTTAAACTGCCGCCCTCTTCAATATTTCGCGCCGCGCCAAAGAACCGTTTGGGTCGATGCAAAGCATTGGCATCCACACCACCCGACAAGATTCTACCCGAATGCGGCACAACTGTGTTATGAGCGCGCGCCAATCGTGTGATGCTGTCGAGCAGAATCACAACATCATGACCGTATTCGACCATGCGTTTGGATTTTTCCAGGACCATATCAGCAACCTGGACGTGCCGTTCCGCCGGTTCATCAAACGTTGAAGAAACCACTTCAGCCTTGACCGAACGTTGCATATCCGTCACTTCTTCCGGACGCTCATCAATCAGCAACACGATCATTTTTACGGTTGGATGATTGACGGTTATCGAATTGGCAATACGCTGCAGAAGCACAGTCTTTCCTGTTTTGGGCTGCGCAACAATCAATCCACGCTGTCCTTTTCCAATCGGTGTCAGCAAATTCATGATGCGTGTGGAATAATCTTTTGACGTACTTTCCAGATTGATACGTTCCTCGGGATAAAGGGGGGTCAGATTATCAAACAGAATCTTACCCTTGGCTTCTTCGGGGGTTTCAAAGTTAATTGCCTCTACCCGCAGCAGGGCAAAGAAGCGTTCATTGTCCTTGGGGGGACGGATTTGACCGGAGATTGTATCACCGGTGCGCATACCGAATCGCTTGATCTGTGAAGGTGAAACATAAATATCATCCGGACCGGGAAGATAATTAAAATCCGGAGAACGAAGGAACCC
Source organism: candidate division KSB1 bacterium (assembly GCA_034521575.1). Taxonomy (NCBI): domain Bacteria; kingdom Pseudomonadati; species Candidatus Zhuqueibacterota bacterium. The sequence goes on from JAXHMJ010000005.1 coordinate 1,215,124, forward strand.
ATATCCGTCAGGCAGAACTTCGAGCACCCCCTCTCCAAAGATCAAACCTTCTTTTTCCGTTTGTTTTTCCAGAATTTTAAAAATGAGTTCGGATTTTTTTATGCCCGTCACACCGGACACCCCTATTTCCTGAGCCAATTTGGTCAGCTCGGCGATTCGCTTGGTCTTTAATTCTGCTATATCCATTATTCTCCTCTTGTTTAAAAACGCTGTTTCTTTATCATAGTCCTGTTCCTTACATTTTTAGTATCGGTCAGCGAATTTCATGTATATCGGTTACTAAAATTCAGCTCTATTCCGGCAAATACTCTATTTTTATTTGAAAAATACAAACCCGCGCCCATGTGCAGGAAAAATTAAATACCCATTTCCAAAGATCAGCAATCATTGGTTCAAATGCCGGAGAATTTTTATTCTGAATATTCATGCATCCCCGTGATGCACCATATACCTGTGCACGACAATACTATGGAAAATATGCCTAGATTAAACGAGCTCTCCCTTTTTTCTTTTCATATCGGATAGAGTTAATGATTAATTAACAGTAGTATTTTTGAAGAAATTTGAGGTCATATACATTTGAGGTGTCGGTGGTAATTATACAAAAATACACAAAATTATCTAGTTTGTCAAGTAATTTATTGTATCCACCGCCTCTTTGTATATAAAATGTGACCCGGCGATACAAATCAAATCCTGCTGTCTTGTCAGCACATTTTTTACACCCTCTCTCACCTTTGTTCCGGGCAGACAGGGGATCTGTTTCCGTTTGACCCGGGATTCGAGTTCCACCGCTGATAACGCTCGGGGATTGTCAGCTTCAACCGGCTGTATACAGTCTGCTGTATCCCTGAGACCTTCCAGAATCGCATCCGTATCCTTGTCTGATGATAATCCCAGCACAAAAGTGACGGATTTCCCCGGATAGAACGTTTCTATCAATGCTGCCAGATTCTTCACGGATGCCGGATTATGGGCAATATCAATAATGACATCCGGGTCTGTTTTGAGGACCTGGAATCGGCCGGGACGCTTGAACCCGTTCAGAGCATCGCATATTCCCTTGTCACGTATATCCCAGCCTGTTTCGCCCAACAGATCTGCAGCTTAACCGCAAGTCCGGCATTCAATACATGCACTTTGCCCGTCATAGCTGTGCGCACACGTATACTGTGACGCCTTGTTTTCAAATCAAAATCAGTATTCTGAACACCGAGATGATGAACATTCATTTCGCAAACATCAGACAAACGATAAAAGGGGGCCTCAAGTTCCCGCGCTTTTTTTTCAAATATACGGTTTCGAACATCCTGACCAACCAAACAGGGCGTACCGGATTTGATGATGCCGGCCTTTTCTCCTGCGATCTCATCCAAAGTGGCGCCAAGAAACTGCGTATGATCTGATGAAATACTGGTAATCAGACTGATTTCGGGATGGATCACATTGGTCGCATCAAGTCGACCGCCCAGACCGGTTTCGATCACAGCAATATCGGTTTTCTGCTCCGCAAACCAGGTAAAGGCCATTGCAGTGAGGGTCTCAAAAAATGTGCTCTGACGGTGTTCCGCTGCAGATTTCACGTTATCGGCACACTGCGCAAATTCTGATTCCGATATCGGCCGACCATTCAACTGAAGGCGCTCTGTGACACTGCACAAATGCGGCGATGTGTAGAGCCCGGTTTTGTATCCCATAGCCATCAAAATCGCAGCAAGCATCGCTGCAACGCTTCCTTTGCCATTAGTGCCGGCGATATGCACAGTTGCAAAGTGTTGATGCGGTTCTTCAAGAGCACGCATCAAATCCCTGACATTCTCCAGTCCCAGCTTCCAGCCGTATTTTTGCCGATCATACAGCCACTGAAGACGCTGCTCAAACCTTTTTGATTGTTCCGTCAAACTCATATGCTTTAATCGCTGCGTAAAGGAGAGTTCCAGTAAAAACGCGTCAATCCTTTAGGGGTTCCGAACCAGATATAATTGCCTTTTAGGTAAAGCGAATAGACCCGATTATCCGCAAGCCCGTCCATGCGCGTATAATGTCTCCACCGGTTGGCGAATCGATTGTATTTGTAAACACCGTTGTCCGTCGCCACCCACACAGATTGCGCGGCAACCAGAATCCTGTGTATACCGGCAGGCACGGAATGCAGCCGTTCTGGAATCTGTTTCAACACATGGTGTTTTGTATCCAGGCAGCCGACTCCCTCGTCTGTCGCGAACCAGAGTTCAGAATCAAAGGCAGAAACGGCAAATACGCGGGTGTTGATAAAATCAATATCTCCGATAAAAAATCCGGCTTGTTTCTGTTTATGGTAAAGGTACAAACCGTATTCCGTTCCCAGCCACAGAGAATCGCCATGACTGTCGACATCATAAACCAGCAATTCCTTGTACCGCGACGGCAGAATTTGTTTAATATCCGCCGAATCGGGTCGAATAGAAGACAGGTTCAGACTGGATGCCCCTCCTTCTGTTGCAATCCAGAGGAAATCAGAATCCAATACCACATCATTGACAATATCATCGGACAGGTTATTCACCCGACGCAAGGTGCGCCAGTACTCCTGTTCGCGATCATAAAAGGCCACCCCGCCAAGTGTGCCGAAAAAAACAAACCGTTCATTCAAGTCAATAGAGGTGATTTCCGGGTTGGAAAACCCCGAAATCAAATGTGGCTCATAATAAACCGGGGGCTTTTGCACGCCGAACCAGCGGGTTATTCCGGTATAGTCATCATGATCCTGCATGCCACCCACCCAAAAACTGCTCTCATCTTTGCCAATATCGTCTACCGTATCATCCCACAATCCAAACGGCAGCAGAGTTAGTCGGTTGGTATTCAGATCACCGCGGCCTGCTCCCAGACCCCACGTGCCTATCCAGAGATTCCCCCACTTGTCACGCACCCAGGTGGTAACCGGCCAGGTTCTGAGTTCATGATCACGGATTTCCTGTCCGGCATCATTGAACGTATACGCGCTGAATTCGCTGTCCATAAAAAAATGCGGCAATCCGGAACGTTGGTCACGGCGGCCGAACCATTTAATATGGTCATTCAGAGCCGGCTGGGTTTGCTGAAAGTTGAAAAACTGGTTATGCGACTTGAACCAGTTGTCCCGAGAGTCCACCACAATCACATTCACACCGTCAAAGCCGATGGATTGCACCGGTGCCTGAATCATACCCATTTCATCGAAAAACTCATTATACCAGATCTCGGCTGCCGGTTCGTAACGGCTGATGCTTTTTTCAGTTACCGCCCAGACAAATCCGGTATTGGCATCTTCGGCGACCAGATAGACTTCATTTGAGGCCAGACCATTACTGACGGTCCAGGGATAGTTCCATTGATTGGCAAAATAATTATAGCGGGTAATGCCGCCGGACGACGCAAAATACACAAACGTATTCCCCAGAGAGACATAACGGACAAACCGTGTTGCGGCATAAGTGATCCAGTCTCCCTGATTGTAGGCACGGTTGGTTTCATAGATTTTCTGTTGAGCAATGGCCGGAAGGCTCAGTACAAGCAACAACAGCAGCAGAGTTTTATATTGCATTATTTTAGACCATATTTTTTGAGTTTTTTATGCAAATTCGCGCGATCCGTTTGAAGAATTTCCGCCATCCGGCTCACATTGCCCTGACATTCGGCATACCCGTTTCTCAAAATTGATTCTTCGAAAGCATTCATTTGATCGCGCAGCGACCCTGATTCACGTTTTGCATCTGTCTGCTCAGCCCCGGGCTCAGCCCGTTCACCCAACAGGCGGACGGCATCCGAGGCAGTAATTTTATCGGCGGTCAACATGATGCTCAAGCGCTCAACAACGTTGCGCAGTTCGCGAACATTCCCCGGCCATCTGTAGCGCATCAACGCATTCAGGGCATCATCCTCAAGTCGCTTGGGACGCTTGCCGTTTTTCACAGCATAAACATCGAGAAAATGCCGGGTCAATGCCGGAAGATCCTCAATCCGGTCGCGCAAAGCAGGGACGGTAACCGGCACTACATTCAATCGAAAATACAGGTCCTGACGAAAATGACCGTTGTTGATTTCAGTCTCCAGATTTTTGTTGGTCGCAGACAGCACCCGCACATTGAACGAATGCGGGACAGTGCTTCCCACCGGCGTAAATTCATTTTCCTGCAGCACACGCAGTAATTTTGCCTGGGTTTCCGGCGCCATATCTCCGATCTCGTCGAGAAGCAGAGTGCCATTTTCCGCTTCCTGAATCAGACCGGTCTTTTTTTTATGAGCTCCGGTAAACGCACCTTTTTCATACCCAAAGAGCTCACTTTCAATCAGTTCACGCGGCAGAGCCGCACAATTTAGCTGTAAGAACCGTCCGGGTCGGCCGCTTTTTTTGTGGATTTCCCGCGCCACCAATTCTTTTCCGGTGCCGTTTTCGCCGTAAATCAAAACCCGGCCGTCCGTCGGGGCGATCTGATCGATCATCGCCCGCAGAGACTGCACAGGGGGTGACTCGCCGATCATCTGGTAATCCAGATCAACGCGGTTCTTCAGAGAATCCAGCTCGGCATCTTTGCGCTGCTGGTCTTCAATTTTCCGAATCTCAAGCAGAATCTTTTCGGGATTCACCGGTTTTTCAAGAAAATCATAGGCGCCTTCCCTGGTGGCATTGACCGCCGTCGAGATATCAGCCTGCCCGGATATCATAACCACTTTGGTACGCGGGCATTTGTTCCGCAGCTGTTTCAACGCCTGCAGACCGTCCATTTGCGGCATGACCACATCGCAAAACACCAGGTCAACATCCTGTTCAGCAGCCTCGTTTACCACACATCTGCCGTCAGAACAGGTGGTCACCGCATGGCCTTCTTTCATCAACAGCCAGCGCAGCGATTCAACAATATTCGCATCATCATCAGCAACAATGATCTTCATACCTGCTCCGGTTCAATTTTGCGCTTCCAGCATACGTTCAATACGCGCCGCGTTCGTTTGATTGGCCACAAGATTCATAATGGCATGCTCTTCGGTATACCGGACATCCAAAACCTGGGCCAAATCATGCATTTTCGCCATCAGACGGGATTGATGCAACGGAATTTCCACAGTTATTTCTCGCGATTGCTCCTGAACCCACTCTGAAAGCTTATCCTTCAGCCGATCCAGAAAAAGACCGCGCCCCGCCGCGATAAACACCGAATCCGGATATTCTCGTTTGACCTCTTCAATAACCGAACGATCGTTGAGCAAATCAAGTTTATTGAATACATAAATCCGCGGTTTTTCACCCGCCTCCAGTTCTTTCAACACATCATGGACAGTTTTCATTTGCTCCGCAAATTCATAGCTCGAAATGTCCACCACATGCAATAACAAATCAGAATCGCGGACTTCTTCCAGAGTGCTTTTAAAAGAAGCCACAAGATGATGCGGCAATTTACGGATAAATCCTACCGTATCAATCAGCAACATTTTTTCCTGATCGGAAAATTCCAGAGCGCGCACGGTCGAATCCAGTGTGGCAAACAGTCGATCCTCGACCAGCACGCCGGCTTTGGTCAGCTCATTCAGAATTGTCGATTTTCCTGCGTTGGTATAGCCCACCAGCGCAGCCTTGAAATTATTCCGACGTTGTTTTCGACGATTATCACGCTGTTTGGCTATTTTCTCCAGTTCCGCTTCCAGATGCGCAATCCGCTTTCGAATGAATCGACGGTCAACCTCAAGCTGGGTTTCACCGGGACCGCGTGTGCCGATTCCGCCGGCCTGTCTTGAAAGGTGAGTCCATTGCCGGGTCAGACGCGGCAGCATATAATTCAACTGCGCCAGTTCCACCTGGGTTCTCGATTCACGCGTGCGCGCATGTTTGGCAAAAATATCCAGAATCAGGCCGCTGCGGTCCAGCAGTTTCACTTTGATCAATGACTCGATGTTTTTCACCTGAGCCGGAGACAGATCGTCATCAAAAATCACCAAATCGGCATCCAGATACTTGGCCATCTGCGCCAGTTCCTGCACTTTACCCCGGCCCAGCATATACGCCGGATTAATTTTCTGTCGGGACTGAACCACTCGTTCGATCACCAGCGCGCCGGCCGTATCAGCCAGCAGTTCCAGTTCGTCCAGATATTCGTTAACCTGATGCCGGTCCTGATCCGGACGGACCATACCGACAATAATCGCTTGTTCGCGATGCTCTATGACCGTTTTATCCAAATACTCCTCTTTCTTTATGTCAAGTTCCGGGTTTGACAGGAACCCGGTATACCATCATTTCCAGTACAATTAGCAACAGAACAGCCCAGGCAAAAAACGGCCATAATTCTGTTCCGTATCGATTTGCCTGTATCTCGGTTTTAATATCAGTTCCCGGCTCCAGCATATTTATGTTAAGCGAATCCAGGATTTCTTGTTGTATTATAGTAAAATCCGATTCATTCGGTTCCACGTTCACAGCCCATTGGTTTAACAATTCGGAATCCGCATAAAGTCCATACATCCCCGATATTTGGGTGTCCTCATAATGAATATACAACCGTCCTTCCGGAGTTACAGAACCTGTAATATGATCGATATGATCAGGATGATGAACAGTCAGAGTTTCCTTAGCGTACAAAGCCGGCAAGGTAGTGTTCAGAGGTTGGCCCAGCTTTTTAACGGACAATTCACCAGCCGACCGCGTTCCGGCATACCGGATCATTCTTGCGGTCAGAGGCGCAAAAATAGTTTTAAACGTCAGATCCGAGAGTCGCGGACTCTGTCCGGTTGTCATGACCAGCACCGTACCCCGACCCAGACGTTTTTCATACAAAAACGCTGATCCGTCACTGTAACTCATAATCGGATCAATGTCCTGACTGCGCTCGGCGCGTAAAGCAAAATAAAATTCCGGTTTTTCGAAAGAAACTGTTTTGAGAAAGATGCCTGAGAACAGTGGATGCGATTTATCGATCGTTCCGAGTGTAAACACCGTGTTTTGCGATCCATAGTCGCCCAGCGATTCCAGCAGACGCGGCAGGTCCAGTTGTTCTGCCAGAGTCTGATTAAACGCTCTCAGATCAGTCCGTTCTCCCAGGATCAGCACGACACCGTTGCCCTGCTCCACGTAATCTCTGAGATCACGGGCCATACTATAATCCAGTCGTGCAATGTTGGAAAAAACCGTCACATCAGACTGCATAAAGTCTCGATTTTGTGCATCGAGACTTGCATCCTGAAGCAAAAACGGACTGCGGCGGTCCAGAACCAGTTTAATAAAGTCTGTTTCACCGTATAACGCGACTTTTGTGCGTTCAGGCACCTCAAACGCAAAATGCCAGATATTATCAGGCGCTATATCGTCTTGACTTAGAACAACGCGGCCGTTCACAGCGCCGGCGTGTTCAAGAGGAAAGCGAAATGAAACCTGACGGGTTTCACCGACAGATAGAGAAACCGGAAACTGCTTCACCCGATCATTTTCCACATAAACCTGCACCAGAGCGCTTTCCACAGGCTGGGTGCCGGTGTTTTTGATCTCTATTATTGCTTCAACCGTCTGGCCGACCTGGAGAATAGTTGACACCCACTGCATGTTCTGAACAGTTAGGTTGTACACAGATGTGCTCTCAAAAAGCAGGCCGTAAATCCGAACGGATTCCGGAATTTCCGCAAGCGAGTCCGGTTCTAAATTGCCCGCTTGAAAGTCGGATAGAATAAAAATCTCCTTATTCAATCCCGGCCCCCGCAGACGGTTCAGCGCACAGGCCAGAGCTGCATTCATATCCGCACTGCGTTCGTCTATTGCAAATTGTTCCAGCTCCCGGGCGACCGCATCCTTGTCCGAGAACGAACGCTGACTCATAACCCGACCGGTGTCCGTCGGAGCGATCAGATTCAGTTCATCGCCCGGTTCCAGCATATCTGCGATCGTCAGCGCGGAACGTCGGGCATGTTCCAGTAAACCGGCATTCTCCCGGTTGCGCTGCATACTGAATGAATTGTCAAGAATAAGTGCAATTCTGGTTTGCGCGCGCGCCTCTGCCAATGCAGTGGTCCGCTGCTTTAGCGTGGGACGTGCAAATGCGAGAACCAGAAACAACAGGATCAACGTCCGAAGAATCAGCAGTAAAATCTGCCGAATGCGGATACGCCGCATCTGCCGGTTTTGCAGTTCCTTGAGGAAAAAAAGCGAACTGAAGGGAATTGTTTTGGTCCGGTTCCTGGCAAACAGGTGGATCAAAACAGGCAGGACAGCTGTAACTGCCGCAAACAATATGACAGGGTTTAAAAAACTCACGTTATAAAGGATAGATAATGTTTTCGATCAATTCGCACCACATGTGAATAATACTGATATGAATTTCCTGAATCAATTGAGAACTGTCAGACGGTACAACTATTGAATAATCATTAAGCTGTAAAAGTTCCCCACCGGATTTTCCCAACAGTGCAACAGTGTGCATTTTTTTTGCTTTGGCTGCGTGTACCGCCCGGCTCACATTTTTTGAATTTCCGCTGGTGCTGATCGAAACCAGCGCGTCATTCGATTGTCCCAAGGCCTCAACCTGGCGTTTAAATACATGTTCGATGGAAAAATCATTGGCGACAGCGGTCAAGATCGAAGTATCAGTGCTCAGGGCAACCGCCGGAAGCGCAGGGCGGTTGCGCTGAAGCCGCCCCACAAACTCTGCTGCAAAATGCTGGGCGTCCGCAGCGCTGCCTCCGTTGCCGCAGATCAGCAGTTTTCCGCCGTTTTCGACACAATCGGATAAAACCAGAGCAGCCTGAAGAATCGATTCGGACAGCTGCTCACTGACTGTTTTTCGGAGGTCCGCTCCTTTTTGCAGATGATTTTGTACAAGCTCTAATGATTTTTCCACGGCAACCTCATGACTTTAACAAAGACTTTATACGCGAGAACATGGATTTATTGCGACTGGAAATCGATTCCGGCTCATGGTATTCGATCAGATCACCCTTTATGATTCGCAATGGATTTTCATTGAACAAAATCCGGGCCCGTTCTTCTCCCCACATGTTTTTGACCAGATTATAGGCTTGTCTTAATTGTAAAGTGCGCGACTGGTCATCATGTGCGTCTGTGGCGATGAGATGCGCCGCATTCGCCTGCAAAAGCGTGTGAGCGACAGTCTGAACCTGCTGACCGAATCCGCCCAACAAACTCCCGGCTGTCACCTGTAATAACGCGCCATTTTTAACCAGTTCGATGGCATTTTGCGGATTCCTGACAATACTGCCATTGCGTTCCGGATGCGCAATGACCGGCGTTTTATCAAGAGGCAGACTCTGAAAAAAATGCCTGGCAACAAAAGACGGAATCATAGCCATGGGAAATTCAATCAAAAAATAACGACCGTTCTGGGCCAGCGTGGTCATGTCCTTATCGAAACGAAAATTCGGCTGAACATAGAGTTCCGAACCCAGATACAAATTGATCGGAATTTCAGCATCCTGCTTGCGCGCAACCAGTTCTTTGAACAGCTTTACAAATTTATATTCATCATCAAGATCATTATTGGAAAAAATGTGCGGCGTACAAACAATATCCGTAATACCATCTTCCCGCGCCTGCTCAAGCATTCGAAGCGACATATTCCAGTCTTCAGAGCCGTCATCACAGTATGGAATGAGATGTGAATGCGTGTCAACGAGTTTCATAAGGGGCTTTCACAATTTCAGGACTCATTGACATGAACTGCTTTGGCAAATTCGGCTATCAAATCAGCATCCCGGTTGCGTTCAATGATACTCCCGGTCACCACAAAATCCGCTCCGGCCTCAACTTTTGCGCGCGCGTCTTTCGGCTTTCTGATACCGCCTCCCACAATAACAGGCAGATTACAATATTGCCGGACCGACTGAACCACCGCGTCCGGAACAGATAATTTTGCTCCGCTTCCTGCCTCAAGATAAACACATTTCATCCCTAGATATTCCGCGGCGAGCGCGTGCGCCGAGGCAATGTCCGGTTTGTCACGCGGTATAGGATTGGTATCGCTGATAAACAAAGCAGAGGTAACCGAACCGGATTCAATGAACATATAACCGGTGGAGATGGGTTCAATCCCGACCGCTTTAATAATGGGCGCACTCAATACCTGCTGACCAATCAGTGTATCTGCGTTTCTTCCGCTGATCAGCGAAAGGTACAAAAGCGCATCCGCGTATTGAGACACCTGTTTGGTACTACCCGGAAACAAAATAATAGGCAGACCGCAAGAGTCTTTGATCCGTTTGATCACCTCATCAAAACAATGAGTGAACAGCAGACTTCCCCCGACAAGCAAGGCGTCAACGCCGGACGCTTCACAGTATTGTGCTGTTTGCACAGCTTTTTCTATATCCTGTTTATCCGGATCGATAAGGACGAAATATCCTGCTCCGCGTGATTCCTTGATTTGAAGGAGCTTTTCAAAAATCTTCACGGATCACTGACTCCTTTCAATTGCGACATTCATTAACAATTTGTTCAACTTTTGACAATGCCAAAGGCAGTTTGGATACATCCTTGCCGCCGGCCAGGGCCATATGCGGCGCGCCGCCGCCGCCGCCCTGAACATAACTTGCAACTTTTTTAATAATATCACCGGCTTTGACGCCCTTTTTAACCAGATCATCCGTCACCACACAGACAAGAGATACCTTGTCGTCAATGGCTGCGCCCAAAACCCCCACGCCGCTATCCAGTCCGTTTCTGACATGATCACCGAGTTTTCTCATATCATTGGCTTCATTGGCGTGAACCTCTCCGGCCACCACCTGAATGCCATTCACCTGCTTGATCTGGTCGAGTATGGTGTCAATTTCGCCTTTGGACGACTGCTGCCGCAGGGTTTTTAATTCGTTCTGGATTTCTTTCTGTTCATCAATCAGCGCTTGTACACAGGATTCAAGCTGTTCCGGTGTACATCCCAGCAATCGGGATGAACGCTGAGCCACTTTACGGCCGTTCTCCAGATAATTCAGAGCCTGCATACCGGTCAAACATTCAATCCTCCGGATGCCGGCCGCAACCGAACTTTCATTGATAATCACAAAACTGCCGATTTCGCCTGTAGCGCGCACATGTGTTCCGCCGCAAAGTTCTTTGGAGTAATTCTCTACCTCTACCACGCGAACCTCGTCGCCGTATTTTTCACCAAACAAAGCCACAGCGCCGTCTGCTTTGGCCGTCTCGATATCCGTATAGCTCCAGGTGGTCTTTCGGTTTTTCAGAATCTGTTCATTGACAATGGTTTCCACCTGATGCCGCTGTTCTGCGGTCAGCGCTTCGAAATGTGTAAAATCAAAGCGCATAGTCTCCGGCCCCACCAGTGAACCCGCCTGCTGGACATGCTCTCCGAGTGTCATTCGCAGGGCTCTGTGCACCAGGTGTGTTACCGTATGGTTGCGTTCGGTGGCCCGGCGTCGATCACGGTCGATCACAGCCGTAGCGCGATCCCCCGGTTTGGGCTGTCCGGATTTCAGTTCACCGATATGCAGCACATGTTCACCGGCTTTTTGTGTGTCCGTCACTTGAAATTCAAAATCATCGCCTTTGATCACACCGATATCGCCCACCTGACCGCCGGATTCAGCATAAAAGGGCGTTCGGCTGAGTACCAGTTTACCGTCTATATATTTGATCACCGACGCATCCGTTTCATCCTTGTCATAGCCTAAAAACTGTGTCGGCTCTGCCTGCACGTCGATGGTTTGATAGTTTACATTTTTTGCAGCCTGTGCGGAACGCTGACGTTGGGCGTCCATTTCCCGGTTAAACGCTTTCACATCCACAGTGAGTTGTTTTTCCTCAGCCATCAGCTGAGTCAGGTCCAGCGGAAATCCGTAGGTATCATGCAGTTCAAACGCATCTTTTCCGGGGAATACGGTTACACCGCGCTCGGCAAGTTGACGTGAACGGTCTTCAAAAATTTCAATCCCACGGTCCAAAGTGCGTCCAAAGCTCTCTTCTTCAGAACGAATCACCCGCTTCACATAGTCGTGACGTTCCCGGAGTCTCCGGATAGGTTTCGCCCATCTGATCACAAAGTGTTCCGACCAGTTTATAAATGAATGGTTCGCGCATCTCCAGTAACCGTCCGAACCGCGCCGCGCGCCGCAGAATCCGACGTACCACATAACCGCGGCCCTCATTGCCGGGAATAACGCCGTCGGTGATCGCAAACGTCAAAGCGCGCACATGATCCGAGATCACCCGAAAGGCCACAGCCTGCTCACCGTCCGTGTACGGCTTGCCGGCGAGCTCGCCAATTCGCTTCAGCAGCGGTGTAAACACATCCGTATCATAATTGGATTTTACATGCTGCATCACCGCAACCAGACGTTCAAATCCGGCTCCGGTATCCACATGCTTTGCCGGCAGTGGATGCAGCTTGCCGCTCTCATCGCGATTGTACTGAATGAACACCAAATTCCACAATTCGATAAAGCGGGCACAACCGCTGTTGACCTCACAGACATGATCAGGATCATCCGAATCGCAGAATTCAGATCCCCGGTCAATATGAATTTCCGAACAGGGACCGCAGGGACCCGTGTTGCCCATTTCCCAGAAATTATCTTTTTTATCAAATTCCAGTATATGAGAATGATCAATATCGGTTTTGGATTTCCATTCTTTAATAGCCTCGGTATCCTTGGCCACATGATCGTCCTGATCTCCCTCAAAGACCGTGGCATACAGCCGATCCTTGGGAAGCTCCCACACGTCGGTCAACAACTCCCATGCCCATTCGATAGCCTCGGATTTAAAATAATCACCGAACGACCAGTTGCCCAGCATTTCAAAAAAGGTATGATGATAGGTATCGCGCCCCACTTCCTCCAGATCGTTATGCTTTCCGGACACACGGATGCACTTTTGCGAATCCGCGGCACGCGGAGCATCCGGCGCCTGGGTGCCCAGAAAAATATCCTTAAACTGGTTCATGCCGGCGTTGGTAAACAACAGCGTGGGGTCATTCTGCGGCACAACCGGCGCGCTGGGCACGATTTTATGGTTCTTGCTTTTGAAAAAATCCAAAAAAGATTGTCGTATTTCGTTGGCTTTCATTCCGTAGCACGTTTCCTTTTTGCTGTTCTCGATTATATATTGTTCAATGCCTGTTTTAAATCGTTGATCAGATCCTGAGTGTCTTCAATTCCGACAGACAGGCGCATCAATCCGTCCGTAATGCCGATGGCCTGGCGCTCCTCCGGAGTCAAACTCTGATGCGAGGTGGTGGCCGGATGCATGATCAGTGTATCGATCTCACCCAGACTGACGGTAAAATTGCACACCTGGACCGAGTTCATGATGGTTTTGCCGGCTTTCAGGCCGCCCTTGACTTCAAATGCTAGCATGCCACCGAATCCATTCAGCTGCCGCTTTGCCAGATCATGCTGGCTATGCGACGGCAACCCGGGATACAGCACCCGTTCGACCTTGGGATGGTTATATAAAAATTCAGCGATAGCCTGGGCATTCTCGCAGTGTTTTTCCAATCTGATTTTGAGTGTTTTTAATCCACGGATGGCCAGCCAGGCATTAAAGGGACTGACAATACCGCCGTACAACTTGACGGTCTCACGAATGGGTTCAATCTTTTCACGGTCTCCGATGATCACACCTGCCATAATATCACCGTGACCGCCTATGTATTTGGTTGCACTCTGAATGACGAGATCCGCGCCCAGATTCAATGGCTGACAAATCGGAGGCGGTGAAAATGTGGAATCGACCACCAGAAGTAAATTGTTTTGTTCGGCAATCTCCGCCAATCCGCTGATATCAGCAAGCACCAGATTGGGATTGCCGATGACTTCAGTGTATAGAATACGGGTTCGGCTGCTGACGGCCGCTTTAACCTCGGCAAGGTCTGTGATATCAACAAATGCGGTATTGACCTGCAACCCCCGCAAACGCTTGTCCAGCCAGGCTTTGGTGCCGCCGTAAATGGCGGCAGAGGATAAAATCTCGTCTCCCGGCTCGACAAAGGATAATATGGCATTGCTGATCGCTGCCATTCCGGACGCGGTGGACAGGGCCTGCTCACCGTCTTCAATCAAGGCCACCATGGATGCAAACAAATCCATGGTCGGATTGCCTTCCCGGGTGTAAAAATAGCCTTCCCGGTTTTTGGCAAACACTTGCATGCCTTCATCAACGTCCGGATAATCATAATTCACCGTTTGAAAAATGGGGGGAATATGCGAATTGACCTGGCGAAAATCAGCCTGATTGGCCGCTTTGATCAATCGGGTGCCGACATCCAGTTTTTTCAAATCATCCGGTTTCACGTATTTACAACTCCTCCCATCGATCTATAACATCATGTATGATTGCAAATGCAAAGCCGCGCCGCTGCAAAAAATCCGAAACGCGTTTCTTTGCCTTTATTTCTTCTTTATTCTTTAACATTTTTTTACGTTTTGCCGCGAGTTCCCGTGCTACTGTGGCCTCGTCCGTCTCGCGGTAGGCTTCGTTGACACCGGTTTCAATATCTTTTTCACTCAACCCTTTCTGAAACAGTTCGCGCCTCAGATAATACGCGCCGACCGGCTTGGTCACCATGCGTGACCTTGAAAACATTTTTGCAAACTCGGTGTCATCGAGCAGCTTCAACCGGTCAAGTTCCTTCAGGGTCCATTCGATAACCGGTTTGGAAAAATCACTGCGCTCCAATCGCTGACGCATTTCAGACCGGCTCCGGGCGCGCACACCCAGCAACCGCAGAGCCTTGTCCTTGGCGGCTCGCTTTTCTTCCAGGTCCTGAATTTCCTCGATTTTTTCAAGATCGAGCCGGTCGCCTTTGGCGATACCGGTTTTTAAAAGAACATCGACATGTATACCAAACGCAAATTCGTCATCCAGAAACACAGAATACCGGTCTTTGCGTTTCTTTTGCGGAACGAGACCGGTTATTTCAAAAGTGACAGTCAATGCGTTTGATCAGATTTTTATTTATCGTCTTTCTCCGTTTCCGATGTTTCCGATGTTTCCGGTTGTTCTTCCTCTAATTTGGGTATCAGGCCGGTCTCTTCTTTGACTTTTTTTTCGATCACGCTCAACAAATCATGATTCTCATCCAGAAACTGTTTCACGTTCTTCGCGGCCCTGTCCCAGACGCTCGTCGCCGAACGAAAACCAGGAACCGGATTTATTGACGATATTCAAATTTACCGCCAGATCCAGCAAATCTCCAACGTAAGATATACCCTGGCCGTAAATGATATCAAACTGAACTTCTTTGAACGGCGGTGCCACTTTATTCTTCACCACCTTAACCCGGGTACGGTTACCGATCATACTATCACCGTCCTTGATGGAGGCGATTCGGCGGATATCCAGACGCACGGAAGAGTAAAACTTGAGAGCGCGGCCTCCGGAGGTGGTTTCCGGGCTGCCGAACATCACACCGATCTTTTCCCGGATTTGATTGATAAAGATCACACTGCATCTTGATTTTGAAATAGCACCGGTCAGCTTGCGCATGGCCTGCGACATCAGTCGCGCCTGCAGTCCAACCTGGGCATTGCCCATTTCTCCCTCGATCTCTGCGCGCGGCACCAGCGCGGCCACGGAATCGATCACAATAACGTCCAGCGCGCCGCTGCGCACCAGTGTTTCCGTAATCTCCAGCGCCTGTTCACCGGTATCCGGCTGCGAGATCAGCAAATTATCCGTGTCTACACCCAGCGCTTTCGAATACTGGGCATCCAGGGCATGTTCTGCATCAACAAACGCCGCCAGCCCTCCGGCTTTCTGAGCCTCGGCCACGATATGCAGCGCAAGTGTGGTTTTTCCCGATGATTCGGGACCGTAAATTTCTATGACGCGGCCGCGCGGTATTCCGCCTACACCCAGCGCCAGATCCAGTGACAGCGCCCCCGTAGAAATACTGGGCACATCCACTTTTTTGTCAGCTCCCAGATACATGACGGAGCCTTTCCCGTATTGACGGTCAATCTGGAAAGCGCCAGATCCAGAGCTTTTTTGCGTTCTTCAGTATTTCGTTCTTCTGCCATAGTTCAACCTTTTTTTCATAATGTGCAAATTTCTGTGAATTACAACCCGATTTTCCGCAACGGCGTGTAAACTGCACCGGATGGCGTCAGTTTACTCTGCATCACCACAACTTCCCTGGCAGGGAATGAGACGGGTTCCGGATGCAGGCGTTCGAGTTCTTTTGACACGTTGGCAACACCCCGGCTGTTGTTAACCCGGCCCAGGGTGAGATGCGGAGAAAATGCACGTTTTTCTCCGGGAAATCCAATATCTTCAAGCTCGCCCTCGATGGCTGCCTGGCATTGTTGCAGCTTTTGATCCGGGTCCGAAACACCGACCCAGAATACACGCGGACGTTTAAAATTGGGAAACGCTCCGGTTTTTGACACTGTCAGTGTGAACGGTTCAAACGCTTTGCAGGCATTCTGCACCGCCTCCATAACAGCGTCCAGTCGCTCACGCTCAACATCCCCCAAAAAGCGCAACGTCAGATGAATACGCTCCGGGTTCACCCAGCGGGTGCCGTCGTGCAGGGGTTTCAAGCGTCCCTGAATCGAGCGCAGCAGTTCCAGCACCGTCGGGGGGAGTTCAAAGCATACAAATGTCCGGATCTTATTCTGCATCGAGCAATTGTTTTCTAAATAAATTCAGCACAGCCTGAGCTGTGCGCACTTTATTGCCGTGGCGGTCATTGGCAAACCGGTGCTCCTCCACCACGGTATTCACACCATCGGAAAATCCGATATAGACCAGTCCGACGGGCTTTTCTTTTGTTCCGCCTGTGGGTCCGGCGATACCGGTAGTAGACAGTCCGAAATCCGTACCGGCCCAGTTTTTCACACCGCGTGCCATGGCCGCGGCCACGGGTTTACTGACCGCGCCGTGTTCTTTTAACAAGGTCTCTGCCACGCCGAGAACATTCCGTTTCGCCTCATTACTGTAGGCAATAACGCCCTGCATAAAATACTTGGAACTGCCGGAGATACTTGTCAACTTGTCCGCCAACAGTCCGCCCGTACAGGATTCCGCCACCGCCAAAGTTTTACCACGCTCCAACAGCAGGTCAGCAATCACATGTTCCAGCGCTTTTTCCTCTTCGGTGTAGACAAACTCTCCGGCACGCTCGCGCACCTGCTCTGCGGCTCGCTGTAATTGCCGATCGGCATCCTGTTCCGATTCGGCTTCCACGGTCAACCGAATTTTAACACCGTCGAGTCCGGGCAAAAACGCCACTTTGGCGCCAATGGACTCGATATCGCCCATTTTTTCGTACAATGTACTCTCTGGAATACCGGTTGTCTTCAGGGTGCGCATACGGATGACCTGCCCGGTCTGTTTTTTTAACTCGGGCAGTACAAAGGACTGCATCATATTATGCATTTCATGCGGCACACCGGGCATCACATAGCAGGTTACTTTGTCCGTTCGAAACACCATACCCGGGGCAGTGCCCAGCGGATTCTCAATCATATCCGCATCCTCCGGCACCATTGCCTGTTCTTCATTCACTTTGGCCAGCGGAATATTTCGATGCATAAAGCGCTGTTTGATCGCCTCCAGCCATTCCGGGTTCAAAACCAGACGTGAATCGAAAAATTCGGTCACCACTTTTTTGGTGATATCATCATGGGTAGGACCCAGTCCACCGGTCACCAGCACCACATCAGCGCGCTGACTGGCCGTCTGCAAAGCAGCATAGCAGTGTTCGGCGACATCGCCCAGGGTGGTCACCCAGCGCGGAGTGACCCCGATCTCTACCAGCCGCTGTCCCATCCAGGACGCATTTGAATTGACCGTCTGACCGGACAGCAGTTCATCGCCGATTGACAAAACCTCAATGTCCATAGGTCACCGTAAATAAAACCAACTGCAACACCAGATTCGCATACACACCGGCCACCACATCATCCGTCATAATCCCGGTACCACCGGGCAATCGTTCTGCGGTGCGAACCGGAACCGGTTTCCAGATATCGAACAACCGGAACAGAAAAAAACCGGCCACATACACCCACAGAATATGCGGCAGGGCGAACAGAGCGATCCATTGTCCCAAAAATTCATCCCAATTCACCAGTCCGGGATCTTTATAATATAATTTTTCAGTTTCACCCGAAGCCCAAACCCCGATTCCGTAAAACAGGACAAACAATCCGAGTAAAATCAGCGGCGAAACCGGTTGTAAAAACCACAAGACCACCACAGCAATCGCAGACCCAACCGTCCCGGGAGCGATCGGGAAATATCCGGTCCCGGCGGTTGTGGCTATCATTTTGGCTAAAGTTTTCAATTAACACCCTTTCAGGTCTTTTAAAAAGTGTATATTAAAAAATTAAATAGACAAAGGCAAGGTCAATTATTAATCTTTTGCCCTCAGTAATAGATGCGCCCTTCCAGCGCCCGTCCCAGCGTTAATTCGTCCGCATACTCGATATCCGCCCCCACCGGCATACCGCGCGCAATACGGGAGACTTTGATATCCAGAGGCTTGATCAGTTTTGTCAAATATACTGCAGTGGCCTCGCCTTCGGTATTGGGATTGGTTGCGATGATCACTTCAGTCACACTGTCCAGCCTACCCATCAAAGGTTTAATGCGCAGATCATCCGGGCCGATACCGTCCAGCGGCGACAGAACACCGCCGAGAACATGATACAGGCCGTTGTATTCACCAGTGTTTTCCAGCGCCAGAATATCATTGGCTTCCTCAACCACACAAATCATCGTGCGGTCGCGTTTTGCGCTGCTGCAGATGTAACAGGGGTCCTGCTCAGTAATGTTATAACAAATCGAACAGTGTCGCACATGCGTGGTCAAATTGACCAGGGCCTCGGACAATGCCTCTACCTCGCTTTTCGGCGCTTTCAGCAAATAAAAAACATGCCGCTGAGCGGATTTTCGGCCGATTCCCGGCAGCTTGGACAGTTCATGGATGGCACGTTCTACTGTTTCTGAAGAATATTTCACCACTTGCCTCGCGCCTACATTCCGGGAAGTTTCATGCCGGGCGGCATACCGCCGGCAACCTGGCCCATCATTTCTTCGGACTTGCTCTTGGCGTTTTGCATGGCCTGGTTTACGGCAGCCAGCACCAGATCCTCAAGCATTTCCACATCATCAGGATCAACGGCTTCCGGATCAATCTTGATTTCCAACACTTTTTGCTGACCGGTCACCACAGCCGTCACCATGCCGCCGCCGGCCGTGCCGGTTATCTGCATTTCTGCCAGTTCGTTCTGAATGCGTTCCATCTCTTTCTGCATTTTCTGGGCCTGCTGAAGCAGACCGCCCATACCACCTTTAGCCATGGTCACCCTTTCTATTTTATAAATTCGACGTCAAATGTATCCGACAGTCGTTTTAACATCGGATTCTTGTCGCGTAATTCCTGAAAAACCTTTTCTTTGTCCACCTGTGAGGGAATTTTGCGTATGGACTCTATTTTTTCCGGTTCAATCAGCGTGAACATCAGTCGCAGCGGATGCCCATAAAACTCTTTGATCAAGGATTCCAGGAACCGGCTTTCGCGTTTGGCTGTATTCATCTGAAATCCGTTGCGCTTGCCGAATGCCAAAATTAGATTGTTTTCGGTCACACGCATCGGCCAGGCATCCGAAAGAATCGTGCCCAATCCGATTTTATGATGCTTGACCTGTTCCAGCAATGCCGTCCATTTTTTCTCAATGTCGTCCAGCGTTATGGGAGGCGTCTCTTTGGAAGATACATGCTTTGTAGACGGGAGCGGAGAGCGCTGCGGTTGAGGATCAGGTTCCGGTGGTTTTTGGGTTACCGGAGTTCCGGGGGGATCAGATGCTTTTTTTTTTGGTATTAGATCAGTTTTTTTTTTGATCTGCTCAAATTCTGAAAGCAAATCGGACAACTGCACACTGGAATTCATTTTAATCAGTTTGATCAAAGTGACCTCCAAATGCAGCCGGGCATTCGAAGAGCGGCGCAGTGCATTTTCCGCATCCGCTGTGATCTTGATCATGCGCAGCAGATCTTCGATTTCAAAGCGTTCGGCTTCCTGCAAATAACGGGCAGCAAATTCCTCAGAGACATCAAGCTCGGCGGCGCTGTTTGTCGCTCGGGCAACCATAAAATTACGGAAATGCTCGGCCAGTCCGAGTATAAATTCATTAAAATCATAACCCTCTGAAAAAATATGTTCGACCAGCTCGATACCGGCATCCACCTCGTTGTTGTGAATATGATCGGTCACCCGGAAGAACAAACTCTGCCCGATCAGCCCCAGCAGCTGCGAGGTGTCCTCCGCTGTGATCCGGGTTCCCGCATAGGCGATCACTTGATCCAGAATACTTTCGGAATCGCGCATACTGCCGTCACCCTTGACTGCGATCAGACGGAGAGCTTCGTCCTCAGCCTCTAATTCTTCCTTTTTGCAAAGCTGTTTCAGCTGTTCGACAAGCTGTTGATTGGATATACGTTTGAAATCAAAACGCTGACAACGGGATAATATAGTGGCCGGGACTTTGTGGGGTTCGGTGGTGGCAAAAATAAACAGAACGCGTTCAGGCGGCTCCTCCAATGTCTTTAACAGGGCGTTAAAGGCTTCATTGGTAAGCATATGCACTTCATCAATAATATGGATACGGTATTTGTTGGGATTGGGGGAATAGCGCAGACTTTCGCGCAAATTACGGACTTCATCGATACCGCGGTTGGAAGCGCCGTCGATTTCCAGCACATCCAGACTTCGGCTTTCGTTAATTTCCACGCACGACGAACAGGTATTGCAGGGCGTATCGGTAAGACCGTTATCACAATTGATGGCTTTGGATAAAATTCGCGCAACCGTGGTTTTGCCCACACCCCGGGGACCGGAGAACAGATATGCACCGGCCAGACGGTTTTGTTTGATCGCGTTTTGCAGAGTCAACGTCACATGCTGCTGACCGATAACATCCTCGAACAGCATGGGACGGTATTTCCGAGCCAGAACCTGATAAGCCATAATACACCCACATGATAATGATTTAAAAACGCGACTGTGCCCCATCCTTGATTTGCCATGCACAGCGTCCCCTGAACAGCCAACTCCAGCCAAGAACTCCCGCGGCACATGGATTAAGCACCTACCGCTGCTTCCTTCCGGACCTGACGGGGTTCAATGCGCCTCCATTGCGCGGGGCTTGAACTATCAACGTCGCTTATTCAGGAGGGCGTTCGCACGGTCAAACCGCAAATGGGCGTTCAACCCTGCTATAGCGGATTGCAGGTTACAGGGCACCGCTAGCTCCCCGTCTAGCACAGCCGCCTGGTGGAGCCGATGGGATTCGAACCCACGGCCTGTACGTTGCGAACGTACCGCTCTCCCAACTGAGCTACGGCCCCAAATAAAAGAGCGGAGAGAGCGGGATTCGAACCCGCGGTAGTTATTCACTACACACGCTTTCCAAGCGTGCTCCTTCAGCCACTCGGACATCTCTCCGTTCCACGAATTATACCTGATTCGCACATTGTGTTCCGCATCATAAATGCGGATCAAATCATCTTAAAGAACAAGCGGAGAGGCAGGGATTCGAACCCTGGGTACCCGGAAGGGTACAACGGTTTTCGAGACCGCCCGATTCAACCACTCTCGCACCTCTCCGAAAACTTACGCAATTCCCTGAAAAACCGCTGTAACACCTCCCGGCAGCGCGACTCCAGAACACCGGACTCAACATCCACACTGACATCAAGAGCTTTATGATTCGCGATCTGCAGTACACTGCCGCAGGCGCCGTATCGGGGGTCCGATGCACCGTAAACGATTCCGGATATCCTTGATAATAAAATAGCGCCCACACACATCGAACACGGCTCCAGAGTTGCGTACAACACTGTGTTCTCAAGGCGCCATGAATTCAATTTCTGCGCAGCGCTCTTTATAGCCTGCATCTCGGCATGAGCGGTCGCATCTTGCAGAGTTTCTACAAGATTATGGCCTCTTCCGACGATTTGACCGGCCTGTACAATCACACAGCCCACAGGCACCTCTTTTTTCTGAGAGGCCTTTTGTGCTTCCAACAACGCCAGCTGCATCCACTTGCTGTGTTCTGTCTTCATACCGGTCAAAAAATGAGTACGCCCGGGAGGAGTCGAACCCCCAGCCTTCTGGTCCGTAGCCAGACGCTCTGTCCAATTGAGCTACGGGCGCACGTATTACTTTATTATCTCGCAGCGCGTACGGGATTCGAACCCGTGCTACCGGCGTGAGAGGCCGGCGTCCTGGACCCCTAGACGAACGCGCCAACAAAGCCTATAAATATACAAATTTCAGCAAACCTTGTCAATGTTTTATTTTATCAATTCGCATAAATACACCACCTCTTTTGGGGGATTGCAGCAAAAAAACCGGCTCCGCATCTCTTGAAACCGGCTCTTTCTGCCTGTTGCTGGTAAAAGGAGAACACGATCACAGCAGTGATTTAACAGGCCTAGATAAACATATTGACATCCGAACGGCTGGCGTGATCCATAAATGATGCCACACCGCCGATTTCGACACCGTCAACCAGTTCTTCCGCCTTGACACCCATTACATCCATGGACATCTGACAAGCGATCAGATTGGCGCCGCCTTCAATGGCACTCTGGATCATATCTTCCAGAGAATCCACGTTTTGCGCTTTCATTCGGTCACGCATCATTCGGTTGCCCATACCCGCCATATTCATCTTGGACAATGACAGATCCTTACTGCCTTTGGGCATCATGGCGCCGAACATGCGGCCCATCAGATCTTTTCTCACGCGCGGACCTTTTTGTTTTTTGATTATATTCAACCCCCAAAATGTAAAAAACAAATTTACGGCTTTGCCGGCAGACAAAGCGCCGTTGGCCAGAACAAATGCAGCCAACGCCTTGTCAAAATCATCACTGAACACCACCAGGGACAAGCCGTTCTTGTTGGCGCGCACGGCCTGAAATCCCTGTTCAGAGGTTGAACCCTTTTGCACACGCGCGATAAGAGTGCCTTTCTTGTCGGAAAGCTCCAGCAGATGGTTGCCCGTCATACCAGCCCATGACTTGACGTCATTCCGGAATCCGGGATCAGTGGCTTTAATCTCAATGGTATCACCCGGCTTGAGTTCTTTCATGCGGTCGCCGAGGCGCTTGATCGGGCCGGGACACTGCAAGCCGCTGGCGTCCACTTTGACCAATTGTCCCGCTGACTGCAAACGCGCCGGATCCACAGAGTAGACAATATCATCCTGACCCAGATGCATTTTTTCAAAGATATCTTCATTGCTCTGCTTCATAGTGGCGTGTTCAAAGGTCTTGTAACCGCCGGTCAAATTGACCACCTGTTTAAAACCGTGCTGCATCAGAATGCGCGCAGCCAAGTACCCGCGCAATCCCGCGGCGCAGTAAACAATAATACGCTCGTCCCGCGGCAGCTCATCCAGTCGCTGACGCAGTTCATCCAGCGGAATATGCACTGCATCATCAATCATTCCCAGCTCAATCTCCGCCTGGGTGCGCACATCCAGAACCACATCTTTTTCAGGATCGCGTTCGCTGACCTGCTGCCAGTGAACAATATCCACCATCCCCTGAATCACATTTTCTGCGGCAAATCCGGCAATATTGACCGGATCCTTGGCTGAGGAGAACGGCGGCGCATAGGCATGCTCAATTTCCGTCAAATCATGCACTGTTCCGCCGCGCTTGATGGTCGCGGCGATCAGATCAATTCTCTTGTCCACCCCGATATATCCCACGATCTGGGCGCCGTACAGCTTGCCGTTCTCAGGATCAAACTGTATTTTGAGGGTCATCGGTTTCGCATCCGGATAATAACCCGCATGCGAAAATGCATGCGTAATAGACACCTTGTGCGGGATTTTTTCTTTTTTCAGGGTTTTTTCGGACACCCCCGTAGCCGCGACTGTGATATCGAACACCTTGGCAATAGCGGTTCCCAGCGTACCCGTATATTCGTGTTTTGGGCCATCCACCAGATTATTGGCGCATATGCGGCCCTGTTTGTTGGCCGGACCCGCCAGATACGCCAGCATCGGTCGATCAATAATCGGATTGACAAATTCGATGGCATCTCCCACCGCAAATATATCCGGATTGGAGGTGCGCAGATGCGAATCCACCTTGATGCCGCCGGTTTCGCCGATATCCAGTCCGGCGTCGCGCGCCAGTTTGCTCTCCGGGCGTACGCCGATGCTCAAAATTACCATATCCGCGTCCAGTTCCTTGCCGCTGTTCAAGGTCACCCGCACGCCCTCGTCAGCAGATGTAAAGGCTTTGACCGCATCGCTCAAATAAAATTCAACATGCTTGGTCTTGAGATGCTGATGTACGCCCGCCGCCATTTCATAATCCAGCGGCGTCATCACTTGCTCCGCCATCTCGACTATGGTGACAAACACATCGCGTCGATGCAGATTTTCCGCCATTTCCAGACCGATGAATCCGGCGCCTACAATGACCGCGCGTTTGGGGTCTTTTTCATCGACAAACGTTTTTATACGGTCCGTATCCCTGACATTGCGCAGGGTAAAGATTTCCGGAAGATTTACACCCGGAATCGGCGGTTTGACCGGCTCCGCCCCCGGAGACATGACCAGTTTGTCATAGCTTTCTGTATATTCAGTACCGGTATCCAGATTCTTTACATGCACTTCTTTATTAGCCGCGTCCACCGCCACCACTTTATTTTTCAGCCGCACATCTATTTTAAAACGCTTGCGAAACAATTCCGGTGTGGCGACAAATAAATTATCCCGCTCCGAAATGATTTCGCCGATATAATAAGGCAAGCCGCAATTCGCATAAGAAATATGCTCACCGCGCTCGAAAAGAATAATCGTTGCATTTTCGTCACGTCTTCTCAAACGCGCCGCAGTTGTCGCACCACCGGCAACTCCTCCGATAATCAGGACTTTCATTACAATCCTCCAAAATTTTTATGGTTTTTATGATGAGATACAAGACACTGAAAAAGGATTCATTTTTTTTAAAAACAATATTCTCACAGGATCATTCCAGGTAAAAAACGGGATTTTTGATAAAAAAAGCATTGTTTATAGTTCAAAAGATTGAATCCTTTTTTTGACGGGTGCATCCTATTATAAATAGAAATCAAATCTAAGGATATTCAGGATGAAAAAAATAGTCATTTTGGGCGCCGGAACCGGCGGCACGATCATGGCCAACAAACTGAGTCAGCAGTTGCCAAAAAACGACTGGAAAATTACGATTGTCGACAAGGACAATAAGCACATTTACCAGCCTGGACTGCTGTTTATCCCCTTTAACATTTATTCCTGCAATGATATCATCAAACCGAGGCGCGATTATCTTCCCAAGGATGTCGAATTAATTCTGTCCGGAATTGACGTCATCGAGGCGGATAAAAACCAGGTAAAACTGGAAAACAACAAAGTCCTGCCCTACGATTACCTGATTATCGCCACCGGTACGCAGCTGAAACCGGATGAAACCGAAGGCCTGGCTGACGGCGGCGCCTGGTATCAGAATATCTTTGATTTTTATACCTTTGAAGGCGCCTGTCAACTGCAGAAATTCCTGAAACACTGGAAAGGCGGTCACCTGGCGCTGAATATTACTGAAATGCCGATCAAATGTCCGGTGGCTCCACTGGAATTTATGTTTCTTGCCGACTGGTGGTTTACGGAGCAAGGCATGCGCGACAAGGTGGACCTGACCCTGGTCACACCGCTTCCGGGCGCCTTTACCAAACCCAAGGCCGCAAAATTTCTGGGCGATTTCCTCGACCAGAAAAACATCAATCTGATATCTGAATTCAGTACCGGCAGTGTAGATACATCCAAAAACCAGCTTGTTTCTTTTGATGATCAGAAAGTGGATTACGATCTTTTGGTGACCATCCCCACCAACATGGGTGATGACTCGATCGAACGGTCCGGCCTGGGTGATGAGCTGCAGTTTGTTCCCACGCACAAACACACGCTGCAGTCCAAAAATCATGAAAACATATTTGTCATCGGCGATGCCACGGATCTGCCGGCCTCCAAAGCCGGATCAGTTGCGCATTTTGAAGCTGAAGTGCTGACAGAAAACATGATCCGCCATATCGACGGCATGCCCCTGCAGGAAGATTTTGACGGTCACGCCAACTGTTTCATCGAATCCGGTTTCGGCAAAGGTCTGTTGATTGATTTTAATTACGATATTGAACCGCTTCCCGGTAAATTCCCCCTGCCCGGGATTGGTCCGTTTTCCCTGCTGCAGGAAACCAAAGCAAATCATTGGGGAAAAATGATGTTCCGCTGGATATACTGGAACATTCTTTTACGTGGTTCCGAACTTCCCATCCAGGCCCGGATGAACATGGCCGGAAAAATGCGATAAGAAAGGAGGCCTTAGTGGATAAAGACTTGGAGGCTGTTCATCGTAAACTGGACATGATCGCTGAACAGCTGAACGAAACCCGGCGGCGCCAGCAGGAGATGGACGACCTGCGCCGCGACCTGACACCGATCGCCACAGATCTGTTCAACACGGCGGCCGAAGAACTCGACAAAGTTTCTCCCTATTTCAGTTATGAGGATTTGATTTACCTCGGCACCAAGCTGCTGCGCAATATCCGTAATTTAACCTCACTGTTCGAACGCATGGAAAGCGCCGTAGACTTTGTAAATGATGCCGGCCCCTTGTCCAAACAGGTCTTTGACAGCACCCTGGAAAGTCTGGACCAGATGGAAAAACGGGGTTACTTTACTTTTTTCTCAACAGTGCTTCAGACTCTGGACACAATTATTTCAAACATGTCAGAGGAGGATATGCAGCAGATGACTGAGACCCTCCCGAAATTCGCGGATGCGTTTTTGCAGCTCAGCAAAACGAGCTTTGCAGATGATTTGAACGCCGTGGCCGCCGCATACCGGGAAAAACCCGAAATGCCGGAACACGTATCGCTTTTTAAAATCATGAAAACCGCGAGCGATCCCAAGGTACGCCAGCTGCTTTATATGGGACTCTCATTCGTAAAAACCATATCAATCCAAATGCAGCAATCCGACGGCACACAAAACATGTCGGAATTACAAATTCAACAAGGAGGTTAATACAATGCCTGAAAAAACCATTGCAGGATACACGGTTCAAGTGGATGACGAAGGATTTATGACCCAGCCGGATGAATGGAACGAGGACATTGCCAAAGATCTCGCCAAAGAAGAGGGCATTTCGGAATTGACCGATCGTCACTGGGATGCCATCCATTTTATACGCAAAGATTTTAAGGAAAAAGGCGCGCCGCCGACCATTCGCAGAATGAACAAAGTGGGCGGGGTTCCCACCAAAGAAATGTATTCACTCTTCCCGGACGGCCCTGCGAAAAAAGCAGCTAAAATATCCGGTCTGGGTAAACCACAAGGATGTGTATAACAGGAGGTTACAATGGCGGAACAAAATAAAATAGAAAAAGTATCGATTGTTATTTCCAAAGGCTCTCTGGATGGCGTGTATCCGGGTCTGATCATGGCAAACGGTGCACGCATGGCCGGTATTGACGCCACGGTGTTCTTTACGTTTTTCGGACTGGAAGCGATCATGAAAAAACGCGCCGACAAGATCAAAGTATCGACCGTCGGAAACCCCGCCATGCATATCCCGTCGCTGGTCGGTATTCTTCCCGGTATGTCATCATTTGCAACGACCAAGATGAAGCAGGAAATGGAAAAACTGGATATTCCCCCGGTTACGGAATTCATTGAAATGATCAGCGATGCCGGCGCAGGACTGTACGCCTGCAAGGCCACCGTGGACATGTTCCATTTGTCCAGGGAGGATTTTCTGCCGCAGGTAGATGACGTGATTAATGTGGGCAAGTTTTACGAGCTGTCCGCCGGTGCACAGATTATTTTCACCTGAATATTCAGGAATCGGGAAAAAACTTGTCAGCGCTTTGCAAAGAAAAGTTTGAAAAGTAATAACGATAACTTTTGCCCCCGATTCTTTAACTCACCGGTTCGGTGCAGGGTTAAATACAAAGTTTGTTTATCATATCCTGCAGTCATTCAGACGCTCCGGATTGACATATCTTTAATCCCGAGTGTTACAGCGATAATCACAGCTCACAAGTCCACGCTGTTCAGGCGTGAGCGCTCATAAAGGAGAGTTTCCTTGAGGCCTTTAGACAGTGGCCGCGGATGGTATCCCAGATCGCGTCTGGCACTGCTGTTGTCGCCCAAATAGGTGACGCCGGCCTGCACACGCAGGGCTTCTGAAGAATACAACGGCGGCAACGGCACGATCCATTCGATCAGGGATGAAAAAAAAGCGGTTATCTTGAGCAGCGCCGGCGGGACCGCCATAGGCGCCTTGAGACCGGTAATCTGTTCCGCCATATCGAACGCCTCGGTCAGGGTATGACAGGGGCCTGTGATCATATAGGTCGTACCGGGATCAGCCTTTTGCATGGCCAGCAAATGCGCATCGGCAATGTCATCCACGTGCGACCAGCAGAACGCCGAGCGTTTGGGGATCATCGGCAGTTTGCCCTGCAGATACAGGCGCAAAGACTCATCACTCAGACTGGCGCCGTCCGGACCGTAAATCAGACCGGGCATCAGAATCACCAGCGGTAATCCGTTTTTGATAAATGTTAAGGCAATCTCATGCGCCCCGGCTTTGGTGCGGTCGTATTCGCTGATGTGTTCACCCATGAACTGAAAAGATTCATCTTTGGCTTCTGCGTGCGTATCCGAGTTTACAGCCACGGTGCTGGTGTACACGCCTTTGCGGATGCCCAGTTCCTGCATCAATCCCAGGACATTGCGGGTGCCCTGCACATTGATTTTATACCCAGGCGACTTGTCGCGTACTCCGATCTTGTACCAGCCTGCCACATGAAACACGCCGTCGCAGCCCTGCATAGCCGCACGCATGCTGTCCTTGTCCGTCACATCCCCCTGAAAAACCTGAACCCCCAGACGGCGCAAGAAATCCGCCCGATCCGGGTTACGGACAATGGCATTGACTTTATAATTATTGTCTCTCAATTTCGCAGCGATACGCGATCCAACAAATCCGGTGGCGCCGGTCATAAAGAATCTCATTCTTTTCCTCCTTGATATCTTTTATCCTCATCCAATACATTCAATGGGGATAATATACACATATTTTATCAGATAGAAAAAAAAAGCCCGCGCTTGAGCAACGCAGGCTTTTACCATAGGAGGAGAGAGAGAAAAAATTTATTTCATTTTAAACGCTTTAAACGAGTGCGCGTTCAAACGCGTCTGGAACCGGTTTTCGGTGACTTGCCGGAATCTGCGGGTCACGGACTCGCCGTCCAGCACCCGTCCGGTCTCGATATCGATCAACTGACTCACGCCGTCCGGTGTGAACAGGCTTGTCAGCACCGGTTCATCACAGAAAGATTCAACGATAAATGTATCATTGTCATACTGGAACACACTGACCTTGCCGGGGGCGCTGACGCGCACAAATTCATCGGGCAACACGGTTTGACGAATGCCGTCGAGCACCGGAACCGGCAGACGATACAGATCAATAAAGCTTTCCGGGATCGTCAGCACATACAGAACGGCATTGCCGTATTCGGCCGAATGCAGCAGCGGCCAGCCGTTGGTGCCGTCCATGGCGGAAATCTCTTCCCAGGAATCATTGGTCAGATAGGCGATCTGCGGGATAAGCATCGACTCATCAATAGAATACATAGACCGCCAACCGGCGCGGAATTGATCCACCAGGGCCTTGCGCGGCGTGTAGCGCAGTTCAACAATATCCTCCAGTCCGTTATCCTGCAGTGCATTCACCAGCCCGGATGTGATCACAATATCCTTGCCGTTGATCAGGCGTGCTTTCATTTTTTCAACAATATTCGGATCATGTTTGGCGGTCTCGGTGAGGATCAGCATATCACTGTCCATCGGGAATTCGGGCACCAGATGCACGGGAATGCCGATCATGCCCAGATAGTTTTGCAAAAAGTCCTCACCCGTGGAATGAAACGGTTTATAGGACGGAACCGCCACTGGTGTGCCGAGTTCTCCGATAATCGGATCAATTTTTTCAAAGGTATAGCCGGCGGCCAATGCGACGGTGGCATCCTCAAAACGATTTCCTTCTTTTGCCAGGAACGGCGCCATCATTTCATCAAAATCAAAACTACTGCCGCTTCCCTGCCAGTCGGCGCGCCATTCACGGCGAATAGGATACTGCAGCTGGCGGAAATCGAACAAAGTCTGTTCCGGCGCCTTGGCGAACAGGGTCAACCACAACTGTTCCGCGTAACGGTCCAGAAAGCGCAGTCCACCGGTATCCACCCAGCCGCCGAGATTGCCGTCGGGTTTCAAATTTTCGAAATAGCGTACGATCTGATAGCCCTGATACGGCTGCAAGTGCTGATGACTGCCGGGGTCCCGGGTTTCGGTCCCCGTGTACAACCCGTCAAACAGAGCGGGCTGGGTTTCCAGATTAAAACCACATCCCTGAAAGTGCTCGTACCAGTTGGGATATTTGACAATCACACTGACATCCGGATTGACTTTTCTTGCCGGTTTCAGGATTAAATCACGCGCCACCTCGGTGAGCAGCTGCAGACGGAACTCCGGCCAGCTGCGGTCGCCCTTGGCTTTGATGCAGGATTCGCATTTGCAGTTGGTGAAAAAGAAATCATCTAAAATGACCTCGTCGAAATTGCGCGCCGTAAATTCAATCACCTCTTTGAGTTTTTTCCGGTGTTCGGGATTGGTATAACAATACGTTTCGAACCGGTTTCCCTCATCCACTGTAATGGTAATGCCGCCCGACGTTTTAACACCGCGGTCATGAAAAAATTGTTTCACCCGGTCCAGGGTTTCCTGGTCCACGACCACCATATCCCGGTGTGTTTCCAGATAGACCTTGTCCACCTCGATGTGTTCCTGCATCACATCAAAACGGGGTTCCAACCAGTCCAGATCGCCCATTTTAATCGTCTCGTATACACGCGAATAGATGGCTGTGTTAAAATTTTCGTATGCCAGCAGCGGGACCGCAACCAGCACCAGAATCAGACATAATGTTTTCCTCAGCATAGCTTCTCCCTGTTATATATAAGCATCATACCCCCGATCCGTTTCTCCGGTTCATGGGGAATTTATAATTTCCACATTCACTTTTCCGCGGATGTCTCGCGAAGACGTTCCGATCATCAGAGTATATTGTCCCGGCTCGACCTGCCACTCTGCGTTCGCATCATTGTAATACGCCAGTTCGCTGACCGGCAGATGCAATTTTGCCGTTTTAGTCTCACCTGCTTTTATAAACACTTTATCAAACGCTTTTAATGCTTTGTCAGGACGCAGCACCCGGCTTTCTTCAACAGAAACATAGCATTGTACGGTCTCTTTGCCCTCTATTGAACCGGTGTTTTTCACCGCACAGGTAATTTCGATCACATCCCCACTATGATAAACGGATTTGTCGGTTTCCGGCCCGGAATACTCAAATGACGTGTAGGAAAGACCGTGCCCGAACGGATAAATGGGATCGATCTGTTTGCTGTCAAACCAGCGGTATCCCACCAGAAGACCTTCTTTGTACACGACGGTTCCGTTTTCACCGGGATAGGCATTCAGCGCATGCGCGCCCACATCCTCCAGCCGCTTCGGCAGGGTGAACGGCAGTTTGCCGGAGGGATTGACATCTCCAAACAGAATATCTGCCATTGCGCGTCCGGCTTCTGATCCGTTGAACCAGCCGTAGAGCACAGCGGGCGCGAGGTTCACTGCGGACTGAATATCATAAGCAGCGCCGGCAAGAAACACCACAATGGTGTTGGGATTGGCGGCGCACACGCTCCGAATCAGTTTATCCTGACCAAAAGGAAGGGTTAAATCCCGGCGATCTCGCCCCTCGGTTTCAATGTCCCGGCTGGCGCCGGCAAAAATGATCGCAACATCCGAACTCCTTGCAAACTGTACGGCTGCGTCAATCAAACTATCGTTGGCCGTTTGCGAGGGTATGCGGTGTCTGCTGTTCGCTGACTGCATAAACGTCTCTTCATAGCCTCTGGAAAACGTCAACGCAACTTCGGTTCCCAGTTTTGATTTCAAGCCCTGCCAGGGCGAAATTTCGTATTTTGCTTTGACAGATGCAGTATGGCCGCCCCTTGACTGCGGTTTATGCGCATTGGTGCCGATCACCGCGATGCTGTTAATGGTATCCGGGTTGAGCGGCAGAATATTCTGATTTTTCAACAAGACGACGGCTTCGGAGGCCACGTCATAAGCGATCCGGCGCGTTAACGGCGAGGTTTTCTCGCCTTTTGTGCGCGTCGAGTCCGATTTTTTCAGATTGTAAATCACGCGCAGGACCCGGCGTGCCTTGTCATTCACCAGACTATCCGGAACGAGTCCCGCTTTTACCAGTTCCAGCAACGGTTTTGCCATATAATTTTCATCATACGGCTGTCCGGTTCCCATTTCCACATCCAGTCCGCCCCAGGCTGCTTTTTCTGTATTGTGCGTGGCGCCCCAGTCCGAAACCACAATACCCTTGAACCCGAATTCATCTTTTAACACTGTGTTATTCAGATAATCATTTTGGCACAGATATTCGCCGCGGAATCGGTTATAAGCGCCCATCATAGCATGCGCATCCGCCTGCTGTACAACCGCGCGATAGACCGGCATATAGATCTCGCGCAGAGCGCGTTCATTGATTTGCACGCTGATGCTGCCGCGCTGTTCTTCCTGATTGTTCAGCGCATAATGCTTGACACAGGCGGCCACGTCCTGACGCTGTACACCGCGTACATAACCCACCGCGATTTCCGCATTCAAAAACGGATCTTCGGTAAAATATTCAAAATTGCGGCCGCAAATCGGCGTGCGCATAATGTTCACAGCCGGACCCAGCAGTACATCTTTACCCCGGGCGCGCGCTTCCAGTCCGATCCCCCTGCCGTACTGCTCTGCCAGCTCCCGGTTCCAGGTGGCGGCCAGCGCCGGTCCGGTTGGAAAAAAAGTCACCGAATCGGTGGTCAGATTCAGAGAATTCCAGGAGTGACGTTCCAATTCCTCGCGAATGCCGTTAGGTCCATCGGTATAGTGCAATTCCGGGATGCCCAGCCGCTCCACACCACCGGAAACAAATTTGCCCGTGCCGTGCAGCAAATGGACTTTTTCTTCCAGCGTCAATTCAGCCAGCACACTATCGATAACAGTTTCATATCGATCCTCAAACGTCCACTCTGCATCGGCAGCTTTGCGGTTGGTATTGGCGCAAGCGGCCAATAACGTCAATATAATAAAAAGATATTTTTTCATATGCTTTGGTTTTCCTGATATAAAAAGGATTGTATCGCCGTTTTTACATGTTTAATATACTAAATAAAACCAATTCAGTAAAAAAAAGCAATGCTCTATGATAATAATTTACAATTGATGGCATCTAATGACAATATTGTAATGAACTTTAAAAAAAGCATAAACAAGACATTATTAGTCAAAACGCAGGAATAGATATCTTTTGCCGTTCGTTGCAATAAAAAAGCATAATTTAAACAGGGCAACTGACATGAAAAAAATTAGATGGGGTGTTCTCGGTACAGCTGATATCGCACGCAAACAGGTGATACCGGCCATGCAGAACAGTACAATCACTCAAATACAGGGCATCGCGTCCCGGGATTTACGAAAAGCCCAGGGCGCGGCGCAGGAACTCGACATTCCGAGGGCATTCGGTTCTTATGAAGAGCTGCTGGCTTTTGAGGAAATTGACGCCGTTTACATTCCCCTGCCCAATCAGTCTGCATATCGAATGGACAGTCAAGAGCTTGCAGGCGGGTAAACATGTTCTCTGCGAAAAACCCATTGCCATGCATGCCGACGAAGCGCAAACGCTTCTCCAAACCGCTCAAGATTATCCGCATCTCAAGGTAATGGAAGCGTTCATGTACCGGTTTCATCCGCAGTGGATTCAGACTTTGGAATGGGTGCGCTCCGGCACTATCGGAGACCTGACCACCATTCAAACCGTGTTCAGCTATTATAAAGATGACCCGGAAAACATCCGCAACCGGCCGGAAACCGGCGGCGGCGGCCTGATGGATATCGGTTGCTATCCGATTTCAGTCTCAAGATTTCTGTTTGAAAGCGAGCCGCAGCGAGTTTTCGGCTGGATGCAGTACGATCCCCTGCTCAAAGTCGACCGCTTGACCTCGGGACTGTTGGAATTTGAAGACGGCACGTCCAGCTTTACAGTGAGCACTCAAATGTCAGCCTATCAACGGGTGCTGGTGTTCGGGCGCACCGGCCGTATCGAGGTGCAGATTCCCTTCAACGCGCCGCACGACCGGCCGATAATTTTGCTTTTGGAACAGAACGGCAAAATGCACGAAATCACCCTGCCGGCCGCCAATCAATACCAGCTTCAGGGTGACGCCTTTTCCAATTCCATACTGGAAAACACGCCGGTTCCGACTCGCTTGAACGATGCAGTAAACAATATGCGGGCGATTGACGCTCTGAGAAAAAGTCACGAAAACGATGCATGGTGTAACCTGAGGACAAGCCAATGAGCATGTGGGATCAGCGATTTGACACGCCGGAGCATGTATACGGCCGCGAACCGAATGAATTTCTTGTTGAACAGTCAGCGCTCATCCCCAAAGGCCGGGTTCTGAGTCTGGCCGAAGGCGAAGGGCGCAACGCGGTGTATCTGGCGCTGCAGGGATACGAGGTCACGGCTTTGGATGCGTCCCGTGTGGGCTTGCAGAAAACAGAACACCTGGCCAGCGAATCCGGGGTTCCGGTGCATACACTGCACCAGGATCTTGCTCATTATGCGTTTGAACCGGATGCCTGGCAGGGGATCATTGCCATTTATTGTCACCTGCCTTGTGAATTGCGCAAACGCATCCATTCAGACATTGTCAAGAGTTTGGCGCCGGGCGGCGTTTATATCATGGAAAGCTTTTCACAGGAGCAACTCAAATACGGAACGGGCGGTCCAAAGTCTCCTGATCATTTGATGGATCTGGATTCTGTTAAAACCGAATTGCAGGGCCTGGAATTCCGACACGCAGCCAAAGTTGAACGACACCTGGACGAAGGCGCGCACCATAGCGGCCTGGCGTCCGTGGTGCAGGTGGTGGGGGTAAAGGCGCAAGTTTAGAGTGTGCATTCTGCCTCAGCCGGCAAGAGAGTTGAATATTCATGGAAACCGGAACTCATTTCTGTACCTTTTCAAAATTGTGCCGCGACCACTCGTCGCACAAAGGAAAATTGTACGACGAGGACAAGTATGGCACGCCAGCATCCGCGATGCTGGCGTGCGGGGCTCGGCGCCTTGAAATGGATTGCTGTCGTTGGACACCATGCCCGGAATGCGCAGTTTCTGCCTTGACGTGAATCCGTGAAAACTCACGGATATTTCACTCCAAAATGATACATTTACAAAAGTCATTCTCAACAATAGCGTCATGGATGACGCTTTTTCTTTTCCATAACAATGAAAATTCTTGCTAAAGACATAAAAATGAATTAAACTTTTAAATTGAAACGTTATGATTTGCAAATAAATCCATATTGTTATATGGGCATGTTAAAGGAGATCATTTCGAGTGAACACAAAACAAAAAACAGCGCTGGTGACCGGCGGCGGATCCGGTCTGGGCTATGCCATTGCGTCCAAATTTGTGGAAAGGGGCATCCATACGATCATACTGGGACGCAGTATGGAAAAATTGACAACCGCCTGTGAGCATTTTGGCGAGCTTTGCAATTATGAACAATACGATCTGGCTGAATTAGACGGCATACCGGATATGGCGGCGACAATTATTGAGAAACATGGGCCTATTGATATTCTGGTCAACAATGCGGGAATCCATCAAAAGAAAAGTCTGTTTGATGTCTCGCATCAGGACTTTCTCAAAGTCATTGAAATCAATCAAGTCAGCGTTCTCTCCCTGTCCCGCGAAATTGCCAGACATATGGCGGAACACAAAAGCGGCGCGATTCTGAACATCAGTTCCATGGCATCGCAGTATGGCATTCCGTACGTGATTGCGTATACTTCTACAAAGTCGGCTATTGAGGGCATGACCCGGGCCATGGCGGTCGAGCTTTCACCGCTGGGTATCCGGGTAAACTGTATCGCCCCGGGATTCATCGAAACTGACATGTCGAGAAAAGCGCTGGACAATGATCCGGAACGCAAAAACAAGGTTCTCAGCCGCACGCCCCTGGGGCGTCTGGGCAAACCGGAGGATGTGGCGGATGCGGCCTATTATCTCTGTTCCGAGCAAGCCGGATACATCACCGGTGTGGTGCTGCCGGTGGACGGAGGCAATTCAATAGGATTCTGATATGGCAATGGAAAAATGCTGGCGGTGGTTCGGTCCGGGTGATCCGGTTACCCTGTCCGATATGCGACAAATGGGTGTGGAAGGTGTTGTCACTTCATTATATGACGTCCCTCCCGGTCAGGTCTGGCCGCGTGAACAAATCAAAGCCGTAAAAACGTCCATCGAACAGGCCGGACTGCGCTGGAGCGTGGTGGAAAGTCTGCCGGTGGCCGAGGGTATCAAACAGCATACGGAAAGCTATGACGAGCTTGTCGACGTTTACACTCAATCCCTGCGGCATCTGGGCGAACAGGGCATTGATACAGTCTGTTATAACTTTATGCCGGCGCTGGACTGGGTGCGCACCGATCTGCATCACCGTCTGCCGTCGGGCGGAGAAGTGATGTACTTTAACCCGGTCAAGTTCGCGGCGTTTGATCTGTTTATCCTGCAGCGCCCCGCCGCCGAAGCGGACTATAGCGAGGAAACCATACAACAGGCTGAGTCCCTGTACAACAAAATGCATGTATCGGAGCGCGAAGAACTGGCCTACAACATTATTATCCTCACCCAGGGATTCATTCACGGCGCCATTGATAGCGGAGAACAGTATTACCGGGAAAAATTTCTGGAACTGCTAACGAAATACGATGAAATCGACAGAGCCCGGTTGCGTCGGCATCTGGGCTCCTTTCTCAACGACGTGATTCCGACAGCTGAACAGGCGGGTATCAACCTAGCTATTCACCCGGATGATCCGCCGTTTCCGGTGCTCGGATTGCCGCGTATTGTCAGCACCCAGGACGATCTGCAGTGGATATTTAAACAGCAAACCTCGCTCGCCAATGGACTGACCTTCTGCAGCGGGTCGCTTTCTGTGCGGCGTGACAACGATCCCGCCGCCATTGCAGCGGCATTTGCGGAGCGCATTCATTTTGTGCACCTGCGCAACAACCGCGTTCTGAAAAACGGCGCGTTTTACGAAAGCGGCCACATCCAAGGTGATGCAGACCTGCCGCAACTGATCGAATTGATATTGCAGGAACAGCATAGACGCCGGGAACAGGGACGTACAGATACACGCATGCCGGTTCGCCCGGACCACGGTATCAAAATGCTCTCTGATTTCAATGAAAATACAGCGCCCGGCTATCCGCGTATCGGCCGGTTGTCGGGGTTGATGGAAATCCGGGGTATGGAAGCGGCACTTGAATACTGTTTTTAATTCAAAATGCGTCATCGCCCGGGAGTACCGCGGAATGGAATATCCTGCCGGTTATTTTGTTTATAAAGTTAAAATCTGATCATTTTTTGAGAGGTCTATGATGCAGCGCAGGCAATTTATAAAAAGCACGGCAGCAGCCGGTATCTTAACATGGTCCGGCAGCACAGTACACAGCGGAGAGCAGACTATGCAGGAAAAAACAATCATGCCCCGGCGCGTACTCGGACGCACCGGTGAGAAATTATCCCAACTGGGATTCGGTGGCATTCTGGTGATGGATGTGGAACAAAAACGGGCAGACAATATGGTGGCACGCGCTTTTGATCATGGGATCAATTATTATGACGTCGCCCCCACCTACGGCAATGCGGAACTGCAGCTGGGTCCGGCATTGGAGCCGTACCGAAAACAGTCTTTTCTCGCCTGCAAAACCGGTCAGAGAGATAAAAAGGGCGCACTGGAGGAACTGCACGCTTCTCTGAAACACATGCGCACGGATTATTTTGATCTTTATCAGCTTCATCACATCACCACGGAAGAAGATGTGGAACGCGCCTTTGCACCGGACGGCGCCATGGAGACGTTTATCCAGGCCAAAAAAGACGGCAAAGTGCGTTATCTCGGGTTCTCCGCCCATTCGGAAAAAGCGGCGCTCATGGCCATGCAGCGCTATGACTTTGACACGATCCTGTTTCCGATCAATTTTGTCTGTTGGTTTGAGGGAAATTTCGGTCCGCGCGTGCTCAAAGAAGCGAAAAAGACGGACAAGGGCATTCTGGCTTTGAAAGGTCTGGCCTTCCGGCAGCTGCATGAAGATGAAACCCAGCCCTATCCCAAATGCTGGTATATGCCAATCCCGGAAAAAGAAGACCGTATGGCGGAAATCGCGTTCCGGTTCACCTATGAACAGGGTATAACAGCCGCCATTCCTCCGGGTTCACCCGTGTTCTGGGATCGCGCCTTTCAGATCGCCGCCAATCTGAAACCGGTGACAGATAATGAACTGCAGGAATTAAAAGAGTATGCAAGCGGAAAAACACCCTGTTTCAACGGGTATGAAAACTTGTTTTGAACATGATGCATCATGCCGTCGATATCAGAAAAACATCCTGAAAAAATCAAGAAACATTCTTGAAAGTGTACTTTTGGAAAAAAACAGGGCTGTGAATGATCACAGACCCTGTTTCAGAAATCCGTTCTGAAGAATCTCGGTCACCCCGGGAACCGCCATTGGCTGATAAGGCACATCCACATCGAAATCATAGCGGGGCAACGAATAAATTTAGCTGCGATTTGTTCAGCACCCAATCGTATTTGACGGCGCGTCCCGTATAGGCGGTCATACGTCCCAGTACAGCGGTGAGCGTGCTTTCCGCGATACGCTGTCCGTCGTTCAACCGGCTGATTTCGCCCCGCATGCTGGCAATCAGATCTTTGTGTTCCTGTACCATCATATTCGGCGAATCACCGGTGAATTCGTAACTCTTTTTACCTTCAATTTTACCGCTTGACCCCCACAGATACGCGATCCCTTTGCTGCCCATTATGGTCTCAGATACCCGATTGGCGCAGTTATCCATCTGCCGGCACATACTGGTGACCTGAACACCGTTGGGATATTCGTACTGTATGGTAAAGTGATCGTAAATATTGCCGTACCCGTCTCCCCTGCGCCGCTGGGCGCCACCGGTTCCCACGGCATTCACCGGCAAGGCGCCGATTCCCCAGTTGACCACATCCAGATTGTGAACGTGCTGTTCCACTATAATATCACCGGAAAACCGGGTAAAGTGAAACCAGTTGCGGATCTGATATTCGAGATCCGACCAGTTTTCGACAAATTGCTGATGATAAAGCTTTGGTCCCTTTTCCCACCAGGGCGGACCTCCGAGCCAGTAAGCCTGAGCGCTGACGATATCACCGATATCCCCGTCATGGATGCGTTTCATGACCTCCAGATACGGCGCCGAATGCCGCCGCTGGGTACCTGCGACCACGGACAAGCCTTTTTCATCGGCCAGTTTGGCGGTTTGCATAATAGAGCGCGCACCTGCAGGCCCGACCGCCACTGGTTTTTCCATAAACACATGTTTCCCCGCTTTAATCGCCGCGTCGAATTGCATCGGACGAAAGTGCGGCGGTGACGCCATAATGACCATATCAATATCGCATTCAATCACTTTTTTATACGCATCAAATCCCACAAACCGGCGTTCCGGCGGCACATCCATTTGTTCGCCTCGTGATTTTACTTCTTCTCCCTGCCAGCCGGTGTAGCCCTTGGCCAGACGTTCGTAGGAACTGTCCAGATGATCCTGGAACAAATCACCCATTGCCACAATTTTCACAGCCGGGTCCGCATCCGTGCAGTTGATAGCCGCACCCGTACCGCGTCCGCCGCATCCGATCAATCCGACTTTGATGATGTCCGATCCGGCAGCACGCACCGGCTGATACACAGCGCCGGCCGCCGCGGCTGCGGCTGTTGTTTTCATGAATCGTCTTCGCGTCATATCTGTGGTGTTCATATCAACCTCCAATTGAAAAATGATCACATTCCCGATAGGCCTGAATGACAGCCTGTTCACCTTTTTTACCCTGCAGACTTTTGCCATGCTCCATGCACAGCACAGCCTGACAGCCCTTTTCATATAGATGTTTGAATATATTCTTGTAATTGATTTCTCCGGTCGTGGGTTCTTTGCGTCCCGGATTATCACCCAGATGAAACGCGGCAATTTCTTCCCAGGCCATATCGATATTGGGAATCAGGTTGCCTTCGGTGATCTGCTGATGATAGATATCATTGACGATCTTGCAGGATGGACTGTTGACCGCCTTGCAGA
Organism: candidate division KSB1 bacterium; assembly: GCA_034521575.1. Taxonomy (NCBI): domain Bacteria; kingdom Pseudomonadati; species Candidatus Zhuqueibacterota bacterium. The sequence goes on from JAXHMJ010000005.1 coordinate 1,255,479, forward strand.
TCATATACGCCTGGGGAATTTTTGTCAGAAACAATCCGGGATGATTGGTCCAGGCGTTCAAGGGTTCAATCACCATCACCAGACCGGCCGGTTCCAAAATGTCACAGCAAAATTTCAGATTGTCAATCACATTAGCGGTCTGATAATCCCATTCCAGGCCCTCATCAAAGCGCCCCGGAACCACCAGCGCCCATTTGGCACCAACCCGTTTTGCGGTTTCCACGCCCCGGCGCATCTTTTTCATCAGCATATCCCGAATTTCCGTATCCCGGGTAACAAAAGATTTCACCTCGAAATCCGCATAGAGTACAAACGGGCCCAGGTCCATGCCGCGGTTTTGCAATGCGGCGGTAATTTTTTCCTGCAGGGCGGGGGGTTTGTTCATCAAACCGTTATCAAATACCGCCCGGAACCCATGGTCATGGATAAACTTGATATTATCAATCGGATTCGGTCCGGCGTGTTCTTTGAACATGTTCAAACCCGGCGCATACTTGAGTTTAAAAGCTTGACCTTCACCAGCCGATGCCCGGCTATAGAATCCGGATGCAGCCGCCGCTCCGGCTGTCCATGCAAGACTTTGCTTGATGAATCCGCGGCGTGTGGATGTGTTTCTCTCAGATGCTCCCATATCGTTCCTCCGCTTTTAAGGATATATAACAAGCGTTTCCCATTGATCGAAAACCTTTTAGTTAAAAAATAAGAAACAAAAAAACAGCGATAAATGCAAAAGGTTTCTGCAATTCAATCCAAAAAATATTAAAAAATACTCCCGGGGCCGTATTGCAAATCAGGATAAATATTTGTAAATAACTTTATAGATTTATTGAACAGGGTTCAACCGGCTTTAGGTTTGGCACACAGGAAGGGAGCTTTGCAGTCATGCAAAGAGTGCAGACCAGGCCGGATGAGCCCTTTTCTTTCTCAACAATCCTCTTTATTCTCTTGTAAATAAACCGTTTGATTACTATTTTTATGTCACAAATACGTGTTCAACCTGAAAACCAGTCGAAAGGCGAAAAAATAACAATGCCACTCGTCTGCTTTAATACACCATTCACGTGTAGCCGAATTCGAATGAGGCGCATGCCTTTTTAGCTTATGCCTGTTTCCGCACCGGCGAGTTAAAAAAAAGGTGAAAATAGTTAAAGAGAAAATCCTGGATTCGAATTCTGACAATAAAACCACCAACATGCTGAAACAAAAAATTGCACAAAAATAGTATTAAACCATTGAATCCATTATGCATTCAATATTCATGCAATCAATTGTTTCTCATCACCCGGATGTTTGTGTACAATAAACGCGTAATCAAGAGGATATTCCTATGCCAGAAAAACCAGACAACCAACAGTATGAACACGGATTCCGGCTGCGGGGCATGGAAATGACGCGCCTGGAGACGTTCATGGATGCAGCATTTGCGTTTGCTACTACCATGCTGGTGATTGCAGGAGGCGAGATCCCGGGCAATTACCCGGAACTGATCAGTGCGTTAAAAGAAATCCCCGCATTTTTACTCAGTTTCCTCATAATCATGCTGTTCTGGACCGGACATCGGAACTGGAGTCGACGCTACGGTCTGGAAGACAGTAAAACAGTACTGATAAGCATTGGATTGATATTTGTCCTACTGGTTTATGTCTATCCGCTTCGTCTCATGTTTTCGGCGTTGTTCAACTGGATCAGCGGCGGATGGCTGCCGTCGCGTTTTTTATTGCAAACCCAACAGGAACTCGTCGGATTGTTTATCATTTACGGTCTGGGCCTTTTTGCCATGACCGGAATGATGGGATTTCTGTATGCACGCGCCAAAGCAGTCCGTTCAGCATTAAATCTTACTGAACCGGAGATTATTATGACAAACTCGGAAATCACCGGCTGGACCATTGCTGCTGCGACCGGACTGGCCTCCACCCTGTTTGCCTGGCTGGCTCCCTCCGGCATCAATGTACTGGCGGGATTCTTTTATTTTATACTGCCCATAGCCATTCCATTGATTGAATTCCGTTATAATAGGAAAATAAAATCCGTTTCAAATCAGGACCCTCAACAATCAAAATCCGTATGACAACCAATTTGGATCTCTGTACTGGGTTGATTGTCTCTCAAACAGTCGGAGAACGCACCGTGATTATGACATTAATCCCCCCAGGGGGAATTAATGTCGCAATCAACTTGCACAATCGATATTGCTCTTTTTTAAAAAAAGGAAAAATACAATACAGCCACATCACCAGCGGAACGAAACACGCAATAGCGGCGTTTGTGCTGTTTTTTCGCCGTTCTGACGATGCAATGCCGGGACAACATAGCCGATGAGTCCGCCGGCCAGAGCCCCGGCAATGACATCCGTGGGAAAATGTCTGCCGCCTAAAACCCGGCAGACCGCTACGGAAGACGCCAGCGCCATACAACCGCCCCATACCCCTGTTCTTTGAGTGTTGTCCGTTAAATACTCGCTTGTCACCGTTGCTGTATAGGTTGCCGTCGCAAAGGCCAATGAAGTGTGACCGGAAAAAAATGATTTACGGGCATCTTTTTCCAATTTATGTTGTATTGGACGATCGGGAAAATAGACATAGGGTCGAGTCCGCCGGACCAGAACTTTGGTCAAATTCGTCACACCGGCAGTGAGCACAGCCGTTTCCGCATACATCAGCGCCAGCGTACCGGCGTCGCCGCGCATATCCGTATGCGCCAGACTCAAAAGGGGCAAAGCAGCACAACTGAACAGCAAATAATCGCTCCATTCGACGGCCTTTTCGCTGTGCATCCAAACCGCGGGGCGGTCCAAACGATGAATGTCCTGTACTTTCAGCTGCTGAATCTCTGTTTCAGTCAATGCAGGCAGTTGCGATTGTACAAACAAAGACACAACGCCCGATGTCAATCCCGCTGCTCCCAAAGCGAGGTCGGTCTCAGTGTTCGATTCAAACGGTGCAGCCGATGCAGAACCCAATACGCATAATAAAATCAAGATTTTTCGCATCGCATCCTTTTTTTGTCTGGATTTTTCGGATAAAATGATTATAATACCCCCTAACATATGGGTTTCCGGCATCAAATACAACCCAAACCTGTGCAGAACAAGGAATACAGTCCGGGTATGTCCTGTTGTTTAATAAAAAAGGAGAACAGGCATGGATAAAAAATCAAATTCTTCAATCAAACGCCGCACGTTTATCAAGACTCTGCCCGCGGTCGGAGCCGGGATCGCCGCATTTCCCTATATTCATTGCGGGAATTCAAGACCAAAGCCCATGACACGTTCATTCGGCCGGCTGAATCATAAAGTCACCACCCTGGGACTGGGCGGACAGGCTTCGCTGCAATGGACCCCGTCTGATGTAGATCCGGTGCCTATCATTCTAAAAGCGTTTGATCTCGGCGTCAATTATTATGATACTTCCAACTTGTATGGACCCAGCCAAAGCAATTACGGTAAAGCCTTTACGCAGTTGGATATGATTCCCGGTAAAGCCGGATATAATGAATCCCTGCGCCGATCCATATTTCTAACCAGCAAAACCCATCTGCGCATGGGCAAAGGCAGCAGTTCTCTGGAAAACGTCAACAACTGGAGCAACGGCGACGGAACCGGCGCCGTGGATGATCTGAAACGCAGTCTGAGCCAGATATTCGGAGACGGCGAAGGTGGATATCCCAAAGGCGCCTATCTGGATATGATCCTGCTGCACAGCGTAACCAGCATGAACGACGTGGAAGCCGTTTATACCGGACTTTATGATACCGATGCATCAGCCGAACAGATCGGGGCTCTGGCAGCGCTGCGCGATTACCGCGACGGCAGCAATTTAACAGGACTGAATCCCAAAGAGGAAAAACTGGTTCGACATATCGGATTTTCCGGGCATTATTCTCCACCGGTGATGATGGAATTGATACAGCGGGACACGGAGAACGTTCTGGACGCCGTATTGGTGGCCGTGAATTCAAACGACAAGTTTTATTTTAATATGCAAAATAATCTGCTGCCCATCGCATCAGCGAAAAACATGGGTATTATCGGCATGAAAGTGTTTGCCGACGGCGCCATGTACAGCAAAGGCGCTCACTGGTCCAGAGAACCCAAACACGTGGTGCGCACGGTGGGTTCTTCCGAACTTGAAAGCGCTCCGCTGGTCCGCTATGCTCTGACGACCCCGGGTGTGCACACGGCAATCATCGGCATCGGTCAGATCAGTGATGACCCCGCCAAATGCCAGCTGCAGCAGAATTACGCCGCAGCCCAGGTTGCACCGGACGGCATGACTGAAGAAGAACGCGCGATACTTGAACAGCGAACCAAGCAAATCAAAGGCAGCAAAACCAATTACTTCCAGAGAGAATACGTTCCTCTGAGCGCTCCCCAAAATCCCGGCGCGGTTTATCATTCAAGGCAAGGGTGTTCGCTGAAATGGGATACGGCATTTGCCGGGCAGCATCCTCTGGATCACTATGAAATCTGGCGCAACGGCGAAAAACTCGGCGAAGTCACTACATCAACCGCAGGTGAGTAAAACGCCGTTTCAGTTCACTGATCCCGGTACATACGAATCATCTTTTCGATATACCGTGGTCGCTGTGGATCAATCGGGACTGCGTGCAGAATCTGATCCGCTGAAAGCTGTCTGAAACCGACCCTAAAACCTGGAGAGCGCTGATGAAGAACGTTATCTGTGTGGAACACCCGTTATCTGAACATTCATTAACCATTTTACGGGACCGTTCAACACTGACCGCGGACTTTAAGCAACGCACGCAAATCGTCACCAATATACTGTTTGCAGAGGCCACGCGCAGCCTCGCGGTTAAAGAGAAAACCGTATCCACTCCGCTCACGGATATGACCGGGCACATCATCAAGGACAATATTATCCTGGTTCCGGTCCTGCGTGCGGGGCTGGCCATGCTGTTCGCCGCTCAGCAGTTTGTGCCCTGGGCAACGGCGGGCTTTATCGGACTGGAGCGGGATGAAGAAACCGCCATAGCCCGGGAATATTATCAGAAATTTCCAGAGCATTTGTCCAAAAAGAAAACCATTATTCTGGATCCCATGCTGGCCACAGGGGGGTCGCTGCTGAGTACAATCAGCGCTCTCTATGACAAGGGCGCCTCTGACATTGAGATCATCTGCATCGTAGCCGCTCCGGAGGGCTGCGAATTGATTGCGAATCATTATCCGGATATCAAAATTTATACAGCCGCACTGGATTCGCATCTTAACGATCAAAAAATACATTGTGCCCGGACTGGGAGATTTCGGCGACCGGTCTTTTGGTACCGATTGAATCATGAGCGGCTGCAATCCCCTGACAGGGGGGGCGGCCGTTCGAACTCCAGCTCACTCTTGATACACTATGGACGCTCATAATCAAACCATGATATTTACCGTTCCCGAGCAGACGCAAAAGGAACGGCTTGATAGATTTCTGTCTGAAAAGCTGACCTCCGTTACACGGGCCAAATTAAAGCGCCTGATTGATGAAGGACATGTGTTTGTAAACGGTGAGAACTGCAAGGCCGGATTTGCGCTGCGCCCCGGAGATGAGATCGTGGTGCATTTTCCGCCGCCGCCGCCTTTGAACCTGCAGGCAGAAAATATCCCCCTGGACCTCCTGTATGAGGATGAACATCTGCTGGTGGTGAACAAACCGCCCGGCATGGTGGTGCATCCGGCGTACGGTAACATGACAGGCACCCTGGTGAATGCACTGCTCTATCACTGCAACAACCTGTCGGATGTGGGCGGCAGCATGCGGCCCGGTCTGGTGCACCGTCTGGATAAAGACACTTCCGGTTGTCTGGTCATTGCCAAAAATGATGTAACGCATGTCGGTTTGGCCAAACAGCTGTCCGCCCGGAAAATGGAGCGAGAATACCGGGCCATTGTCTGGGGCCACGTGATGCAGGAAAACGGCACCGTAAAGGCAGCAATCGGGCGGGATAAAAAAACGCGTATCAAAATGCGCGTTGACGAGTCGGGCAAACACGCTGTGACGCATTTCAAAATCCTTGAACACATGGCCCTCACCTCTTACATTCAGCTGAACCTGGAGAACCGGCCAAACCCATCAGATCCGCGTGCATATGATGCATTTGGGACATCCGGTATTTTCGGATTCGAATTACGGCGGGCGCGGCAAACAGCTGAATCAGCTGAACCACAGCCAGGTCCAGTTTGTCAACAAGCTGTTTAAACAGTACAAACGGCAAATGCTGCACGCGCGCACCCTCGCTCTGGTGCATCCGGTCACCGGCCGGGATATGCGCTTTGAAGCTCCCATCCCCGAAGATATGAGATCACTGCTGCAGATTCTGCGCAAAACAGATGTGTAAAATATCTACCGGCTGTGTCTTTTTCACTGTGTAATTTTCCTACACCTGCAATCTGCAAAAATAAACATATCCTTTAGCTTATAAACGCCATCATTTTTAAATACTGTTTATATTATACTTATATAATTTTTATGCACCGACGTTCTGTTCTGTAAAACTGGCACAGGGATTGCCTGTATTCTGATCAACAAACGAACAGACGAGGTAAGACATGCATACGAACAATCCAAGAGGAACCTTATACACACTTTGGTTTACAAGCGCGGTCATTATTCTATTGACTCTATTTTTCATGAACCTAGTTTTTGCATCTGATGATGCGTTTTATTCCGGTCTGTCCGATGCAAAGCAGGATGTGGCCGAACGGATGCAGAAAAAATATCTCGGTGATGCGGATGAATTGATGAGATTCAACGGCGATGCCGAAATCAAGACGGATGAAACCATAACCGGACATCTGTTTATCGTATCCGGTACATTGAACATTCAGGGACGCGTTCAGGGCGACGTGCTGGCCGTATTTGCGGATGTCGAACTGGGACGGCAGGCGCTTGTTGAGGGTGACATTGTCATCGTAAACGGTAAATTATGGAACCGCGACGGCTCGATTATACGCGGGGACATTGTAAAGACCACTGTGCCGTTGGAAGCAGGCGAAGCAAAAGATCATGAGGTCATCCGGCGCCGGGACGATGAACCTTACACCAACAAACGCGACTGGCTGGACGACGATCATGAACCGATGTATGCTGATTACAATCGCGTAGACGGCCTGACCATCGGGTATTCCCTGCCCCAGCGCGGCTGGTGGGCTGAAGAAAATCATCGATACGCCATACTCGGATGGGGCGGATATTCCTTTGCCAGCAAAGACTGGCAGTATAAACTGGCGCTGGAACGCTGGACTCAGTCCGACCACCGCTTTGGAATGGGCATTGCTCTGCATGATTATACCGCCACCCAGGATGCATGGCTGAACTGCGATCATGAAAATGCTCTGGCTGCCGGATTGTTCAAATCGGATTACCGCGATTATTATATCCGTTCGGGATTCGGCATTTACGCCGGTCAAACGTTGGGCCGCCGCACTCTGCTCAAGCTGGGTTATTATGAAGATGAGTTTTACAATATTAACAATCATACCAACTGGGCCCTGTTCGGCGGAAAACGCAATTTTCGTGAAAACCCGTCCGCTCTTCCTCCGGGACTCGTTGTTCAGAAAGGTAAAAACGCAAGCATGCTGATCAAAAGCATAAAAGCTGAATTGACACTGGATACCCGTGATGATCCGCAGACGCCGACGCGCGGCTGGATGATCAACGGTCTGGCTGAAAAAACGGCGGACGACATCGGTGATAATATCAGTTTTGAACGCTATATCCTGGATATCCGGCGCTATCAGCCTCTTAGCTGGGATGAGGTTTTATCCATCCGGGTGCGCGGTGCAACCTCAAGCGGACTGCTGCCCCCCCTGTATCTATTCGATCTCGGCGGTATTTCTACACTTCGAGGTTATAAATTCAAGGAATTTACAGGAGACCGGATGCTGCTCGGTAATATCGAATATCGTATGAATGCCAGTAAAGTGAAAGTGTTTGACTTTGATATTATTCTGTTCCTGGATACCGGCCTCGCCTGGTTTGCCAACGAAGACAATCGCCGTTATGCCAACGGTTGGATGCCTGACAAAGGTTCTCTAACTGATGCCAATAATATCGATCCCCGGGACACCTTTGACCGGTTAACCTGGAAAGATATGAAAACCGATGCGGGAATCGGCCTGGCTGCATCTGATAACACCTTTCGCATTAACATAGCCCGGCGCCTTGATAAACGCGGCAGTGATTTCTATGTGACATTCAGAATTTGTAAAACGTTTTAAAATTTGGAAACCTGTGTTACTTTTAACCAATGATTACGTATATTAAATTAGATTTATAGAAAGGTGATATTATGAAACAGTTGAGTACCATCATTCTCGCATGTTTTTTAATGCTGACCGCCCGAACGAGCACAGCCTTTTCCATGATCGAATACCAAGACACCTTTGTAATCAAAGATCATCTCTCACTGGAGCTGGATATTGACGGAGCCGAACTGGAGGTGCGCTCGCATGCCTCAGTCAATCAATGTCAGGTCTATATCGAATACTCGAAAGAAAACTGTGATGTGGATGTGCAGTTTAACCCGGAACGCGGCACCTTGCACGTATCGACAGACAGCGATTTCTGGAAAATGAAAAACAATAAAGGCAAAGCACCCAGCGTCAAAATTGACATACCAACCGGCGTTAAAGTGGAAATCGATGCCAATATCAAGGCCGGAGAGATAGAGTTTAAATTCGGTGAAATTCATTTAACCGGGTTTGAATTGAGAAACTGGGCCGGAGAAACCGCCATCGAGTTTTCCAAACCCAACCGTGAGCTCATGAAAAGCTTTGACGTCAATTGCAAAGTCGGTGAAGTCAATCTTTTAAATCTGGGCAATGCCCGATTTGAAGAAGCAGAGATCAACAGCGGGATCGGGGAGCTGAACGTGGATTTTAGCGGCGATTTGTTGGAAAAAGTGATGGCCCGGATTGATCTGGACCTCGGTGAAACTCATATCACAGTACCGGAAGAACCGGGTGCGAAATTGCGCGTATCCAAAACATTTATTGTGGCGGAAATCAATATCGACGACTGGTTTAATAAAGAGGGTCAGTATTACTATTCAAAAAATTATCGAACAGCGGAAAAATCCCTGTACCTGATCATCACCACCGGTCTCGGTGAATTATCGATAGACAGCATCTGAAAGGAGGACCTATGACTGGAGATAAAAACACTGCAGTAACTCAAGAAATGTCAGTGTCAGCGACTGGTTTCATAAAGGCTGGGACCTGTTCACATCTGATACGGGCACGTTTGTTATTATGGGACTGATATACCTGGTCATTGTCATCGTCACCAGCAGCAGTCTGGTCGGAGAATTCCTGTTTCTGGGACCGCTGCAGGTCGGCATATTTCTGGCCTGCTTTAAAAAGATGCGCGGTGAAACCGTCCGCATCGGGGACATTGGACAGGGATTCACCTTTTTTGTGGCCGCTGTGCTTTCGAGCATTCTGATTACCGTTTTTTCTTTTATCGGATTTTTGCTGTGCATTATTCCCGGCTTTATTATCATCGCATTATACATGCTCACACCGGCGTTTATTGCTGAAAAAAACCTTGATTTCTGGTCAGCAATGGAAGCCAGCCGAAAAACAGTTTCTCAATATCTGCTGGAATTTGTATTGCTGACTCTAGTACTGTTGGGTATCAACCTGCTTGGCGCTCTGGCGCTCGGCGTAGGCCTGGTTTTTTCCATTCCCCTGTCCTTCGCCATTATCGCCGCCGCCTATGATGAACTTGTAGGTCTGGAGCCCCAATCCTGAATCTAAAAAAGCACACAGGGAACCTGTGTGCTTTTTCCTCCTTTTTTCCACACTTTTGGCACAAAACGTGCTATTATTAAAAGAAAAACTTGCTTTCTGTGAAAATTTTAAGTAAATTTTATTACAATTGTTTACATTGGATAAATATTAACATCTTGGGGTAGCAAAATGGGACAAATGCAACTACTCTTAATTGTGCTAACGGTTATTCTGGTAGGCATTGCCGCAGTGATCGGCATTTTTCTGGTTGGAAGCAATATCGCATCAGCCAATGCGGACCGGGTGGTCAGTGACCTCCTGGATATGGGTTACAAAGCACGCTCTTATTTTACCAAACCGGAATTCATGAGCGGCGGTGAACAGGATTTCAGTAACATCACAATGGGCGATGTGGTGCCCAACCCCCCTTTTACCGGCACGGTGTTTACCAATGATAACGGCAGCTACTCTATCGATTCGAAAGAAATAAAGTTACTCATCCTTGAAGGTGTCGGCAGACATGACTCTGACAAGGATGGAACAAATGCAACGTTTCACCTCTATGTGTCACCGGATTCGATCAAGTTTACAACCATTTCCCGCTAATCACCAAAGAACAATTCCTGAATCTTGCCTGTACGACGTTTATCATGATTCAAACTCTGCCAACACGTCTTGAACAGCGTCTCTGTGAACCATATAAGCGAGTATTTTTAGTTTTATATAATCGCCGTGAAAAAAATGGTAACCGTTAAACTCTCCACGCCAGGCACTGGAAGCCGAGTCTTTGATCAGAAACCAGTCTTCTCCCTGGTATCGTTTGTAACCGATCAGATGCACACCATGATCATCTGTGCTGGATTCATTGTAAAAGCGCAATTCCCGGGCGCTCTGATCGATAAACGCCGATGGAATATCAAAACTCGGGACAACCGCGATATCATGCCAGCCGTATTTGCCCGGTTCCGAAACATCTCCGGCGATGGCCGCCGTATATCCGTTTCGAATCGCTGCTTTCAAACTGTTGTAAAACACATCTAGAGGGACATTGTAATAGTCTTTGCTGTGCCAATAATTGTCAGGCACCCGATATTCGGCCATCTCCCAGAACGGAGCGTATTTGAACGAAATCAGAGCCACATAGTCATTCAGCGGTATTTGCAAAATCTCGCTCGCATATTCTTTCGGTGTTACCTCACGGTCGTCCACGTTAATGGTTTGCGGCGGCACACCCAAATGACGATTCAGGATCATGCGCACATTGGCAACACCCTGGTCTTCGTTCCAGAGCGCATTCCGTTTCACATAATCCAGATAATCACTGATCTCATCAATCAGATCGGCATGATCATAGACCGTCTGCACTCCGACCAATCCGCTGTAATCCTGTTCCCGCACCGTTCCGTATTGTTTGATGCGTTCGATGACCGCATTGTGCTGCGAGCCTTCCGCCACCAGCGATTCCCCATGCGTTCGGAAATATTCACGCACTTTTTCCACATATTCCCAATACACGATATACATACGGGACAATTCCACTTTACCGCGTCCCAGGCGCTCCAGTTCGGATTCCAGAAAAGAAATAGCGGAAAAACACCAGCAGGTGCCCGTGGTATCCTGCCGAACCGGCGGGACATGAAATTCCGGATCATAAGCCTCTGGATCACGCACATGTGGAAACTCTTTGACATCAAAGGTGAGTATTTCTTTTTCTTCACCCCAAAAATTCACTCGGGTCTCATAGCGTGCCGTATCCGGCTCCCGGGCAATCAGAACAGCAGCGAAAAGCATCAGCAAAAAAACAAATCTCATCATGTTATCCCGTAATTTTTCATCATCTTTATTTTTTGAATATGCATATTTTTTTGATAAAATTCAAGCCATTCCGCCTGTCGATCAAGAAATGCATTGATCAAAACCTTTGCTGATTTTAAGCAAAAAATGCAAAATACTTCTTGACACTTGGGCGCTATTATCTTATATTCTATACGTTCACGTATACTTTTACTAATCTTAAACGTTGAGGTTCGTTTTGCAGAACAATATATACACCCGGCAGGAAATCATGAACAAGACCGGGGTGACACCCGAACAACTAAAGGCGTGGCAGTCCTTTAAATTGCTGCAGCCGGTCGGATATACGGATGACAAACAGCCGGTTTATTCTCACCGTTTACTGGAACAGATCGAAAAAATCAAAGGTCTGTTGGATATGGGCTATGAGTTGTCTGATATTCAGAAAATTATACGCAAAATCGGCTTGCCGCAGGCAGAACAGAAACCGGCGGTACCTGCAGATGCGTCATTTCTAACCGTTGGAACCCTGGCGCAACGCGTGGATGCGAGTCCGCGTACCCTGAAATACTGGGAAACCATCGGTATTATTGAACCGGATATGCGCAGTGAGGGCGGTTTCCGCCTGTACAGTGAACACTGGGTGTATCTATGTCAATTGATCAAAGATCTGCAGTTATTCGGCTATTCACTCGAAGAGATCAAAGAAATATCCGATTATTTCCGTGAATTAGCGGTACGCATGCAGGGCCATCTTGAGGCTATCAGCAAATCCACCGCTGCCGCACAAATCCAGGCCTGGCAGCATGAGATCGACGCCCTGTTTGAAAAGATAGAACAGTACAAACAGGGCATCCAGCGCTGGGAAGAATTATTAAAGCGCAAACGCAAAGAAATCAATCAACTGCAATCCCAGAACCAGAAACGACCGGATTCGAAAGGAGCTTCACATGCGTAGACTGATGCCCACTGGATACAAAATCCCTTTTTTCGTGATGCAGCGTCCCTCATCGTCAATGCATCCGCATTCAGAAGAATTTGATTATTTACGACGCACCTTTGACCGATCAAACTCGGAACAAACGTTAAAAAACGGCAGCAAAATTTTGCATATTCCATTTGATTCTGAACATAAATCAACTCCCGCGGCCGGACACCGGCTGGACAACCGGGATCATGTTTTTCAGGCGCTGCTTCGCTATTACCTGTCGCAAAATCAGTATTCGAACAAGTATATTTTCAACACCCTGCAGGCCCCGGACACTCAAGTGGACGAGAACCGGCATTTTCATTTCAGTTTATTCACACCGGATGCGGAGCCGGCCCGTGATATAATTATCCTGCTGCATGGTTTGAACGAGAAATCCTGGGACAAATACCTGCCCTGGGCGCGGTCTCTGGTCGCACTGACCGGCAAAAGCGTGCTGCTGTTCCCCACCGCCTTTCACATGGACCGCACCCCCAAAGCCTGGAGCGATCCGCGTTTGATGTCCCGGGTCGCCAAAGAACGCCGGGAGCTGTTCCCGGACGCCTCCGAGATCTCGTTTGCCAACGCCGCCATCAGTCACCGTCTACAGTTTGCGCCGGAACGCTTTCTGCTCTCCGGGCTGCAAACATTCCACGACATTCAGAAGCTGACGAAAAAAATCCGGGCGGGAAAATACCCGCAGATTTCCTCTGACGCCAGCATTGATTTCTTTGCCTATTCCATCGGCGCCATGCTGGGGCAGGTTTTATTGATGAGCGATCCGAAAAAGTTATTTTCTGACAGCCGCCTGTTCATGTTTGCCGGCGGCGCTTCTCTCAATCTGATGAATCCGGTGTCCCGAGCCATCATGGACCGCAACGCATTCGCGTCCATCAATGAATTTTACGGAAAATTACTTGACCAGGAGAACAGCGCCAGCCTGTTTGATACGCAAATTGATGCATTCAAATATTTCAAAAGCCTGCTGCACGACGAACGCATGCAAGTTGCCGTGCGCCGCAACCGCTTTAAACAGATCGGCAAACGCATCATGGCCGTTCCGCTAAAACATGACAAAGTGATCCCGCCGCAGCATGTGCGGACAACCGGACAGGGCAGGCACGGCAAATCCTTATGGATATGCAAAACCCTGGACGCGCCGTTCCCTTACAGTCATGAAGACCCGTTTCCGCTGTCCCGGGAACAAAGTCTGGTGAATGCGCAATTCAACAAGGTCATGTATCTGGCTGCGGATCATTTGGGCAAATCGTAAGGTCAAAGGTCGTTGGGTCTAAAAGTCAAAAGTCTGAAACTCCAGAAGGAAAAGCCATATTATTTGGAGTGATGATTCATAAAAAGTATTTCAGCTGCTCGACTTTATTTAGCAGTTCAATCTCGTAGTACAGCTGATTTTGCTGTGCTACGAGTCGTTACAGCGGGAGTTTGAATCCTAATCATTCAGTTTACAAAACAGACGGCTTGACGCTTGTTCGACTTTTAGATTTTTACACAACCTGATGGCTTGTCTCCTCTCAATTTTTTCTTTTTTTTAAAACAGATTTGAATTTTACATTTTTTTTGATAAATTCATATCCAAATAATTCCCCATGCCAAAACAATTATTTTATATGACAGTTGATTTTCTGGACATATTGCTGTTCGTGCTGTTTTTTCAGTTGTTATCGTTTGTTCCGTTTTTATCCATCGAGTATAAAAAGCGCAACCATGCGAATCTGTTTCTGGCCCTGTTCCTCGGCGCCAAAGCGCTGTGCATCAGCAACATGCTGGCGTTTCGTCATTATGATTTCTTTTTCCAGCATTTCCCGCACTTGTTCATTTTCGGCAGTTCCTTTACTATATTATGGGGGCCGCTCTTGTATCTTTACACGCGCGCTTTGGTATTCAAAGAACACAGGATGAGAAAAACGGATGCTCTGCATTTTGTTCCGTTTCTGCTGCACTTTACCTATTTGAATCCAGATCTGACATTTGAACATCTGTCCGAGATGACACATATCCCGCTGCGTTCATTATCCGAGGTATTGAACCGCACCCTGAACCAGAACTTTTACGAATTTATCAACAGCTACCGAATTCAGGAGGCCATCAGCATGTTCTCCGACCCATCCGCCCGGCACAGCACTATTCTCGAGACGCTGTATTCGGTTGGATTCAACAGCAAATCATCATTCAATCATTTTTTTAAAAAATCCACAGGCATGACCCCTTCCCAGTACCGCCGCCTCTCCAAAGCATAAATAAAACGTCCGGCTCGATGCACTCCGGGTTCATCCGGTCGAATATATACTGTGAAATGGCTATCTTGGCCGCGAATTCACAATTATATTCAACCCAAATTCGGAGGAATCATGAAAACAATACATATCCTGATTGCAGTAATTGTAACCGCGTTATTTTTAACTCCTGTCGCGGAAACCGGTATTCAGGCAGCCGACGGCAACACCTCGGCTTTTACTTGGACATTCAAAACCGCAAAAGGTATCAACGCCTCGCCCACGCTTGTTGACAGCACCCTGTACATCGGCGGTCTGGACCAGAATTTTTATGCGCTGGACGCAGGCACCGGCAAGGTAAAATGGCAGTATCAAACCAAGATCCGGTATCCGATCCGATGCGGCAGTATGCGGCGACTGGGTCTGTGTCGAAAGCGGCAATCAATTATACGCATTCAGCCGCTACGGCGACCTGAAATGGGAATTCCCTCTGGCTCCAACCGCAGCCAATAATACCTTTGACAACTGGGATTATTATCACTCATCTCCCGTGATCGTCGACAGCATCGTGTACATTGGAAGCGTGGACGGTCTGGTGATCGGCGTAGAGCTTTTAACCGGCGAAAAAGTCTATCGCATCCAAACCAAAGGGAAAAATATCATTCGCACCACTCCGGCCGTATCCGGAGACACGCTGTTTTTCGGTGATTATCACGGTGTCATGTATGCGTACAGCCGGTCCAGCGGTGAAAAAATATGGGAATACAACACGTATCCTGAACGGGTCTGGCATAGCGGCGCTCAGATTTACCGCGCATCCGGTGATCTGGAATCAATGCCGTCTTTACAGGCGGACGCGGTAGTGCGTTATATTCATTCCGCACCACTGACGGTTCCAAACAATGGAAATTCAGCAGTCCGACAAAACAATGGATTGTGGGCGGTCCTGTACTGGATGACGATGTTCTGTATATGGGTACCTCGGATCAGCACCTCGTGCGTGCGTTTGACGCTGCCACCGGGACAGTGCTTTGGGAGACCGGAGTGGATCAAAACATATTTGCCGCACCGGTGTACGATGATTCCTGCGTCTATGTGGTCACAGGAGCTGCATACGCCGACGGCGGCGGTTCTGTCTATGCACTTGACAAACGAACCGGTGAAAAACTGGCCAAACTGCGCCTGCCGGACAAGGTCTTTTCCTCCCCTGAACTACAAGACGGCATCTTGTATTTCGGATGCAGCGACACCTATATCTATGCCATTCAAGTCGATGTTTTGCGCAATCTCCCTGAATTCAAACCGGACCCGGATGCCAATATAAATCTGGGCGACCTGGACATAGGTGGAACCGTTGACACATCAGGCTGGACGCTGTACAACAGCGGCGCGTTGTCTGATTCGATACAAATTTCCCTGCGTGGATTTTACCGGAATCCGACCTCTGATACAAGCGTTGTCATGCTGACGCCTTCCTGCTTTCGGATTCAGGCGCAGGATTCACAAAAAATCGACATACAAATCAATACGGAAAAGCTTGAGCCCGGCAGTTATTTGTATTTTATTACATTTACGCCACAGATCGGCGCTCAGTTTGTAAAAAATATCAGCTTTCGGGTGAATGATCCCAGTGCCGTTGAGGATGAAAATCCGGCCACAGCAGATCAATTCGCGTTGCATCAGAATTATCCGAATCCTTTTAATCCATCTACAGTGATCCGATTCACCCTAGCACAAACAGCCCATGCCTCGTTAAAAGTTTACAATACATTGGGACAACAGGTGGACAAACTGATCAACCGAACGCTGGATGCCGGTTTGCATAAAGTCAACTGGACACCCCATGATCTCTGCGACGGTGTGTATTTTTATTCGCTAATGGTGAGCGACCCGAATGACGAATCCAGAATCGTTAAACAGGACATGAAAAAAATGATCTATATCAAATAGGCGCAGCATTTCCCGTTTAAGAATGAACATGCAGAATAACGGATTGGTCAACGAAAAAGTCATTAAAACAACAACGGGAGCTTTAGGCTCCCGTTGTAATTTGATCAAGTTGGAAATTCAGAATCAGGCATACCAATTGCGTTTACGGTTCTTTAGAGTGTTCAGTGTATTGACGGCAATATTGACGTCATCCACAATTTGAAAATCAAACATGCCCACACAGATAAAATCTGCGCCGTTCTCAAACGCAAACCGGAATCCATCCTGCGGATGAATGGCGCCGCCGGCGAGCACCTTGAATCCGATGAGAGGAATTTGTTTGTTTTGCATAAACTCGACGGTTTCTCCCGGAAACAAGCAGAACATATTGTCATGGAACTGATCATGATCACCGGACAGGTTGCCGTCCACTGAGAACGGAATACGGTTTTCTTTGGGATGCGCCGACCAGTACTGGTCATGATGCAGAGTTTTCATATAAAAATCCGGTTCAATCCCGGCCCGGTCGCAGGCCATAATCGCCTGGATGGAATGCGCGCCGAGACCGGCTGTATAGCCCTGCTGTTGGATATAGTCGATGCATTTCTGCAGCACATCAATCTCACCGTCGCGCACCCGCCAGTCACAGCAATTGCCCTGAATCTGTACCAAATCCACACCGGCATCGATCACCTTGTCCACGTGACTGTAAATATCATCCGCGGTGGGATGAATCTGGGAGATGGTCTGCAGCTTACTGCCAAAGATACTTTTGTATTTATTAATCAGAGGAAATTGGGTATGGGTGATATTGATGGTATTGATTCCGGCTTTTTCAGCCAACTGCAGGGTTTCAAATACTTTTTTCTCCGTGTTGTAGGCTTTGAACAGAGACGAGACATAAATGAGATCGCGGGAATGCGCCCAGCCGCCGATGAGATTGCCGCCGATAAACAGACGGCTGATCTCATGCTCACCGAATTTTGCCTTTGGGCAGTTCGCCTTTTAAATCCTTGATCTGAGAGTCGCTCACCGTAATGGTGGCGCCGCTGATGGCATTGACTTTTTCCCATTTGTATTTTTTCACCGCGCCATAGGCAAATCCGCCCAGCACCGGCAGAGTCAAGAGATGGGTCAGCACACCGCGCCGGTCCGCGGAAAAGGATTCCGCTGGCGCATGATGGCGCTTGGATAAATGCTGGATATGAGTTAGCAGACGCCGGATACCAAAATACGAATCGGTGGGAAACAGGGCAATCAGCAGCAGTCCGGCCATCTCTACCACATTTTTATTGATGAACAGATAATGCCCTTCTTTGGCCACACCAAAATCCGTGCCGATAAACGGTGGATTCGCTGCATAATACAACAGCAGCATCGCGATGCCGAACAGACCAGCGGCGCGTGAAAAAACGCCCAGCAGCAGCGCCAGACCGATAAGCACGAGTCCGGCCATATTGAGAATATCCACAATCTGCAGCACCTGGGCGTTCGCCGCCATGGCGTGAAACAGATCAGCGAAAATCCAGCGGGACTGCTGCAGATAGGGCGCTGCGCTCCAGTCCGGGATCAGGATTTTCGACACGCCTTCATAAAGAAAATGCCAGCCGATGATCATGCGCAGCAGCACCAATGAGAGTTTGCGCAGATTCGTTAATCGTTCCGTATTCATCAATTTGCCGTTCGGGGCGGGTTTGCGTTTCATGGGATTGTTTCCTTTACTGCCAGGGGTATTCAAGTACAACGTTGAGACGTTTTTCAATTTATCTAATATAAGAATTGTGGTTTAGAATTGCACAAACTTTTTCTGAATGGATAGGGAAAAACCGGTTGACTGCATGAAAATTAAAAAGCCTGAATTTACCGCAAAAATCGAGGTAATATTGCAGCCACTTTAGAAAAGACGGAATTTTATCAACTGTTATTTTATTATTTTTTAAATATTCAAAATAACGTTTTCTGATAGATTCAGAAATATTTTGCATAACGCCCCCTTTTTCCGTTTATCATTACAGTTGCAGTGCTAAACGATATGTTTAGCATTCAAGAGTGATAAGAAATTTATTTGATAAAAGCAATGATTTTTATTGATTTTATAACTAAATTTCAATAGTTTCTTTTGAATGCGCATAAGAAACTGTATACTTACTGGTTAGCCATCGATAAAGGGATATAGTGGTAGATAATAGCCATACTGAACCTCTGAATTCACTTAAACCTCAAGAGATCAAATCCAGGCTTCTGGCAACTAGTATCATTCTATCCTCATATGAAATTATAAAATCAATGGTTTTACCGAGAACAAAATTTTCATTTTTAGTCGGTTTTGGATATGGCGGCGACAAATATTCCGATGATTACGAAAAAGATGTATTAACTCGACACGATAGCCCATTAATAGCAAGTGCAAAATATTTAGCTGAGCATTATGAAGCAATTACGCTTGATGATGTCGATCAGATCATAAAAATGAGAGATATGAGAAATCGTATCGCGCATGACCTCCCAACCGTTTTGGTAAAGGAAGAATTCATAGACTTAATTGAATTCGTAAAAAAAGCTCGTAATTTGGTTTTTAAGCTCGATAATTTTTGGATGTATATCGAAATTGGGCACGACCCGGAGCATCAAGGGACTGACTGGGACACAGCCTATAGCAACGCAACGATGTTTATTGACCATCTAATTGGGTTAGCCGAAATATATCAGTAGTAAATTGGCTAACAAATCACTGGTGCCGACCCAAAAAGCCGGGCGGCACAGTTCAATCGTTAGGGCTGTACAATTCATCAAAGAATTCGAATCATTTTAAAATATTCACACAAAAAAAGGACGTTATCAGTGAAGATTATCTCGTTTATTTCTAGCTCTATTGATGATTGTACAGTTAACACAGAATAAGCTTTTTAGTCAAGACCAAAGTGGGATTATCAAAGGGACTGTTATTAAACTTGAAAGCGGTGAGAAACTTCCAGGAGCGAACATAATTGTGACTAACACGTTATTTGGGGCATCTTCAAATTCTGATGGAGAATATCAAATCACGGGATTAGATACAGGCACATACAACCTTGAATGTAATCTAATTGGTTATAAATCAATTTCAATTACTGATATCCAAGTCAAAGAGGATAAACCAACAGAAATTACTTTTTTGCTCTCCCCCACCACTCTGGAACATGATGAGATAGTTGTAAGTTTCGAAATGCCTAAGAAAATGCCCAACAAAAATAAGTATGATATTGATCCAGATTTTGCCATTATCGTTGATGACTCGATTGATCCAGATATGATAATCGCCGTCGATCCTTCCGTCGATCCCGGTATTTTTTTGAATTCCATCAATCCCACAATGGGAGTAAAATCAAGCAATGATACATTGAATATAAGGATACTTGATTTAATAAAAGATAAATCAAAATCAAAAAAAGAAAAAGAACACTGAAAACCAATGAAGATTTATGTGATGCTGCAAATCGAAATAATTTCTTCATTAACTTAATCGATCAAGCAGTAAGGCAGCCCTAACGAATAAGCGTTGCATTCGACCTGAACGCAGTGAAGGTCGATATGCGAACGCGGGGTTGGACTTGGCCCTGACGACTCGCAGCGAGTTTTAGTAGTGGAGTTGTAAGTTAATGGAATTTACATTTTGGGGAACGCACTCTACACAACAGTTAAAAACTGTTCAGAAAATATATCTCGGAAAAAATCCCTTAGAAAAATGAATCGTATCAAATCCTGAGCAAGGTTCAAAACAAGCTGTAAACAAGGCAAAACTACTGTTTTCTAATATAAAAGACATACGTCACCCATGTCATTGAAAATGATTTTTTAAAGTTTTGAGATTGTAAGCCCAATGTTTGGAGGTCCTCTTCTTTTCGGGATTTCCGCGACAAAAATCAGTGCATGTCCGCAGTCAGGGCATTTCATGATTTTATCGTCTGTGATTAAATCATCAATATTTGTTTGTAAACGTTCACCGATCAGTTCTTTGACATATGCCAATTCACCTCGTTTTTTGGTGGCCAATATTCCGAAATAGCGCACTTTTACAAAGCTTTTTGGAAGAATATGCTGTAAGAACAGATATATGAATTCATTGGCATCCAGTGACCGGGTTTTCACGGTATCTGTTTGAGCATCTTTATAGCGGAATGTTACCTTGCCATGTTGTAAGTTTATTATGTTTTTGTCAGAAATGGCTACACGCATGATGTATGGTGCCAAGTATTTAGGGGTGGGATAGATTATTTTGAAAAGAAAAAGGAAATTAAAAGATATAATCCCACCCCCCTTAAGAGCTGATTGTCCGTTTCCAACTGGTTTGATATGACAAACCCATTTCTTTTTTTGCAATTTTAGCAGCATCCTTGGCTTCTTTGAAAGCAATTTGTATACTTGTCAAAGGAATAGGTTTATCAGTGGTTGGCATAGCGTTTCCACCACGGCCAGGTGCCGGGAATATCCATTTTGGATTTCGATGTGTTTTGTTGTAGAGGAAGTATTGGCGCAGTTCCTCTTCGGTGATTTGATCAGGTGGTTTTTGGTAATGTGTTGAAAGTTGAGCAATAGAACGAATGTACATTTCAATTGTTCGTTCCGATTTACCCTGTGAGATATAATATTTTCAAAAATTGAATATCTAAAGCGTTCAACTGATTCTGAATAAAATCTATGACGCTAGTCTATCTCACGGGGCAGGTACCTTTGAGTTGCATGTCTTCAGTCATACGTGTACGCCAGTCAGTCATCGTGAACCTCCTTTTAAATAATGTGTTTGTGGTTCACGATGGCTGCAATTTTTAGACAAAAGTGCCCGCCCGTTTTCTGGGCGGGCTTGGTTCAACGAGGTGCTGCACCGTACTGGCAATTCCGCTGCGCTCCATTCCCGCCGGTGATGGCGGTTATATAAATAAAAACAAAGGGTGTCAGGATTGAAACAAAAAAAAATTACTCTCTCCCAGCTTGAGTCTTTTCTGTTAAAGGCGGCTGATATTTTGCGTGGGAAAATGGATGCTTTGGAGTTTAAGGAATTCATTTTTGGTATGTTGTTTATTAAACGTTTGTCTGATGAGTTTGATCGGAAGCGGAAGCAGTTGCGCCATGATACTTTTGCGCATTTGAAGGATCAGCCTGAATTGTTAGAGGAACTGCTTGAGGATAAAACATCCTATGGTGAGACTTTTTATGTGCCGAAACGTGCCCGGTGGCATGAGACCTGGGTAGATGAGGATGGGAATACGGTTCCCGATTTGTAATATGAATATGATTCTTCATAATATCAGTCGTTTCACCATTGAAAACGGTGATACGCTGGAGGATCCGCAAATACTGGAGAATGGCCAGATTCGTAAATTTGACCGTGTGCTTGCTAATCCCCCTTTTTCACAGAATTACAGTCGAGCCGGCATGAAATTTACACATCGCTTTCGGGAGTGGGCGCCTGAGACGGGTAAGAAAGCCGATCTCATGTTTGTCCAGCACATGCTGGCCAGCCTCAAAAGCAATGGGCACATGGCCACTATTATGCCGCATGGCGTGTTGTTTCGTGGCGGTAAGGAAAAGCTGATTCGGGAAATATTTATCAATGATGATGTCATCGAGGCGATTATCAGTCTGCCGCAGGGGCTGTTTTACGGAACCGGCATTCCCGCCTGTGTGCTGGTCTGCAACAAAAACAAACCGGATCAATTGCGAAACACCGTGTTGTTCATTAACGCAGACCGTGAATTTGCCGAGGGTAAGAATCAAAACAAACTGCGGCCGGAAGACATTGAGAAGATCGACACCGTTTTCACCCAAAAGCTGGAATTCCCAAATACAGCCGGTTGGTAGATACCTCAGAGATTGTTGAAACTGCACAAGAAAAAGCCGCCTATGAGCCGGATGAAGACGAGAAGGTCAGCGCCACGGTTATCAAAAAGGCGTTGAAGGCGCTCATTGATGATTTGAAGGATACGGCCGGCGCATCCGCGAAAAAAGAGCTTGATGAGCTGATAAAACAGGACGCAGCCATCAAATCGATCGAGAAAAAAATCAAAGACGCCAAAGCCGCACTGAAAGAGAAAACTACCGAACTGATACTGAAACTTGAATTAAAACGTCTGGGCGCTGAAGGGTTTACGGAAGCTGATTCGGAAGGTGGAACAACAGATTGCTGATCTGGATGCCAACAATAAAGCGGATAAGAGGAAAATCAACGCATTGCAAAAAGACAAGGAAGCTCTTCAGGCACGCATTGACAGAACAGATGCCCTGCTGGCGGAGATTGGCGGCCAATTGACCGATGAAGAAGCCAAACTTTTAATTTTGAAAAAGCTTTACGACATTGGCGGCCGGGAACTGGAGCGGTATCTGAACACGGAAAAACGGGCACTGATTCAGGGAGTTGAAAACCTCTGGAATAAATACGCGATTAGCAGCCGAAAGCTTGAACAGCAGCGGGAAAAGACAATTGAGGAATTGAACGGGTTTCTGAAAGGATTGGGGTATCTCCGATGAAAGCCTTTGAAAATATTATTCTCCCGAGAGTCGGTGAACTTCGCATGGGTGAAACGATCATTGAGAAGGACTGCACAGGTGAGGGATTACCGATCTATTCAGCAGATAAAAGCAACCGTCCTTGGGCATATTCAACACATTTCAAGCGCCTAAACCAACCCGGGACAATCGTTATTGGGGCGAGAGGTACAATTGGCTACCCGAGACTTCCGAAAGAAGCAGCATTTGGTGCAACTCAAACTACGATTACGCTCAAACCAGATTCAGAAAGCTTTGTGCCAAAGTTCGTTTATTACGCCCTTCAACAACTCGACTTTTCGGTTCTTGGTGCTCAGCAGGCGATACCGATGCTCACAGTCGGCAATTTGGAAACGGTCACTATTCCCTGGTTCCCCAAACCCGAAAAATCCAAAGTCATTTCCACGGTTGATCAGGCCATTGAGCAGACGGAAAGCCTGATTGCCAAGCAGCAGCGTGATTCCGACACAAAACAAAGTTTCGTGAGCAATGACGTGCCAAAATGATTTTTTTGGCCCGAGAGGGTGTAGAGATGATGCCCGGACAGGATTAAAAGTCAATGCAGAAATCCTGAGAATAAAAATATTGATCTTTCGTAACGGCGCCATTGTTCTCAAGAATACCCCTAAACAGCATCGCCCGGAAGCTCCCGGGCGATGGTTGTTTGTCATATACCTATTGTGTCAAATTTCTTTGGTGATCCGGACTATTCGAGTCCGCGCCGCTCCAGCAGCGGTTTAATCGTCGGTTCATGGCCGCGAAAGCGTTTGTACAGCACCATGGCATCATCCGAGCCGCCTGTTTCCAGGATATATTTACGAAAGCTTTCAGCGGTTTCCGGGTCAAACAAACCGTTTTCCTTGAATGCCTGATACGCATCCGCGTCCAGCACCTCGGCCCAAATATAGCTGTAATACCCGGAGGAATATCCGCCGGAGAAAATATGCATAAAATAGGTGCTGCGGTAACGCGGGATGATCTCGTCGATCAGTCCCAGGCTTTTCATGGACTGATCCTCAAACCCGTTTACATCCAGCTCCTGCTGTTTTTCCAGAGTATGATAATCCATATCCAGGAATGAGGCTGCCAGGTACTCGACTGTGGCAAACCCCTGATTAAAATGCTTGCTCTTGTCCAGTTTGGCGATCAGTTCATCCGGCATGGGTTCGCCGGTTTTGTAATGCCAGGCGTACTTCCTGATCACGGACGGTTCAGCCGGCCAGTTTTCCATGATCTGGGACGGCAATTCAACAAAGTCACGCGGCACCGAGGTGCCGGATACGCGCGGATAAGTGCATTGGGACAGCAGGTTGTGCAGTCCGTGCCCGAATTCATGGAACAGGGTTTCGACATTGTCATAGCTCAGCAAAGACGGCGTATCTCCGGACGGCTTGGGGAAATTGGTGACAATGGACACCACCGGCAGAATGCGCTCGCCGTCCACTTTCATCTGTTCGCGAAACGAGGTGCACCAGGCGCCGCCGCGTTTGCTGGCGCGGGTGTAAAAATCCATGTACAGGATCCCGAGCCGCGTGCCGTCCCGGTCAAGCACCTCAAAGGTCTCCACATCATCGTGATACACCGGCAGGCTGGTCAGAGGCCGAATTTCAAGGCCGAACAACCGGTTGGCCAGATCAAACGCGCCGTCGCGCATGGCGGTGAGTTTGAAATAGGGTTTCAATTCTTCTTCGCTCAGGGCGTATTTCTGCTGCCGGACTTTTTCCGCGTAATACCACCAGTCCCAGGACGCCAGCTTAAAATCATCGCCCTGTTCATCGATCATCGCCTGCATGTCCGCAGCTTCCTGTTTGGCCACTGGCAGGGCCGCGCCCCAGAGTTTGTTGAGCAGACTGTACACACGCTCGGGCTGACCGGCCATATTGCGGTCCAGGACATAATGGGCGTGCGAGTCATAGCCCAACAGATGCGCTTTCTGCACGCGCAAATTGACAATATTGCGGATAATGCCTTTGTTATCATTTTCATTGCCGTTATCTCCGCGCATCATTACGGCTTTGTAAAGTTTTTCGCGCAGGTCACGCCGCTCCGAGTATTGTAAAAACGGAATCCAGCTGGGTTTGTGCAGGGTGAACACGTATTTGCCAGAGTGTCCCGCGTCTTTTGCAGCTTCAGCCGCGCTGCTGCGCAGCCATTCGGGCAAACCGTCCAGGTCGCTTTCCTCCAGTATCAGCTGGAAATCATTCGTCTCGGCCAGCACATTGTCACCGAACTGGATGGTGGCCAGAGACATCTGCTGGTTGATATCGCGCAGGGTATCCTTGTCCGTTTCTGACAGATCCGCCCCGCCGCGGACAAAATCTTTATAGATCTTTTCCAGAACCGTTTCCTGTTCGCGGTTCAGATCAAATTTATCTTTTTTGTTGTAAACGGTTTTCACACGTTTGAACAAATCCGCGTTCAACAAAATACTGTCGTAATGAGCGGACAGCTTGGGAGAGATTTCTTTGGCGATTTCTTGTATCTGCGGATTTGAATCCGCGGAACGCAGATTATAAAATACCAATTCGATCTGATTCAGTTTTTCACCGCTGTAATCCAGAGCGGCAATGGTATTTTCAAAGGTGGGCGGCTGGGTGTTTTCAACAATCGCTTCAATTTCCTGATTATGATCTTTTATCGCCTGTTCAAAAGCAGGAACAAAATGTTCAACCTGAATGCGATTGAACGGCGGTACCTGAAACGGGGTATCAAATTCCTGTAACAATGGATTCTCCTTTGCGTGAGCTGTAAACAAGACGACCAGACTCAATAGCCAGACAGTAGCAGCAGATTTCATATACAATCCTTTCCGGTTAAAATAGGGTTCAACACTTTGACGTCATTTTCCATTCAATGTTCCCGCTTATCTTTTGTTTTTTATTCATTTTGACAAATAATTTGCTTTTCAGAGGTTCATTTGATAATTTAATAAAAAAGCTGGAGACCTTGTGCAGAACATCAATTACAACTTTATACCATTCACAGCATCGGTCATCGACTCCGCAGTCCAGACCCGGTCAGCAGATCAGTCCTTGCTTGTTTTCCCGTCTGAAAGCAGTAAAATGGCGGGCTTGCGGCGCTACCAGACCGAATGGAATTTCGAGCGGGTCCGGTTTCTGAGCATGGAAGAGCTGAAAAATGAGTTGTTCCACAGCGACCGGCCGATTCTCAAAGAGGAAAAACGCACGCTGGCATTTTATTCATGCCTGACAGATAAAGATAAGGATTTTTTTAAAATATCCAACTATTTCCAGTCCATTGACACCGCTCTCAAGTTTTTTTCGCTCTGGGAAGAACTGAACGAAGAGTTGACCAACATGCCGCAAATCCTCGAACAGCTTGAAGCGTCGGGACTGATGCTCAGCGAGTGGCAACTCCAAATGCTGAACAAACTCGAGGAATTGCTGCAGCGATATCAAGCGTTCATCACGTTGAAAGGATATTCGGATACTATTTTTCAATACCATCCGGCTCAACTGGACCCTGAACCTATACGGGATATCCGCCAGATCACGTTTGTGAATCAGTATTATTACACCCGACTCGAACGCAGCATGATCGAGCAGCTGCTTGGACACAACTATGCGGTCACTCTGATTTATCAGCTTCCGGAAAACTTGCTGGACAAAGAGACCCTGAGCGTCAAGCCATTCAGTCTGCGCGACCTCCAGGGGCAGACACAAACGATCCGCATTTACGAATGCCGGGATGCGTTCAGCATGTTTCTCACCCTGGTGCGCGAGGTCCGGCAAACCGGAATACGGCACGTTATCGATCAATCGCGCTTGTCCCAGACCTTTTCCCGCTACTGCTCACCGCGTCACTACCGGGTGGGTCAGTATCAATCGGTTCAGGAAACCCCGGTGTATCCCTTTTTGCATACGCTGCATACCTTACTGGATGGTCTGATGTTCGAACCGCAACGAAAAAAAATCCTGCTGCCGCTGCAGCTGATCTTGCAGGCGCTGCAGGACTCTGCATTCTATGCGTATTTTGCTCCCCCGCCCACGCAGCAAGCTGTTCTGGAGATGTGCTATGAGGCCATCGACAAGGATTATCATTATCTGGATGTAGACGGCGACTGTCTGCAGGAACGTATGTTTCAAAATACTGACCTCACCGTATTGACAAATCTGTTCTCACTGTTGAAACGGTTTTTCAGTGTGCAGTCCATTCAGAATTTCATCGATCTCATTGACACGCCGGATGGACTCGAGATCAGCCGATTGACGGATAACCCGGAGGAACGCGAATTATTCTACAGAACCCTGGCTGATTTTGCATCCATCGAACGCATCAAGCTGATTGATGACTGGCAAACTCTGTTCCGATCCACTGACACGCGCCTGCCTGTGGTTCCGACGGGAATGTTGCGGCTCTTTCTCGATTATCTGGCCCCCAAACGGGTGCGCCGACAAATGGATGTGGACAGCAAACGCACGGACTTTACCAGTTTGCTGGACACCCGTAACCTGCAGTATTCCGCCCTGGCGGTGTTCAATCTGGTTGAAGGAGAGCTGCCGCACGCCCCCAGCACACCGTTTCTGTTTACCGAGCAGCAGCGTCAGATCATCGGATTAAAGACATTCGAGGATATTCAGCAGCGGGAAAAATATTATTTTATGCGTCTTGTTCTCACCACTCCCGAACTGGTTCTCTTGACCCGCAAAGACAGTGAAAACAACATCGAGCCCAGTTCATTCCTCGAACAAATCAGGCTCTATGCGCCGGTAACCCTTGTCCAGGCGGAACCGTTCCGAAACATGATCCCGGCCTATCATGCTCTGCTGAAAACCGATATGACATTTGCTGTCGATTCTGATGTGACCCGAATGCGCTCCTTTTTCAGCATTCCGCATGATCCGCAGCAGGATACGCGCACCCTGCAACTGAGCACTTATGCGCTCATTGATCTGCTGGACAATCCTTTTACGTTCTACCTCAAACGCATCGGCCGACTCCAGGATCGCAAGCGTCGTGTTGAAAACGAAATATCGCATCGGATTTTGGGCAATATGGTGCACAACGTACTCAACCGCATCTGGTTCAGTCTTTTGGACCGCGGCATGGCGGGAGAACCTCTGACTTTTGATTTCAGTCACATTGACACGGATTTGATCCGGCGGTATATTAAAAAAGAACTGAAAGACAGCCGTTACTACTACAAATCGCCGCACAATTACACCTCGTTGTACCTGGAGCGCATTGTCAGCCGCTTTATCGAGAACGGGATCACGGCATTCTTTCGCGAACTGGATAAACGCGGTTTCAGCGGTCAGCCGCTGCACATTTATCCGGAACAGGATGTTCCCACCGTGGGTGACACACAAAAACAGTGGATTTGGGCGAACGAGCATCGATTGAATTTCGATATCTTTATAAACGCCAGGGCTGATCTGCGTATCGAGAATGAGCGCACCACGATTATTGATTACAAAACAGGGTCGGAACAAAATGCCCATCGTGAGCAGCTGTGGCTGTACGAGTTGTATTATCTGCTGCTGGACTATCCGGATAGAGCCGAACACGTGCAGTCGTTTTTTTATTTTGTGTTCAAACAAAATTCGAAAGACTATCCCGGCCAGGAGAATGCCGCGCGACTGAAAGCTGAACTGATTCAGAAATTGAATGACGTTTATTACAACGGCTATTGCCTTCCGGAGCAAAAATCCAAAATTTCTCAATTTGAAGATATTGCCCGTAAAGACATCTTTGGCTCCCGGCAATTTACTAAAGAACAGAACATGAAAGAAATCTATGAATAAAAAGACAAAACAAACCGAATATCTCGACCATCCCAGGCCTTCGACGTTGTATATTTTAATGCTGCTCACCGTTCTGATCATTTTGTGCATTCCGTTTCTGGCGGTTTCGTTTATGATCAATTCAAGCGTGCGGCTGTATCTGTTCCCGTTTCTCATTCTGGTCTTTGCGATATTCGGAATTTTTCTTCACGCCGCCTTTAGCACTGTTTATAAATTTAAAAATAAAAAGCTGTACATCCGCTGCGGTATTTTTTTCACACGCATCCCGCTTGCCGACATTCAACGCATTCACAAAAAACGTTTTATTCCGCGAATTACCGGATGGAACTCGAGATCTATAAAAGGATTTAACAACAGATTTGCCAACGGATTGCTGATTTTGACGCAAAATCGACAGGTATATATCAGTCCCACACAGCCGAAAGAGTTTACATTGTCCCTGCAGGTCTATAACGGAAAGCCGTTTCCCTATACCACATTTACCAGTGATTGACGAGGATTGCCATGTTACACTCACTCCGACAAAAAGTATATATGAAATCCGCGCGGCTTCGCGGCGTCTTTTACGTACTGATTATCGCCTGTATCATCGGCATTGTTTTGTACACCCAGCAGTTGGTCTCTGAACTGCGCAGTGAATCACGCGATATTGTCGAGTTTTACGCCAACACCATTCAGCGCGTCGCCTCGAATCCTATGAACTCGGAAGCCCTGGGCTGGGTCTTTGAAAACATCACGCAACGCACCAACTTTCCGCTCATCCTCACCACAGCTGAAAAGGAACCGTCCTCATGGAAAGGCCTGGCCATAGAGGAAACTGACCATTCCACAGAGACCCTCGATAAAGTCAGACGGATGATGAAAAAGATGGGACAGGAAAATGATCCCGTCCCGATAAAGTACAACGGCCGGGTGATCAATTATCTGTATTACGGAGATTCCAAACACATCACCCGGCTGTCGCATTTGCCTTATATCACGCTGGCATCGATGGGATTGCTGGTGTTGCTGGCCTTTGTCGGGTTTCAGAGCATCAAGCAGAGCGAGCAGCGGTTTATCTGGGTGGGCATGGCCAAAGAAACAGCGCATCAGCTGGGAACCCGATTTCTTCGTTACTGGGATGGCTGGAACTCTTGCGCTCGCAGGCGCCAAAAGATACAGCCGTGATCGCCACAGTCGATGACATGCGCCAGGACGTCACACGGTTGGAAAAAATCGCCTCACGTTTTTCACAAATCGGCTCACAGCCTGCGTTAAAAATCCAGAGTCTGAATCCGCTTTTGGAAGATATTTAGCGCTACTTTGACCGGCGATTGCCACAATCGGGAAAATCGATCTCGATCGAATACGATTGCAAAGAACTGCCGCCGGTGCCGATCAATCGCGACCTGTTTGAATGGGCGGTGGAAAATTTGATCAAAAACGCCATTGATGCGGTTCAGCGCAAGCAGGGGCATATCGGCATTTCCTGCGGTGTCCTGGATGATGAACGCGTTTATCTTGATATCAAAGACAACGGCAGCGGCATTCACGCCAAATTCAAATATGACATTTTTAAACCCGGTTACAGCACTAAAAAACGCGGCTGGGGTCTGGGACTTAATCTGGCCAAGCGCATTATTGAAGAATACCACCACGGTGAACTGCTGATTCGGGACTCGCATCCAAACCGCGGCACCACGATGCGTATTATCATTTAAACCGGATTGGCACATTGTCCGAAAACAGCGGCGTTTTGCCGCTTTTGGTTCAAAAAACTCTCATAAAGCTTGATTTTGTTGCTTATTCTTTGTAAACTAAAAACGGCTAGTTTCACCCCTTTTCAACTGTAGATGGAGACCATATGGCTATAATAAAACCTTTCAAGGGATTACGACCCAATCCGGCGCTGGTTGAACAGGTTGCATCCCCTCCGTATGATGTTCTCGACCGGCAGCAGGCTCAGACCCTGGCCCAAAACAATCCGCATTCATTTCTTCACATCATCAAACCGGAAATCGATCTGGAAACAGATGATCCGGAACAAATCTACCAGCAGGGCCGCAAGGCGCTCGAACAATTCCGGCAGCACTATATTTTACTGAAAGAAGACTCTCCCTGTCTCTATCTATACCGCCAGACCATGGGAGAGCATGAACAGACCGGTTTTGTCGGTTGCGTATCGGTGCAGGAATACAAAGATCAGGTCATCAAAAAACACGAACATACCCGGCCGTCCAAGGTTCAGGACCGGGTTCAGCTGATTAGCGCCTGCAAGGCGCAAACCGGCCCCGTATTTTTATCCTATCGCCAGACGGATCAACTGGCATCCTTGAAACACAAGCTTTTGGACAAATGTGATAAAGTATACGATTTCACCAGTTATAACCAGGTCCGGCATCAATTTTATAAAATCGAAGAGCCGTTTGTTCGCCAGGCGCAGAACGCATTTGACCCGCTCCCGGCGCTTTATATCGCAGACGGTCATCACCGTTCGGAAGCCGCGGCGGCGTATTGCGACACGCAGCCGGACTGCGGCAGCGGCGATCAGCCCTATAATTATTTTCTGGCGGTCATCTTTCCGGAAACCGAACTTTATATTATGGCTTATAATCGGGTGGTCAAAGATTTAAACGGCATGAACGCAGACGAATTTATGCAGCGGCTATCAAAAATATTTGATGTCGAACCGATCAGCGTAACATTTGACGGCCCGGGGCAAAAACATCAATTCGGTGTATATATCAAGGGCAGCTGGCATCTTTTGACGGTCAAATCCGAACAAATCAACCCCGAGGACCCTGTACAAAGTCTGGATGTGGCGTTGCTGCAGCAACATGTGCTCACGCCGATTCTCGGCATCGATGATCCGCGCACAAATCCACGTATCGATTTTGTCGGCGGCATTTCGGGAACTCGGGAACTTGAGCGGCGGGTTGACAGCGGAGAGCATCAAGTGGCGTTTAGTCTGTATCCGACCAGCATGCAGGAAATTATGCAGGTGGCGGATGCGGGCAAGGTCATGCCGCCCAAATCTACCTGGTTCGAACCCAAACTGTTCAGCGGTATGGTCACGCATTTACTAGAGTGATCATTCGATCATGACATATTCGGTTTCGATGCGATAGTTGTTCTGCTTCACCTGAGGCAGGGCCGCCACAGCCGCTTTGTAGCGGTCCAGCTGGTCTACTTCACTCACCGCGCCGGTTTTAAAATCAATGATCCGGATGATTTTTTTCTCTGTATTGACCATCAGACGGTCAATACGCAGTTCGGCGCCGTCCGGCGCGTACAGAGTACATTCGGTAAACACGCGGCTGTCAAAATCCTGAAACAGTCGGGGATGCGCGCCGACGAACCGTTCGGTCCGATTTAGCTGATCATTCAACTCTTTTAGAGGGACCAGACTGCCGTAATACTCGCTGGTTTTTTCGCGCGCATACCGGCGCTGCGAATCCGTGTCCTGACGGATGAATGATAAATAATAATGAATAATATTGCCTTTTTCCGCGCTGCGGTGGTCTACAAACGCGGTTTTCAGATCGACATGCCGGATGCGCTGCCGCAATTCCTGATCCGGGACGCGATAGTCTGCATGGTTCATATCCAGAACATTATCCAGAATAGTATCCTGGACCGATTCCGCTTCGGTTTCCACCGGCAGTTCAGGCGGCAGTATCTGTCCGGATTGCCCGACAATCTTTGTATCCGATTCATCCCGTTGTAAAGCGCCGGCATCTTTAAAATAGCGCACGACAGCCGCAGCCGTGTCCCATGATGGTTTCGGTTTGGGCTTTTCATTTGATTTGGGCCTGGGTTTGCTAAAGCCGTCTTTATTCTTAAAAGTCAATCCCAGGAACAAATTCTCTCTGGCGCGCGTCATGGCCACGTACAATACATTCAATTCTTCTATCGCTTCACGACGAATTTTCTCATCCTCCAAAGGCGCAAAACGGGATGTCGTTTCCACAATTCCCTTGTAATTGTGGGTGATAAAAAAATTACGCGTGCGCAGTGTTTCCGGATCAAGGTCATACAATGTATGAATATCAAGACTGCCCGATGGCGTGCGCGGCGACAGCTCCCAATACAGAAACACCGAATCGAATTCCAGGCCTTTGGATTTGTGAACCGTCATCAGCTCGATTGCGTTCATTTCCGCGGTCGCGACCTGTTGCAGAGACTCTCTGTCTTTCTTGTCCTCACACCAGGTTGTAAATCCCTGCAGGGTGATGGGAACCTGTCGACTGCTGTTCATAAACTCAGTGGTAATCTCGACAAAGCGGTTGATATTCTTGAGATCACTTTGCAGCGGGAACAGCTGCGTCACATTGTAATGTTCCAGTATGCATTTGACGACATACAATGGGTCCGTCTGCCGGCTTAGCTTGGAAAACAATTGCAATGCTTTACGGACCGCCGGTATATCCTCACACCGCTGCATCAATTCGTTTAAAAACAGCCTGTCCCCGGCCTGCAGTCCGCGGTCCAAAAGCGTTTTCAGGTCCATCGTATCCAACAACACATAATCGGAGCGCAGAAACTCGCATAAATCAAAGACATCCTGAAACACCAGCAGTTTCAAGAATTTCATCAGCGGCTTGATCGCCCGATGCTCGAAAATCGGATTCGACGACTTGTGTACATAGGGAACCTGCAGCTCATCCAGAATCCGGGCGATATGTTCCAGTTGTTTATTCTGGCGCACAAGCACAGCCGATCGAGAAGGATCGATTTCGCCGGTTTGTATACGGCGGTAAATCATAGTTTCAACAAATTCCCTAGTCGCCGTATAATCATTGATCTCATGCTCATTATCGCCGACGGCGGACAAATTGCGCAGCCACAATTCGATATATCCCTGACCATTTTTGCGATGCGGTTGCACGCATTCATACGGCCAGTCAATATCGAAATCCGTCAGAGCGGCATGCAGCATCTCATCGGAATAGACCTGATTGATAAAGTCGATGATGCGTTCATCGCTGCGAAATGAAGTCCTCAGCTGCTGTTGATCGCTGTCCACTGAACAGACGCGGCATGCTCAACAGCAGATCGCGCTCACCGCCGCGCCAGCCGTAAATGGCCTGCTTTTCGTCTCCCACCACGATGACGCCTCCGTATTCCTTGATGCCGGCGCCGCTGATCACTTCGCGGATGATGGGCATTAAAATCCGAAACTGGATCAGACTGGTATCCTGAAACTCGTCGATCAGCATAAACCGGTATTTGGCGGTCAGGTGCTCGTAAAAATCATTGGTCACCGTATCATCGGTAACCATGGACAGTTCAGGATCGTAGAGAAATCGATACGTATAGAATGAAATATCCGAGTGGGAAAACACCCGATTTCTCAGGGTAAGCTCGTCATATTCCCGGAGGATTTTCCGGATCAATTCGCGGATTTCCCGTTCTTCCGGAACCGCCAGCATCCAAAGCAGATACTCTGCAAGAGATGCAACAAATTCCTGATGCGCTGATAAAAAATGATCTTTGGCTTCTGCGTATTTGTTTGCTCTAAACACTTTGCCACCGTTCCAGAACGGATCAAACAGCAGATGGCCTTTCTGCTCGAGATGATCACGATCCTCCACCGCCTGCAAACACTCGTCAGATAGATGTTCGAGGGGGGTATCGGGTTCAATATTGAAAAAGTCTTTTGCATTTTTTTTTAACAAGGCATTGATCCGCGCATCCGCATGAAATTTCAGCACGTGCTGCTGGAACTCGATGAGCAGGGTTTTTAGCTGTTGACGAACAGCTTGATACAGGGCGTCTGCTTTCGGCGGCGTGTGTTCAAAATCGCGAGCCCCGGATTCGTCGATCATGTGATACAGCCAGCGCTGCTTGATGGTGGTGTTGAGAAATTGCTCATAAGCCTGGATGGTCTTGCGTTCTCCGCGTTCCAGGAACGACCGAAACACTTCCCAGAGCTCGCTGTCGTTCAGCAGCATATGAAACAGGTTGTCTTTGACCGCATCGTCCATGACATTATCGATCTCGTGATCGTAAATATGCAGAAACGGTGCGATAATTGATTTGAACACCGTATTGGTGAACGAATCAATGGTCATGATCTTCACCTGGTGCTTGTTGCTCAGCATATCATGATAGCTCCGGCGCAGAAAATGCAGATCATCGCGGCTCAGAGATCGACCGAGAACACTTTCGAGGTTCCGACGCAGCTCTTCACTTTCACCTTTGGGATTCACCAGTTCATTCAGATGCGTAAAAATACGATCCCGGATCTCTGCCGTGGCTTTGCGGGTAAAAGTGATCACCAGTATTTCTTTGTATTGACAGCCCAGATGCCGGTACTGACACAACAGGGACAGGTATTCAAGAGACAATCGATAGGTTTTACCGGTTCCGGCGCTGGCGCGGATGACACGTTTGATGAAATTTTGTTGCATTGTTTTATCGTGACTTTTTGACAGATGAAATCATTTCAATCGGGTTTATAGTATTAAAATTCTCTGTTGATAAAATAGGAAAAAGATTTATTTCTTATTTGGGCTATTTCAATAGAATAGTTTTTGAGCAACTCTACCATAAAATCAATTCTGGAATCAAAGCTATTTGGTATTTGCTGATTAAATTGTTCTTTTGTCAGATCATTTGTGTCTTTGAACGGTTTTATTTTGAGTTGTCTTTGTTTTTTCTCGGCTAATCCGGCCAAATACCAACTCTCGATTTCTTTGATCACAACTTGTATCCTGCCCTGATCAAGATTCCTGTATTTTTGAGCCAATTTTTGCTTCTTTGCAGTTACGCAGGGAGTAGAATTTATATCACAGATAAAATAATACTCGTCATCCATCGACTTGATTTTATAAAATTCTCGATCCATTTTTTGTTTTTGGATGCATAATGCAAAATCTGTACATCATAGTTTTTATTTAAAAGTGGTTTTACTATTCTCGCAACAAATCTCTCATCATCCGGACCTTCGACAAACAAATACATCAGTGTTTTGGACATGTTTATCCCCCAAGCAAATTTTGAATATAAAGCTCTTCAACTCCGATTTCATTCTTTAAAAATGTTTTGACCTGCTGTTGATCTGCGGGACGCGTGATTTGAGAAAACCCGTCTGCATCCCGGGAAACCAGCAACAACGAGTCCAGATCAGCATGGCGTACCATTTCGGTATTGTGGGTTGTGGCAATAATTTGTTTTTGCTTCGAGGCATCCTTCATCATCTCCGCAACTTTGGCGATGAGATGCGGATGAATATTGCGTTCCGGTTCTTCGATAATGGCCAGGGGTTTGTTTTCAAAATATAACGCCACAATCAAGGCTGTGATATTGATTGTCCCGTCCGAAACCAGCGAGACGGGAATGGATTGGTCCGAGTACGTTTCCTGCAGTTTGAAAATCAATTTGTCGGCAGATTTCTCCACACTTAGATCCGAAATAAACGGCAACAGATCATTGACCAGATTGTACAATTTACGCCGCTTTGCATTGTTTTCTGTAAGGTGTTTAAGAATGATGGACAGGTTGCTGCCGTCTTCTTCCAGCTCTGCCTTGCCTGTTATGGGAGTGGCCTTTTTGGGGAGTTTGGGATCAAAATCATAAATGGAGATTCTTTGAAAAACATTTTTAATAAAAGATAGAGAAAGGTAAGAATTTTGGATAAGTAGCTCATGCGAATCCAATGCATTTCTATTTAAATATGAAAGTAAAATATCATTTTTTTTGATATTTACTTCATCTGGTTTATTTATATCTATTGATATGTCATTATAGGTACGAAGAATTTTTATATTTCCAGAGCCAAGAGATTTAAGTGGTTTTACACTATTATTTTCCAAGTATACTTGTTCATATTCAACTGTGTGGTTCAATAATTCATTTTTAATAACAAAATCACTGTTTTTATTAAAAGATATTGATAATTCATAAATAGTTTTATTAATAAAGACCTCGGTGAAATAATCACCGGAAGCATTAAACAATGAACTTGAATCTTCATCACTTTCAATTCTAAGCACAAACTCATTTGATTCTGCGGACGTAATATTGCGTAAATACTCTGCCCCACCTTGTGCTGATATCGCATTCTCCAAACCATCTTTTGCAATATCATGTAAAAACTTAAAAATCTGCACAAAATTCGATTTCCCCGCCGCATTGGCGCCAATGATCAAATTCATATTTCCGAGCTCGAGTTCCAGATTCTTAAAGCTCTTGAAATTTTTCACACTGATCTTTTTAATGCTCATTCATGCACCTCATGCATGTTTCAATATGAAAAGTCGTTAATATGGATACCAAAAGTTATCCGTGTTTTATAACATAATTAATTCTAATGTCGAAAACAACCGATTTTCATCGGGCAGCCTCATCCTTCAAGCACAATCCCCGGTCCCGCTTTTCTCGCGCCCTTTATACAACAATCACAGTTATTTTTCAGCCATTAATTTTTTACGTATCCGGGACACCCCGGGCGCAGCGGCCCCGACCAGCAGTGCCAGCAATGCCGCGCCACTGATCCAGAGTCCGGTGACGAACGACAGGGGTTGATAGAGAAACTCAATTCGGTGTTCGCCGGGCTGCATAAACACGGATTTCAGACAAACATTGGTTCTATAGCTTTTCACCCGCTGACCATCAATAAAAGCGCGCCAACCCCGCGGATAATAATTCTCACTGATTACCAGACAGGACGGCTGGTCCACAAAAACGTCCATCTGATAACGACAAGCATCCCGCCGATGCCAGGTGATATGGATACTGTCCGGCGGATGCACAGCCAACGGCGGCGGTTCGAATAACAGCGCGGTTACTGCTGGATTAAAATTCGCGCTTTTCATGCTATCCAACGCAGCCTTACTATCAGACACCACCATCACGGTATCGCTGAAAAAGGCAAACGGCAGCGCCGTTGTATTGCGGTAGACAAATGGACTCTTTTTATTCAGCAATTTATAACGCGCATCCTGAATGCGCAACGCTGAAATGATCGTTCCCACGTTAAACATATCCATACAGGCATAATCCAGAACAAGCCGTGCCGGCATAACCTGCTGCGCCGGGACCGGCTGTTCCAGCACATCTCCCTGACGAAAAACAGTGCGGTAATATTTGGCCAAAAAAGGATTGCGTATCCAGGGACGGTCCGGCAGATGATAACCGGTTTCCCTGAGGATTTCATAATAATGTTGCAGACAGTTGCCGCCCCCGCCGGTGATGTTCAGTCTTGCAGACGCTGCAGACGCGTGAGAGTTAAAAACACGTTTATTCGTATCCTCCCTTTTAGAGACAGCGGCGGGTTCCGCCTGATTCGAATGCAGGGCATTTAAACTCTCAAAATTCACCCAGGTAAAATCCGCAACAAGCAAAAACAGCACCAGTCCGCTCCATAGATACAGATTCATTCGTCTTGCATTGCTGACCAGAATCGCAATGACCGCAAACAGAAACAGATGCAGCGCCCACTCTTCCAGTATCTGATAATACAATACTGTTTTCTGGTTTAGCTGCAACAATCCAAAAAATTGAATAAATGCATCATAAAGCTGCGACCGGAAAACAAGCAGCGCCGAAAACAAGAGGACAAACAGCATCCCCCAGATAACGGCATAGGATTTAAAAACCGACTGATTTTTATCTCGCGGAGCCAAAACCGCATCCAGTCCCAACACACTGCCGGCGAGAAACACCAGAGGCAAAGCGACAATGGCGATCATCGAATGATCTGTAAACAGCAGCCCCACACAAAGCAGCAGCCCCGCAGCCACGGCGAATCCTGCTTTTTTATATTTGGGGAGCATCAGGCCGAAAAAATAAAGCAGCCCTCCGGTGTAAAGCAGGGGCAATGAAAAATGTGGATGCGTACTTTGCGTCAAAGAAGGCAGCAGTACACTGACGATCTGTAGCGGAAGCACAGTCAGTTTCTCATGCAACGGTACGGCGGCGCCCACATATTCAAGCACCGGCAGCCAGGTATAAGCGGACAGCAGCAACGCACTCAGAAACAAGGCCGGAACAAGGACAAGTTTTCCCAGCAATCGCACCAGCGGCAGTTTTTTAAATAATCCCATAGCAACAGTCAGAAACAAGGCGGACCACAGGGTCACAATGATGACAGGCACACTGCCGCGCTGCAGCAGAACCGCCAGCGCCAGAGTACAGACGGCAAAGGACCACGGACGCAGATGGCTGAACAATCGGTACAGACAAACAAGAAACAAAGGCAATAGCGATACGGCCAACAGATGACGCCCGTATTCAATTCCGCTCATTAATAAAAATCCGGGCAGGTTGTAAGCAAGCAAGGCAGTTATGAGCACGGCCAGGGGATGCAGATTAACACGCCGGCCCAGCATGTAAATCCCGGCGGCAAACAGTAAAAAATTCAAGAGAATATAGAGGAGATAGATATTGACAAAACCGGACAGCGGCGTGAGCAGAGAATAAAGCAAGGCATCAGGAATGCTCAATGAAGCGATGCCGTTGGTGTCGCTGTAAACCGGAAGCCCCATAAAGGCATCCGGATTCCACAGGTCTACAGCATCCCGTCCCTGAAACAAAATTTCCGTAAAAATGCGATCCGGCTCCGGCGACCAGCCAAACGCCTGGAACACCGCATAAAATCCTGAGAGAATCAATATGGACAGCAGAAAAAATACAAGCCACAGCCAGCCATCACGATGATTCGGCATCATTCATCTCCCCGCTATAGTGATCCAGTTGCCGTACAATTCGGGCCGGTACGCCGGCAATCAGAATATCGCCCTGGGGAAAGCTGTGTGTGACCACGGCGCCGGCTCCGACGATGGTATGATCACCCAAAGTGACACCGGCGGTAACAATCGCGCCCGCTCCCAGCCAGCAGTTCCGACCGATACGGATGGGTTCAGCTTTAATATACTCTCGGTAATCGCATAAATTATGGTTCATGCTGATCACACTGACGCGCGGACCGATCCAGGTATTCTCGCCAATCATGATGCCGTTTCGTCCATCCAGATAACAAAACGGCGACAGTCCGGGACACCGGCTGCCGCGCTGAATGCGCTCCGGCGATTTGACCACGGACGACGGATGTACCGGCCAGGGCACATGAGCGTTTTTACGCCGGATTTTCTGCAGTACAGCCTGTTTGAGCAGTTTACCAGCCGGAAACTGGGAGTCACGGAATGCTGGTCCGGCCAAACAGCCCGCCAAAAAATAAGCAATTTTACTGATCATAATCTTCCGCATGTTTGATAAAATAATAAATTGAAATATTATAAAACAGGTAAAATAATCCAGCCGTAATGGACAGCGCCAGCAGCATGGACCGCGGTGTCTGATTAAAGATAAACATAGCCAGCAGCCGCAGAATCAGAGACGCCGCAATGAGATAAAACCCGACTTCCTGCCGATTGATAATGCTGAATGTAGAGCTGATGGGTGAATTGATAAACCGGAAAAACATCCAAAAGGTGATAATCTGCATATAAACACCAGCTTCTGCAAAATCTGAGCCGAAATAAAGAGAAGCAAACTGCGGACCCAGCAGCAGAATGAACAACAGCGGAATGACTGCAAATAATGCCAGTTTTTGCACCGTGCTTTTATAGACCCCGATCAGGGCTTCCTTGCTGTTGTGCATGGCTTCCGAGGCGCTGGCGAAATAAACCTGCTGAACCGACCGTCCCACCATAAACAGCGGTATATTGACAATCCGGTCTGCCATGGAATACAGCGCCACAATCTCGGGACCAAAAAAGCGGCTGAGCATAAACACGGGCAGCTGCAGACTGAGGGTGTTGAGAAAAACCATCGACGTATTAATAGTCGGGAATTTCCTGTACTGTTTGGCCAACCGCCACAGATCAGCAAGCCGGGTTTTGTAGACCACCAGATGCATACGCAGGATGATCACGGAAGCCAAAAGGTACCCCAGAACCTGTGCAATGAGCAATGCCTGACTTGAAGTCCAGAACACACCGAACAGTACAGCCAGCACCTGTGTAGAAGCCACCTGAACCACCTTGTTCAGGGCCAGCACGCCGAACCTTTTCCGCCGCACCAGTATATACTGCACCGCCTGCCAGAGTCCGAACAGAAACACCCCCAGTGCAATATAATGCAAAAACGGCTGCAGGGAATCCGCGTTCATCCAGTGCAACAGGTCAGGGCCCAGAAAAAGCAGCACCATTGAAAACAAGACAGAAAACAACAGCAGAGCCAACAGTGACAACAGCGCGAGGTCGTTTCCTTCCCGATCCTCTTTTGGAAGAACAATCGCCATTTCATATTTCAGAGAAGCAATCACACCAAAGGTGGTGATGGTAGAGATGAAAATCTGCCAGTCCCCGAGATTCTCCTTGGTGAACAACCGGGTCAGGATGGGCGTGGCAATAAAGGTCGCAACATGGGCAAACGCAGTGCCGGAAAACAGTTTGACCACATTGCGTGTGAAATCGGATTTAATGACAGGTATCTTGAGCATGCGTGTCCCGGTCAGATAAGAGTAAAGGGGAATTTCTTTTTATGGATAACAAAATACGGCGTCTGTCGGGCTCCGAAACCGCGGACAAAGCGCTCGATCGGTTCGATCATACTGCCTTCAAAATCAAATTGCGCGGTCACTTTGGACGCGAATTGTATAGCAGTCCACATCAGAAGCGAACTGGCGCCGCTGTTTCGCAGTTCGGGATCAGCTCCGCCCATCAGGTAATAGGCGCTGAACGCATCCCAGGCCAGATAGAGGACGGCATGTTTGCGTCCCTCATCATCCACGGCCGCCCAAATCTTTCTACACTCCCGACGCTCACAGGCATCATCAACGCGCTTCAGCAAGTCAAAGGAATAAGACGGTGTCTCATTTTGACGAGAAAAGGTCATCTTGTTCAGACGGTAAAATTCCTGCAGGTTCTTCTCCGGTCTGATCTCCAGCCGGCGCTCAGCCTTGCGGATTTCCCGACGAATATTGTTGCGAAATCCCTTGTACACCGCATCCGTATCCGAAATATCCGGAATGATATAGGAATAGCGAGTGGTCTGTTTATAACCTTTCCAGTAAAACGGCAGCCAGTTGGTTAATTCATACGAATACTTTTGCATAAACCGGGGCGACGGCGGAAGCTGTTCGATCAATTCGCTTAAAATATCCTTTTCAAAGGACAACCGCCGGGTCATCTTTTGCTCCGGCGGATAATCAATATAGATATGATACCACGGCGTCAATTCCGGCATTTTATACACCTGAAATCCCGCCAGACGTCGCCGTGAAAAAGGCAGCGCAGCGGCAACCTGGTTATTACGCATAACCAGGGCCACATCCCAGTTCTCGGCTCCGGCGGCAGCATCCAGCCACCAGGGTTGTGAAAACAGCCGGACGGCAGGATTGTTTCGGCAAAACTCTCGATAGTTTTCTTTATTTTTCAATAATCCGATCCAATATGGTCTGTATTTGTTCCAGTTCTTTTTCTTCAATATGCTCGCCCTTTAAGGGGCGGGACGGCGGAAACGATTCGGGGATAGACGTCAAATCCGCGTCCGCCGGTATGTCATGCCCGGTCAAAAATTTACCGATCGCCTCCAGTTTTTGAACCGGATTGGTGCACAGCTTGGCATAATTCACCTCATGCAGCCGGT
Organism: candidate division KSB1 bacterium; assembly: GCA_034521575.1. Lineage (NCBI taxonomy): Bacteria > Pseudomonadati > Candidatus Zhuqueibacterota bacterium. The sequence goes on from JAXHMJ010000005.1 coordinate 1,298,001, forward strand.
TGTTTTCTACTTTTTGCAGATCGCGTTTGATATTCATTTCAGTATAATAGACCTGATGACACACCTGCTCCAGTTCGGACATTTTTTTTATCTCGGGATACTCTTTCGGCATCACCGACCACCAGGATTTACCTTTTTTCCTGCGGATATTTAACAGCGAAGCGGCGGAATGCACCGGATTTCTCTGCATATGAACAAACAGAGCGTTCGGGAACATTTCCAGCAGAGGTCGGATTCTAACACTCATTTTCACATTTTTCGTCAAAAAGGGAGCGTTAAACATGTTTTCAACATTGGCAACGAATGTAACAATACGGTTTTTCGCCGGTTTTGACAAATAATGCGCCGGTGTATAATTGAATCCCTCGCGTTTTTCATAAGGAAACCAGCGATTCCAGATATTGCCGGCCTCACTCGGCGCCATGGCGCCTTTTTCATAACCGTGCACACTGGAAAAGCTGGAAGAATACGACGGACATAACAACCGTCCCATCCTGGCAGCCGTTACCGGCATCATGTACCAGGTATTTGAAATATTGGGAATATAGGAAAAATGAAATGCAGACATGAGTAACTGGTACAACAGGGTGGTTCCCGAGCGCGGCGGCCCAACGATAAAAACCGGCGGCCATTTGCACAGGATGCGGCGTTTCAGGATCAGCGATTCCACCAAAGCAGTGGGCTGATGCAGAGTTGCGATTCCCTTGTGAGCTATCACTTTTATATGATCAATCATAATTGTCTCCACCAGTCATGCAACTCATCAAGCGTACACAACCAGCCGTTATGTTCGGCAGTCCATTCGAGTATAGTGCTGTACAATTCTGAAAATCCGGACCAATCATCTGCAAACAGATCGGAATTGTGCCAGTTCACAGTCAGGCAGGCCCGGTTGATGCGCGTTTCTTCCAGCAAGTCAAAGACCACCTGGTGCGAATTTGCCGCGCTCAGGCCCTGTTTGCTTTCCAGAAACAGTACCGTGTCCATCAAAACAAGCGGAATTTCGATCAGGGACATTTCCTGCTGTGTATCCGGATCCCAGGGATGATAGGGAAAGCCGGTTCCACAGCGGTATCCCGGAGCATTCGAGAATCCGACTGTCGAATCATACGAAAACCCGGCGTCCTGCAAAATCCGCCAGGTCATCCCGGAATCAAAAGTCAGGTAATGCTGGCGGCAGCCGTTCACGGTTTTCCCGATGACCCGCTCCAGGCCGGATTTTTCATGCTGCAATTTCTCGGCATTCCTGTATGCACCGGAGGTTCCATGCAGCCCAATAGCTGCCCCCGCCTTGTCAAGCGCTGAAATACCCCGCTGCAGTCGACCGGATGTTAATGAATAACCCGGATCAATGGATGAACGCCGCTGCTGGACAAAAAAGAAGGTGGACGCGGCACCGTACTGCGATTCCATTCGGGTGATGGTTTTGAAGTTACCGGCCCAGTTTTCAGGGCGTGCCATCGAGCGCAGCAGATAACCGGCAGCAGGCAGAACGGCGGATAGGCCGCGCGATTTCAGGACCGGTGCGATGGCACGGCGTGCCTTGCGCAGCGTCCAGGTGCGGATGCGGTCCACATCATGAGACAACGCCACAGCGAACGGTTTGTGATCCGGCCAGATAGCGGGATATGGAACAATCCCGGGTACTTTCGGCGCTACCAGCAGTATCTCGATCAGCCTGACGATCCGATCCACGACCGGCATATCATAAAGTGACGACTCTCGTGTAAACTCACGTTGAAAGCGTCCGTGTTCATCGCGGGTCGCAGTGCGGTTTTCCTGTTCCAGATTCAGCATGTAAAAACAAGTTGCGATCAGATCGCAGGTACAGGAAACGGTCTGTTCGGAATGACTAACCAGCGGCTGCCGGTCTGCATCCAGGTACAATATTTCTTCAAAAGACGGCATATCTCCCGTGAACAGATAAAGAATGCGACGGGGCAAGTTCTGCGGCGCACTGCCGTCCGCCACTGCACGGCGCACATTGGCGTTGTCAGGCAGATATTCCGGAACAGCGCCGATACACAGCCGGCGTTTTCCGGATGAATCGGGCATCTTGCCGTAAAACAGTTCGGCCCGTACGCCATCCCGATCCCCCCCTGCCCCGTTAGCAAAGACCAGACCGGTCATCCGGCTCAGTTGGCGCAGGACATACCAGAACGGCGCTTTGAACGACGCCGGTCCATGATATTCGACTCTTATCATAACCGTCCTAATTGTTTCAACGCCCGGTATTTAATCCGGTACATTTTCATAATATTGAAAAACCGGTCATAGTCCCGCCATTTTTCCGCAAACTCTTGAAATACAGTATCCCCGGTCAGGGTATAAAACAGACGCAGCTGGGTATTGACCAGTCGCAGATATCCTATAGTCGCCGGATCCGGATCCGGATAAAACGGTTGCCTGCAGTAATTGTAGCGGATCCAGAATCCGAGATCGTATTCCGGCAGCCACTTTTTAATACTGTCCAGACCGGATTCAAAAAGCGCAGCCGCAGGCTCCGGATCATCAACGGCGCGCATATATTCATGCAAGCCGCACATGGAAAAAAAGAATCCGTCCAGCACCATGGTCGGGAAGGATGCGGGATATTCTTCGTAAAACGGACCGTAATCGGTAAAGGTGGTCACTCCGCCCTGATCCGCCGGTACTGCAAAAATGTTCAATGCATCTTTTACCACGTCAAGATACGGTTCATGTTCCGTCATCTGAAACGCCCGCAGCAAAATGGATATCGCGCGGCTTTGGGCAAAGGCTGAAGGCCAGGGTTCATTAATTTTAAATTCCGGTTTCGGGACGTCGGTCAGCCAAAACGTACCGCGTTCCGGTTCCCGAATGCGGTTATCATAAAACCACCTGGCAATATTTAAAAATCGTTTCCGGTCATCATCGGCTCCGCTTGCGAGATACGTATGATAAATCGCCAGGCCGTATTGACCAATCGAGATGGGGTAATAGATCATTCGACGGTCTTTCACATCGATATAACTGGGAATGATAGGAATGCCATCGTCATTGAAAAAAAAGTTTTGACTGTGTCCGTTCAGCAATTCCTGTTCATCCATGAGGAAATAATAATATCCCAACTGCCGGGAATGAACGTCTAAAGTTAGCTGATAAATATCAGCATCTCTTCCGATATCCTTGAGCAGTTTTTTCAGCATGAATATTGATTTTTCTAGTTTCCGCATAAGTCCTGACTCTGTTCGATAACAGCTAAAGATAACAAAGTTCACTGAAAATATAAAGTAAAACATGACAATACAACGTTCAAAGCGTTTGCCGGCAATACATGCACTTTCGGAGAAACTGATACAAAAGAATTAAATATCTTCACGCATGACGCTTTTATTAACGTATATAGCAGAAAATATTCAGGAAAATCAGAAACAATTTTATTATATTATTACAGGATTCATTTATACATGACAGAACGTCTCTACGATCTGCAGCTGTCACCGCAGGAAGACAATTATCTGAATGACACACAGAACACCACCGGTTCTTATACAAAATTTGAACTTTACTATCCCAAAATAAGCCGCGTTCAGCAAATGCGGGATATGTATCAGCTCATTCTCAAAATCGCTCAGAGCCAGGCATCCATATTGATTCATGGAGAAACCGGCACAGGCAAGGAACTGGTGGCGGCCGCGATCCAGAACAAAAGTCCACGCTCAAACAAACCGTTTATCAAGGTAAATTGCGCAGCGCTGAATGAACATTTACTGGAAAGTGAACTTTTCGGGCATGAAAAGGGGGCGTTCACCGGCGCTCTCAGTCTGCGCAAAGGCAAATTTGAAAAATCGGACGGCGGCACCCTGTTTCTGGATGAAATCGGAGACATGGCCCTGTCCACCCAGGCAAAGATATTACGGGTTTTGCAGGACCAGACTTTTAACCGGCTCGGCGGGAACCTTGACATTCGTGTAAACGTTAGAGTCATCGCAGCCACCAACAAAGATCTGTGGGTACAGATGCAGAGCGACAAATTCCGCAACGACCTGTTCTATCGGCTGAATGTGGTCTCTCTTGCGATGCCTCCGCTCCGGGACCGCAAAGAAGATATTCCGCTGCTGGCGGAATATTTCCGCAAAAAATTTTCAGTAGAACTGCGCAAAAAGGTGAGACCGTTTACGCGGAATGCCATGCAAATGCTTATGGATCATCACTGGCCTGGCAACATTCGTGAACTGCGCAACCTGCTTGAACGAGCGATTTTGATCGCAAAACCCGGCAAACCCATTGCTTCACATGCTCTAAACATGCCGGGAACCGCCTATTTCGAGGCCGGAGCCCATGAAAAAAGGCAAGAAGAACGCGACGGAACCAATTTCAAAACATTGAACCTTCAGGAACTGGAACGGCAAGCCATCGTCACCGCGCTGATGCGCGCAAAATGGGTGCAGCGGGATGCGGCAAAACTGCTGGGCATTTCCCCCCGGGTTTTAAACTACAAGGTATCACAGCACGACATCAGACATGAGAAATGGCGAAAATATCATGATTAACCAGCTTAAACGGATCAACTTCCGGAACACGTTGAAAATACTAATCATCACCTCTCTGCTATTGATTCCTGTTGAATCAATAGCGCTTACATTGGTCTGGGACCCCGTTCAAAACGATGATATTCTCTGCTACAAAGTCTACTGGGGACGCGAATCCGGACGCTACACGAATTCCAAGTACGTGGGCAAAGAAACACAATATAAAATCACTTTTGAGGACAGTGTTGTCTATTATATCACCGTGACTGCGATCGACATGTGGGGCAATGAAAGCAATTATGGCTCTGAAATCAAACTGATCGGCGGTGTGTCAGAGCCGGTTGACCGTGAGGACAGCGCCGCGCTGAGTCTTTATCCGAATCCGGCCCAAACCCATATCAACATCCAATTTAATTTGGAAAAAAGGCAGAATGTGTACATCAGCGTTTACAATATCATGGGGCAAAAAGTGACGACTCTAATCGAGCAATCATTCAGCCGCGGCAGTCACACAGTCCATTGGAACAGAATGTCTGCAAACGGCGGATTAGCAGCTGCCGGCATTTATTACTGCCGGATCCGGACTGATTCTCAAACGACCATACAGAAAATTACGTTGCTTTAAAAATTTCATTATATTGCAATAAACTATTGAAATAATCGGTATGGTTGTCTATATTTCAATAAAAACAAGGGTCTTTTATGATAAAGCGCATCCTCACCGCCCTGATGATGCTGGCGCCGGCAGTGTCTGTTCTGGCCCAAAGCAGCCAGGATGTATCGCAGATTGGGCAGACTCCGGTTACCGGTGCCGGTGAGAGTCAGCAAATATCAAAAGCTTCAGCCGCCCCCCAAGGCGATCTTCAGCGATTTGGCGCCAATTTATTCAGCGGCCGCACAGCGGAAATCAATGCAGCCGGTTCTCTCCCCTCAGATTACCAGCTGGGTCCCGGCGATCAACTGGCCGTGTATATGGGTGGCAAAGTTCAGCAAGAGTTTGACCTCGCCGTCACAGCTGACGGTAAACTGTACGTTCCCAATATCGGGGTCATCTCTGTGAACGGCATGACCATGAACCGTTTTAAAGGCGAACTCGATCGCAATCTCAAACAATATTACAGCGATTATTCCCTGGACGTGATGCTGGCGCGTCCGAAACAGATCGGAGTCAGTGTCATCGGCGAAGTCACAAATCCCGGTAATTATACCGCCGGCGCTCTGGCCGGCGTGCTTGATTTACTGATCATGGCACAGGGACCGACCCCCAACGGCTCGCTCCGCAATGTGCAATTGTACCGCCGGGACACTCTGTATGCGCGCATCGACCTGTATAACTTTATTCTCCGGCCGGTCGGCCACAAACCCGTTGTCCTTCAGAGCGGCGACCGGCTGTATGTGCCGATCCGGCAGGCTTCAGTGGATATTGCCGGTGAAATCAACCGGCAAGCCAATTATGAACTGAATCCTGTGCAAACAGAACATTTGAGCGACCTGTTAAAATTGGCCGGCGGATTTACGGATATTGCGCTCCGGGAAGAGATCAAAATACAGAATATCAATGCCAATGGAGTGGCAACGGTTCAATATGCTGATTTTGGCTCCTATCCGGATATTGACCCGGCTGAAGACCCGGTTCTGTGCAACAACGACAGTATTTACGTGTTTGCCAAAACGATCAAATCACCTGCACAGCAAGTATCCATATACGGAGAGGTAAAACGTGCCGGCAGTTATCCGTGGCAGGAAAACATCAGAGTCAGCGATTTGATCCTTATGGCCGGCGGACTAACACGAAGCGCCTATCTGCTGCGCGGCGAAGTGGCCACCATCGATTTGAATGAGGCTCCGGGAATTAGCTCTTTTAATGTACAGAATGTTCTGAATCGACAAACCGCTCCTATCATCCTGCAGCCGGATGACCAGGTGTTTATCCGGCGCATTCCCGACTGGGAAATGGGACCAACCGTTGATATCCAGGGTGAAGTGCAGTTTCCCGGCACGTATCCCATCACCCAAAATTCGACTTTTCTCAGTTCTGTGATTCAGGCTGCCGGCGGACCAACCTCGAACGCCATGCTGCGCGAAGCCAGGCTCATGCGACAACAGGCCGTAATACCGGAAGACAAGGAATTTCAGCGCTTGTCTAAAATGCAGGCCGCGGACATGACGGACTCGGAATATGAATATTATGTTATGAAACAGAACACCCGCGATATCAAAGAAATTGTGGTCGATTTTCAGAAACTGATTGTTGAGCAGGGCAGCACAGAAGATATTAAGCTCAAGGACGGGGACACTATACATATTCCCCCCAAGCCGCAGATTGTGTTCGTGACCGGCCGCGTATCCCAACCCGGCGGTGTGCTTTATCACCCGGGACGTTCTATCAATTATTATATTTCTCAGGCCGGCGGTTACACCTGGGATGCATCCAGAAACCGCGCCAAGGTCATCAAATTATCCGGGATGATCCTGGAAAAAAATAAAGTTAAAAGTCTGGATCCCGGTGACCGAATCTGGATTCCACGTAAAAAGGATGTCGATGTCTGGCAGGCATTTCAGGACATTGTCATGGTCATGGGACAACTGGCCACGGTGTACCTGGTATTGCGTAACGCTGCTGAAAAATAATCAGGTTGATGAATATGCAAACAACACAACCCTCCCAAAAAGAAACACGGCTCAGCGATCTGCTGATGGTCCTTCTGGACTATCGCTGGATTATTCTCCGCAATACACTGATCACGTGTATTGCAGCCATTCTGCTCACCTTTGTTCTGCCGAAAAAGTGGACAGCCGAAACCACATTGATGCCGCCTGAGGAAAACAGTCGCCCGGGCATGTCGTCCATGATGGAAGGCGTGGATCTACCCGGCTTTTCGTTCTCCAAGCAGACCTCTTCCACGGATTTACTGCTGGAACTTTTAAAAAGCCGCAGTCTGAGCAGCGCCATCCTGCAGCGCACCTTTGTCAGCGACAATGACACCCTGCCGTTATACAAAATAGCGGGATTCTCCTCTGTGAGCGTCGGCACACAAAAAATGTATAAAATAGCAGAATTTATGAAATCAAAGCAGGGCATTATTTCCATCCGGGTCGAGCTTGGTGATCCGGATTTGTCCGCGCGTGTAGCCAACGCCTTTGTCGAAGAACTGGACCGCTTCAATCAGCAGAAAAGCGTGTCGCGGGCCAAAAACTCGCGTCTTTACATTGAAGAACAGTTGGAAAACACACACGAACAACTTGTATCCGCGACAAAACGTCTGGCTGAATTTCAGCAGAAAAACCGCGCGGTGTCTCTGGAAAACCAGATGCAGGCGTCATTTGAGCAAACCGGTCAGCTCAAAGCCCAAATCATCGCAAAGGAAATCAATATTTCCATGATGCAAGAGGCCATGAAACCGCAAAATCCGCAGCTCATTCGCGCCAAACAGGAACTCAAGGAAATGAAAAAACGCTACGCAGACCTGCAAATCGGCAGCGATTCGTCGCATATTGATACCACCGATATTTACGTGCCGTTTCTGGATGTACCCAAAATAGCTATTCAGATTGCAGAACTCAAGCGCGATGTTCAGGTGCAGGAAACCGTATGGGAATTGTTGAATCGTCAGTATTATCAGGCCAAAATTGAAGAGGCGCGCAACACGCCTACGGTACAGGTTCTGGACCCGGCGGTTCCGCCGCCTTTCCGCAGCGCTCCGCAGCGAAAATTGATTGTGATCGCGTTAACGCTGTTGGGATTTGTGTTCAGCATTTTTTATGCATTTGCCGATCACACCTACAACAACCTGAATGAGGCATCTGAAGAAAAACAGAAACTGCAAACCGTTTCCCGAACCCTGTCCGGAGACGCACAGCGTATCAGAAGCAAACTAAAAACACTCACTCGATCCCGCAAACGAGGATAAACATGACACAAGTTATATCACCCAGCGCTCATATTGGCGAAGGAACTGAACTAAAGGAATTTGTGGTTCTGGAAGATGATGTTCGAATCGGAAAAAACTGCATACTTGGTCACCATGTGGTGATTCACGCCGGAACCCAAATCGGCGACCATACCCGCATCGATGACTTTAGCGTTGTCGGTAAAGAGCCGATGCGCGCCAAACGCAGTATCTTCAAACAAGAGGACCTGGAGCCGGCGCGCGTGGGCGAACACTGCTTGATCGGAGCTCACGCCGTGGTGTACCGCGGCAGCCGGTTGCACGGCCACAATCTCGTCGCGGACGGCGCCGCCGTGCGCGAACAGGTGGAAATCGGCGAATACACCATTATCGGCCGCAATGCCACTATTGAGAACAAAACCCGGGTAGGCAAAAAATGCAAACTGGAAACCAACTGTTATATCACGGCCTATTCGGAGATTGAAGATTATTGTTTTATCGCGCCGGGTGTGCACACCACCAACGATAACTTTCTGGGCCGCACCCGGGAACGCTTTAAGCATTTCAAGGGAATCACGGTCAAACGCGGCGGACGCATTGGCGGCCACGCGGTTATTTTACCCGGCGTGGTCATTGGAAAAGATGCCGTGGTCGGCGCCGGCGCGATTGTGACCCGTGACGTACCGGCCCGTAAAACCGTCATCGGACAACCGGCCCGGGTGTTCCGCGACGTCCCGGAAGCGCAGCTGCTGGAAAACCAGGACTGGGACTGAGACAAATCGGTTTAACCGCATCCTGATGCGGCCAAACATCTTTCAGCTGGCAGAGAACCCGTCATGTTTTGTCAAACATATGCATAACCATAAAATAAAAACATTGCTGATCCTGTGTTTGTTCGCCGACTTTTTTATGGGAAATCCGGCGGCTCAGAGCATCTATGTTCCGCTCAATCACTGGGCTTATGAGCTGTTGGACCGTCTGGAGACCAAAAAACAAATCCACGCTGCCCTGAACAGCACCCGCCCCATGACCCGGGATCAGATGATCAGCGCTCTGCAGCGCCTTGATCCCAAAGCAGTACTCACACCAATTGATCAGCAACAGATCGAACAACTGAAACAGGCCTGGTATATGGACTGGCCGCAGCAAGATGCGCCAAACACCACACGCTGGACACAGTTAGCCCAATCGTCCCGTATCGATCCCTGGCTGCCCGATCTGATTTACCGCGACGGTGTGCACCTGTTTTCGGCTCAAACCGGACCTCTCCAGGTATACGGCAATCCGATTGTCATCCGCAGCCGCAGCTACGCAACCGCCGATACCCTGGACGGCATAGAGCGCGAATTCAGCGACGGTAACGGGGTCATGCTGTGGGGACAACTCGGAGCCTTTTCGTTTTTAACGGATGTACGCGATACCCGGGATTACGGTGATCGCGCCTATCCGCGCGGCAATGCCACAGACTTTGGTCTCGGTTTTGTCCAGGGCAGCAAAGGACAAATGTACCATGACGAAACCACGGCCTATATCAATTATCACAACAACTATCTGGATATCCTGTACGGCAAAGCAAAGAACCAGTGGGGCCCCGGCCGCACCGGACAGTTGATGCTCTCTGACGCCGCCACCAGCTACGACCAGATCAAACTGCAAATTTCCTTGCCTCACCTGAAATATACGACTATGCTCGCCTGGCTGAAACATTACACCACAGACTATTTTTTCGGAAATGCACAAACCAAATATTTGGCCGCGCACCGACTCGAATTTTCCCCCTGGAACTGGCTGGAACTGGGTCTCCAGGAATCCATTGTCTATGCCGGCCGCACATTTGAACCCGGATATCTGAATCCGGTTATGTTTTTTCGTTCCGCCGAGCACTATCTCGGAGATCAGGACAACGCGCTCATGGGACTCACATGGAATTTGAAACTCCCCCGGCGCACCCGGTTTTACGGTGAACTGCTCATCGATGATATGACCACCGGAAAACTGGGAACCGGATACTATGGCAACAAATACGCCTGGCTCTGTGGTTTTAAGCATATCGATCTGTTTTCTCTGCCCAATCTGGATCTGGGCGCCGAATATGTGCGCATCCGGCCGCTGGTGTATTCACACAAAGAACCGATGACCCGCTACCAGCATTTCAGCACTCCAATGGGTTACCCCACCGGTCCGCATACACAAACAGCCATCCTGGACTTGTCCTACCGGCCGCACTACCGATTTCAGATTCAGACTTTGGTTCAGCATAGTGTCCGATATGAGAACAGCGGTGTCAATACCGGCGGAGATATAAACGATCCCGTCATCTCCGGCGGACCGCTGTATATCAAGTTCGGGGAAGGACTGGACATGCCCTCTACGTCCTTTGATTTGTATCTTGATGTTCAGTTGGCGCTCAACCTGCATATCAAAGCCGGATACTCTTATTCAAGGGGGAAATCTGCGAACCGGACAGACATCACCCGTCGTCAATGGACGTTGTCGTTTACATGGAACACTCTCTGATATGTCTGACTCTATTTCAGAACCCGGACAGCTTTACCAAAGCAAACACATTGCCCGTAACAGCTTGTACAATATCCTGGGGCAAATTCTCCCTTTTCTCGCAGCCCTGATCGCCATCCCGTTGCTCATTCAGGGCATCGGCAAAGAGAGGTTTGGTATTCTCAGTATCGGATGGATGCTGATGGGATATTTCAGCCTGCTGGATCTCGGACTGGCGCGTGTGATGACCAAACTGATCGGTGAAAAACTGGGACACGGCAAACAGGACGACATTCGCGAGATATTCTGGAGCGGTCTGTTGTTCCTCTTGCTGCTGGGTCTGTGCGCCGGCGGACTGTTGGCGCTGGCCGCCCCTGCCATTGTATCGCGTATTTTGAACATCCCTCCCGCCCTGCAGCAGGAAACCCGAGTCAGTTTTCTGCTCCTGGCCGCCGGTGTACCGCTGGTGACCACCACCACGGGACTGCGGGGAACGCTGGAAGCCTTTCAAAAATTCGGCCTTGTCAATATAGCCCGTTCCCTTAGCGGCATATTACTGTTCAGCACACCGCTGTTGCTGCTGCATTTCACGTCCGCCCTTCCCTGGTACATCCTTGCGCTACTCATTGTCAGACTGGTGGTGGGATTGTTTTACGCTGCGATCATCAGCCGTTCGCTGCCCGCTCTGCGAAAAATGCAGACAACTTTTGAATTTCTCAAAGATATGTTCAGGCAGGGCATATGGATGTCAATCAGCAACATCCTGGGTCCGGTGATGGTGTACTTTGACCGCTTTTTCATCGGCGCCTGGCTGTCCATGGCCGCGGTTACGTTTTACGTCACTCCCTATGAAGTGGTGAGCAAATCCCTGCTCATCACCACAGCCCTGGTGCGTGTGCTGTTTCCGGCATTCTCCACCTCCTATTCGGTCAACCTCAGCCACGCCGGGGCGTTATATCGGCAGGGATTGCGCGCGCTTTACACGCTGATGTTCCCGCTTGCTATGCTTCTGATTGCCCTGGCTGAACCCGGACTGCGACTCTGGCTGGGCAGCGAATTCGCAGACAAGGGGACCCAGGTTGCGCAATGGCTGGCCATCGGATGTCTGGTCAATTCACCGGCGCAGATTGCCTTTTCACTGATTCAGGCCGCGGGCCGTGCAGACTTTACCGCCAAACTTCACATAGTGGAAATTCCGTTTTATCTTTTGCTGCTTTATGTGCTGGTGCATCGATTCGGGATCAGCGGCGCTGCCCTGGCATGGTGTCTGCGCGCTCTGATCGACAGCATTATTCTGGTCTTTTTTGCCCATCGTCTGTTAAAGAATCCCGGATGGCATAAACTGTACAGTTTGTTTTTAGCATCAACCATGGCTGCATTATTAGCAACCGCCCTGCAGGGAACGGTATTGATCACTGCAAGTTTGACAATCATTGTGCTTTTTCTTATCTTTAACTGGCATGTTTCCACCCCGGCTGAAAAGAATCATATACGCCACGTTTTAAAAATAACAAAAAGAGTGGGGAAATGAAAACCGTAATGTTTGATAAAAAAATCCACACGTATGCAGGACACAATCCTTATATTGTTCCGTTCGTCCCGCCCGACTCTTTTGTGCTTGATGTGGGCTGCGGCACAGGTGAACTGGGTCGACGCTTGCAGAATGGCAAACATTGCCGGGTTTACGGTA